>DASXRR010000114.1:0-49653 GCA_036506475.1 Chloroflexota bacterium
CAGCACACGGACGGGATCACAGTCTGGGCTCGGCAGCTCCGAAGACAACATGGCCGGTAGCCAGTACTCGCGGAACAGCATGCCCATCGGCGTGCCAGGTCCAATGCGCGTGATCAGTTCGTTGTCCTCGTGGCTCAGCACGACTTCAATTCTAGTTCGCTCACACCAGCTGCAGTGCCGCAGTGCGGTCGTCAGCGTTGGTGCAGGCCTCGCGCTGCGCGCGCCTTTCGCCACAAGGGTTCCGCCGGGCGGCGGGGAGACGGCTCGTTGCGCCTTGTGCCCGTACGGAATCCTCCCGCTTGCCTCGCGCTGCGCGCGCCATCCGGCCCAGGAGGGTTTCCGCCCTCTGGCGGGGGAGCGGGACCGGCCCAGCCGCTATCGGCAGTTCGGGGTGCGGGGGGATTGGGCCGTTAGGCTGTGCTCCAGCCGTCGGCGACCGGGCGGGCAATGCCTGGCGTGGGCAGGTGGGCAGTGATGAGCACCGCGCGCTGCCGTCTCGCTTCGTCGAGGATGCGGGCGCGGGAAGCGGCAGACATCTGCGGCAGCATGTCGAACATAGGCGACCAGTCGGGATGCTCCAGCTGCGCATGATGGTGGAGCAAGTCGCCCGTGTAGAGCACCATCTCCTGGCCCGAGGTGATGGCCACACACATGTGGCCAGGCGTATGGCCCGGCGCGAAGACCAGCCGCACGCCCGGCGCGACTTCGTCTTCTTCGAGCGCCAGCTCGACCTGCCCGTGGTCCATGAGTGGCGGCAGCTTGTTCTGCAGAAAGGGACGCTCCATAAGAACGTCGGGCTGCAGCCAGTGCTCCCATTCGATTTCCGAGAACCAGTACACGGCTTCTGGATACGTTGGGATGGCACGCACGGTCGCGCCGCCGATGTGATCGCCATGGGCGTGGCTGATGACCACCGTGTCGATGTCCGCGGGCGCGACGCCGAGCGTGCCCAGGTTGTCCACGAGCATTCCGCACCCCCCGCCATAGCGCGCCAGCAGCACGGGGTCTTCGCGGCCCGCGCCAGTATCGAGCAGGATGGTGCGCTCCCCAGTCCGAACCAGCACGCAGTTGACAGAGAACGGCACACGACCGTCATCCAGTTCGACGTGGTCGCGAAACTCACTTTGTCCGGGGGCGAACATGAGCGCCGGATCCATCAACAGTCGTCCGTCGCTGACGACCGCCACGTCGATGTTGCCGACGCGCAGCGACGTCATAGCCGGACGGTACACTCCGCGTATGGTCAGCGTCGAAGCCGAGCGACTCGTCGTCCACAATCCCATGGGCTATCCACCGCGCGTCAACCCTAAGCCACTCGCGCCGCGTCTGGACGCGCTCGACGGCAAGAAGATCTTCCTGGTCGATTGCCGCTTCGACGACGCCGACCTGCTCTTGCAACAGCTGCAGACATGGTTCGCCGAGAACCTGCCGAACGTGAATACCCAGCTCGTGCAGCTCGCGAACGTCTACACCAAGGACGATCCGGAGCTGTGGACGCGGATCAAGTCGGAGGGAGACGCCGCAATCGTCGGCGTCGGCCATTGAAGCACCTGTGCGCCGGCGGTCGCCGCGCATGCCATGACGATCGAAAGCCAGTACCAGGTGCCTACGGTGGCGCTGCACACCCAGATCTTCGAGCGCGTCGTGCGCTCCACGGCGCGCATGAACGGCATGCCCGGCATGCGCACCGCCTTCGTGCCACAGCCAGTGATGGGTAAAACGGCCCTCGAGCTACGGGCCTATATCGACGGCATCGATCCGGTCACCAAACGCCCCGTGGTTCAGGAGATCGTCGAAGGGCTGACGCGGCCCTTCCGCGACGACGAGCTGCAGAAGACGGTCTACGAACGAACGACGTCGCGGCTGGTTGAGCCGGCCACTGAGGACGACCTGCGTCAGCACTTCCTTGACAGCAACTGGACCGACATGCTGCCCATCGTGCTGCCGACCGAGGAGCGCGTCGCGGCCATGCTGGCATGCACCAGCCATGCACCGGATGAGGTCGTCGGACGCATGCGGCCGACGCATTTCCGTGAGGCATGGGAGTACACGGTCGAGAAAGTTGCGGTCAATGCGGTTATGGCCGGGTGCAGGCCCGAGTATTTCCCGGTGGTCCTGGCCCTGGCCGCCAGCGGCGCGAGCGCCCGCGGCAGCACCACGAGCTCGGCCGCGGCAATGGTCATCGTGAATGGCCCGATTCGGGACGAGATCGGCATGAACTCGGGCATCGGCGCGATGGGCCCGTACAACCACGCCAACGCGACGATTGGTCGCGCGTACGGACTGCTGTCGCAGAACTTGCAAGGCGGCTCGGTGCCCGGGCTGACCTACATGGGCTCGCAGGGCAACGGCTACTCCTTCACCAACGTGTGTTTTGCCGAAAACGAGGAAGCCTCGCCCTGGGAGCCGTTCCACGTCTCGCACGGCTTTGCGCCGTCGGACAGCGCCGTCAGCGTCTTCGGCGGCGTGCGCCACACAGCGTTCACGCTCGGCGTGCGCGAAACCCACTGGCGCGAGCACGTGCGACACATGCTGCTGGGCATGGATCCGCGCGAGCAGCCATTGTTCGTGCTCGATCCGATCGCGGCACGCCAGTTCGCCGAGCGCGGCCCATTCGCGACCAAAGAGGCGCTCGAGGATTGGGCGCACACGAACGCGCTGATGGCGGCCAGCGAGTACTGGGATTACCAGCTTGTCCAGAACTACGTCTATCCGCGGGCGACATTCGGCGAGGAGCCATACGCGACGATGCTGCGTGCCGCGCCAGACGAGCTGATCCCGATGTTCCCGCGTGAGGCGATTCGGGTCGTCGTCGTCGGCGGCGAGACGAATGGCTACTGGCGCATCTTCGGCGCCAGCTACGCTCGGACTGTATCCATCGACGATTGGCGCTGAGGCGCCCGCGCCTTTGGAGAACACGCTCCTCACCGCTGGCATCGCATGCATCATGGCCGCCATCGTCGGCGGTGGGCTCAAAGCCTTCGGGGTCGAGATACCGGCTATCCAGTCGCGCGTGCGCCAGGGTGCGTTGGCTGCGCTCGGGCTGGTGTTGATCGTGATCGCGCGCGCGCCTGGGCTGCTTGGACCGTCGGCGCCGGCCCTACCCGCGGCAACGGCGATCGCGGCACCAGCGACCGCGGCCGCGACGGCGCCCGTTGCGCAGGCCGCCAAGCCGACTTCGGCTGGCGCCAGCGGTGCGCAGGCAGCGGTGACACCCATCGCCACCGACGGAACGTCAATCGCGGTGCGTACCAATGGTCCGGGCCAGGTCGCGCGCATGTCTTTCGCCGGTCGGGCCGGGCAGCGCGTGACCGTGGTCGAGCGCAGCATCGTGGGCAATCCTGGTCCGTCGACCCAGCCCGGCTGCATCACGACCACCACGCGCTTGCTGGCGCCCGACGGGCGAGAGGCCGCCAGCGACAACAGCTGCAGCATGATCCCAGCCGTGCTTCTGCCCACCGACGGCACCTATATCATCGAATTGTCGGCGCCGGCGCCTGACACCGTCGACCTGAGCCTGGCGTTGTTCGACGTACCGCCTGACCTCGAGGGGGTGCTCCAGTTCGGCGGCCCCGCGGTGCCCGTGGTCACGGCGGCGCCCGGTCAGCGCGCACGGCTGACCTTCCAGGGCCGCGCTGGCCAGCGTTTCGGGCTGATACAGCGCAATGGCACTGGCTCGCCAGGCCCATCCATAGCCGCCGGCTGCCTGAACGAAACGACCCGCGTCCTACGCAGCGATGGCCAGGAGATCGCCACGACCAGCTCGTGCGCCGCGCTCGAGCCGACGCGCCTGCCAGCGGATGGCACCTATGCGGTCGAGGTAACCATGATCGACCCGTCCACGGCGGATATGACCATCGAGTTGTACGAGGCGCCCTAGAAGTTCGGCCGACAAGCCGGTTTCGTCGAACATCGCAGTCGGCCGAACTTTCTTCCAACAGACTGGCCCTAGGAATGCGGCAAGCGGCTCACCAGGGAATTGCGAGTTTTCGGCCGCGTTCCCAGGGCGCGGCTGGCGGTACGAGGCGTGCTACTGTTCCGAACGTGGCTCCGCCGCGGTTGCGCAATCCCGAAGGCATCATTCGTCCCGCTTCGCCGGTGTTCCGGCTGCTGGTCGACGAGGATGGCCTGACCGATGCGCTCTATGACTTCGTGACCGACCCGCGCGCATCGCGCAACGAAAAGCCCGTCGTGCAGGACCTGCACGAGATCGCACCGGGCATGGTGCCCGTGCTCGAGGCGATGGTCCTCGATGGCGTCGATCAGCGCGCCGACGTTGCCGCGTACGTCCACGCTGTGCTGTTCGGCATCGGCCTCGCGCCAGTCGCTGACTAAGCAACTGCCAGCAGGTCGGCCAGGATCATGCGATGGCAGTGGCCTTGCCGTTCGTGGCACAGCAGGGTCAGCGTGCCGTGCTGCCGTTCCAGGTCACGTAGTTGCCGCATCACCTCGGACCGCTCGGCCATCTCCTGGCGGAACCGCTCTTCGAACGCGGACCAGTCCAGTCCTTCGTGCGTATAGGCGCGCAGCAGCTCAGCGCTTGGCGCCGCCTCTTTTAGCCACGTATCGACTCGCTCGCGTTTGACGCCGCGCGGCCAGTAGCGCATGACCAGCACGCGATAGCCTTCGGGCGCGGCCCTATCGTAGATGCTCGCGTGACGGATCACCCTATTTGATCGAGCCGCCGGTGACGCCCTCCACGAAGTCGTCCAGAAACAGCGTGAACAACGCTGCCACGGGCACGCCCGAGAACAGGGCGCCCGCCATGAGCGAGCCCCAGTAGAAAACGTCGCCACGGATCAGATCGGTCACCACGCCGAGCGTAACCGGCTTCACGGCCGTGCTCGAGGTGAAGACCAGCGGGTACAGAAACGCCTGGAGCGAGATCGCAAACGCGAACATCGCCGCCGCGGCGAGACCGGCACGGCTGATCGGCAGCACCACGCGAATGACGGCTTGCGTACGCGTGCAGCCGTCGACCAACGCCGCCTCCTCGATCTCGAACGGCACGTTCTTGAAGAAGCCCATCAGCAGCCACACCGTGAACGGGATCGAAATCGTCGGCAGCACGACCACGAGTGACCAGATCGTGTTCTGCAGTCCCAGCTGGTGGACGACCCGCGTTAGCGGAATGAACAACAGACTGGGCGGCACCAGGTACGTAGCGAAGATGGCAATGCCCAGCGGATGTGCACCCGGCAAACGTAGTCGGGCCAACGCGTAGCCAGCCGGCACGGTCACCAGCAGCGTGATCGCGACCACGGCTACGCCGATGATCAGCGAGTTCAACATCCAGGTCAGGAAGCGCGTCTGCTCGAACAGGTACTGGATGTGGGCGAGCGTTGGCGGCTGGTTGAACCAGAGCGGATTGTTGCTCGGGTTGTACAGGTCGGTGTTGGTTTTGAAGATGGTGATGAGCATCCAGTAGAAGGGAAACGCGGTGATCAGGGCATAGGCCGTCACCGCGAGTCCGCGCCACAGGACGCGTTGTTGTCCGCGCGTTAGCAGGCGCCGGCGTTGAGCGCGCGGGAGCGGGCGCGAGAGCCGGTGCGCGGCGGGCGAGGCGAGCGTCGTCATGGGCTACAGTCCCTCGCGCCGCGCGATCGCGCGCAACGCGCCGACGGTCAGCACGAGCTGCACCGGCAGCAGGAACAGCGCGATAGCCGCGCCAAGCCCGAGCTGCGAGCCGGCAATGCCAACCTGCAGTGCATAGTTGGCCAGCACCTGTGTCTGATCGACCGGGCCGCCGCCAGTCAGCAGATACACGACCGTCAGCTCGGTCAGCGTGAAGATCAGATCGAACAGCACCGCGATGAACAGGATGGGCGCGATGATCGGGACGATGACCTTGCTGAAGCGCGCCCACCAACTTGCGCCGTCGATGCGCGCGGCGTCGACGACGTCAGCGGGTACGGCGGTCAGGCCGGCCAGTACCGTGATCGCGCCGAATGGGACAGCGCGCCACGTGCTGACCAGAATGACTGCCGCCATGGCCGCCACCGGTGTGCCGAGCCACTGAATGTTCTCGTCGATGAGCCCGACGTTGTGCAGCAGCCAGTTGATGACGCTGTACTGCGAATGGAACATCCACTTCCAGCCGATGGTGCTGAGTGCGATCGGCACGGTCCAGGGCAGCACGAACAGCGCGCGCACGACGCGCCGACCTGGAAACGCGCCCAACATCAGGAACGCCAGGGCGACGCTCAAGGTGATCTTGGCGGCCGTCGAGACGACGCCGACGATGAGCGTGTTGCGCATGGCCAGTCGGAATGACGGGTCGCGCGTCGCGTCGACGAAGTTCTTGAGCCCGATGAATTCGCCGGGGCGCGCCACGGTGACGTCGGTCAGGCTGTACCAGATGCCCAGGAGCAGCGGGAAGCCGACCAGCGCCAACACGTAAATGACCGCCGGCAGCACGAGCAAGTAGCCCGCGTAGCGCGGCCCCCGCCGTGCAACCTTAACGTTTGCGGCTACCGCCATCGCCGGAGACCTCCCCGCCAGGGAGAGGGAGCCACGTAACCCCCACAGGAGAAGTCGTGCCGCGCACCGCGTCAGTACTTGGCGTAGATCGCCTCGACCTTCTGGGTCGCCCATTCCACGGCGCCATTCACGTCGCCGTCCTGGATGGCGCGGCCGACCATGAGCGGCACGATCCAGTTCGACTCGACTTCGCCCGCGGCCGCGGTCGGCGGTCCCGGCCAACCCGCGGCATGCGCGACCTGGTCCATGTCCTGGAGCAGACCCAGCCGCGGATCTTCGCCCAGCACCGGCATGGGCTTCTTGCGGAAGTCCTTGAGCAGCGGCTGGTTGTAGCCCTCGCTCACCTTCACGCCTTCCTGGACGACCTGGTAGTAGTCGGTCAGGAACGCCTTCGCAGCCGGTACGCTGCTCGCCCAATTGGCAATGCCGAACGAGTTGACCGCGACCGGCATGTGCCGACCCTTTGGCCCGGAGGGACTCTGTGAGATGAGGATCTTTTTCGCCAACGCCTCGTTTTCCTTCTCAATCGTGCGCAACGCGCTGATCGGATTCTGGATCCACGAGCCCTTACCCGAGGCCAGCAACAGGTTGTTGCCAGTGTCGTCCCAGGACAGCACCTCGTTGGTCATCGTCTTTTGATACAGCTGGACGGCGAAGGTGAGCGCCTCCTTGGTCTGCGGCGAGTTGATCGCGACAGTCTTGCCGTCCTGGGCCACCGTCGAGGCGCCGTAGGTCCACAGCAACGACGACCACGAATTGCTGGCGTCGTTGCTCTTCTGGTTGATGGCGATGCCGATCGGCGAGCCCTTGTCCTTGAGCAGCGTGCCGACCTTGAGCAGGTCGTCCCACGTTTCCACCGGCTTGAGCCCGTTGTCGTCGAACAGATCCTTGCGATACAGCGCCGGGAAGTCGATGAAGAATTCAGGCAGGCCCCGCCACACGCCCTCGATCAGGCCGATTTGCTCGGCCAGCGGGATCCACCCGCCGTGCGCCGCGCCAACCTGCTTGGCCAGATCGCCGACGTCGATCAATTGCTTCTGGTACAGCGGGCCCTCGCCCGAACGGGTCAGCGCGTAGATGTCGTGGCCGGCGCCAGCCGCGACTTCCGCGGCCAACTTGGCCGCCAGCTCGGCCGACAAGATGTGGTCGATCTGGACCTCGACCTTGTTCTTCCCGCCCCACTCGGCAGCCCACTTGTCGATCCACACGTCGAAGGCTGGCACAAAGTGCGAGCGCAACAGAACCTTGAGGGTCCCGCCGCCACTGAATCCGCCCGGGCCGGCCTGCGCCGCGGGCTTGCCTGCCGCGGTCGTTGGCGCCGCCGCCGGCTGAGCCTGCGGTCCACACGCGCTGGCCAGCGCGACACTCACCACACCGACGCCCCATAGACCCAGCAGGCGACGCCTGGTCAGAGTTGCCGGACCGTCCGTTGGCCCGACCACTGTTCCACCACCGACGACTGACCGCTCGAGGGACATACTCACCCTCCCCATGGGCGGCTCCCCAAGTGGCTGCCGCGTGGCCGCCCTTCGTTTCGACACTACCACCTCGCGCCGGCCTTTCCAAGCGGGGACTGTGCAGTCCGAAGCGCGCCGTCTTCAGGTTCCTTTCAGGCCTTCGGACTGATGCTCTCGGTCGTGGGGCATCGACCCCTGCGAAGGAGTGACACACGTATGAATCGCTTTGCGCCACGCCCGATCCCGGGGGCGCGCACTGTTGGCACCGTTGTCATCGCGGCCGCTTTGAGCATGGGCCTCGCTGTGCCCGCGTTCGCGCAGGCCGCGGGCTCGGTCGGCGCAGCGTTCGTTCCTGGGACGGGCGTGCTGACCGTGACCGGCGACGGCGCCGACAACACCATCTCGCTCGGCCGCGGCGACGGCGGCGTGATCCTGATCAATGGCGGTGCAGTTGCGATCGACGGCGGCACGCCCTCGATCAGGAACACCTCGTCGATCCTGGTCCTCGGCCAGGGCGGCAGCGACCACCTTGTGCTTGACGAAGCGAGCGGCCTGCCGGCGGTCGCATTCAGCGGCGGCGACGGCGTCGACAGTGTCGAGGTCAACAGCGCGAACCTGAACGAAGTGTTCGCCATGGCCCCCACTGCCGGCCGTGTTCGCCTCGAGCGGACCTCGCCCGCCCCATTCACGGTCGACATGGATACGACCGAGGCCGTCGTGCTCAACATGAACGCCGGCGATGACACGTTCAACGGCAGCACTGGCGTCGCGGCCCTGATCCAGAGCATCACCATCGATGCTGGCGACGGCAACGACACCATCTTCGGCACCGACGTCGCCGAAGTGTTCATCGGCGGCAACGGCGACGATACCATCGACGGCAACCGCGGCAACGACCTCGGCCTGATGGGCACCGGCGACGACACGTTCATCTGGGACCCAGGCGATGGCAACGACACCATTGAGGGCCAGGATGGCAACGACCGGATGTTGTTCAACGGGGCCAACGTAGCCGAAAACATCGACGTCTCGGCCAATGGCGGCCGCGTGCGCTTCTTCCGCAACGTGGCCAACATCGTCATGGACCTGAACGACGTCGAAGCAATCGACTTCAACGCGCTCGGCGGCAGCGACTCGATCGTTGTCAATGACTTGAGCGGCACGGACATGCGCGAAGTCAGCCTGAACCTGGCCGCCGCTGGCGGCGCGCCTGACGGCGTGGCCGACAGCGTGATCGTCAACGGCACAAGCGGCAACGACGTGGTCGAGCTGTTCGGCTCACATAGCGTCACCGTCGCCGGTCTGTCCTCGGGCGTCAGCGTGCTCAACTCCGATGGCGCGCTCGACACGCTGACCGTCAACTTGCTCGGCGGCGAGGACAGCATCGACGCTTCCAAGCTGGCGGCGAACCTGGTCAAGCTGACCGAGGACGGCGGCGCCGGCAACGACACGCTCGTCGGCAGTCGCGGTGCTGATGTCTTGCTCGGCAACGACGGCGACGACACGCTGCTCGGCTTCAAGGGCGACGATCAGGTCTTCGGCAACGCCGGCGACGATCGCGTGATCTGGAATCCGGGCGATGACACCGACGTCAACGAGGGCGGCGACGGCTTCGACACTGTCGAGGTCAATGGCCTCGATGTCGACGAAGTCTTCGCAGTCGCGCCCAATGGCGGCCGCGTGCGTCTCGAGCGCAGCGTGCCCACGACCGCGCCCTTCTCGATCGACATCGGCACGTCCGAGAACCTCGTGGTCAACATGAACGGCGGCAACGACACGTTCAACGGCAGCAACGGCATCGCCGCGCTGCTGCAGAAGGTCACCGTCGACGGCGGCGCCGGCAACGATCGCATCAACGGCACCGATGTGGCCGAGGTGCTCATCGGTGGCGATGGCAACGACACGATCGACGGCAACCGCGGCAACGATCTCGGACTCATGGGTGCCGGCGACGACACGTTCATCTGGGATCCGGGCGATGGCAGTGACACCATCGAAGGCCAGGATGGGCGCGACCGGATGCTCTTCAACGGTGCCAACGTGGCCGAAAACTTCGATGTCGCGGCCAATGGCGGGCGTGTGCGCTTCATCCGCAACGTTGCCAACATCGTCATGGACCTGGACAACGTCGAGCAGATCGACCTGAACGCTCTGGGCGGTGCCGACAACATCGTGGTCAACGACCTGAGCGGCACCGATATGCTCGATGTCAATCTCGAGCTGGCGTCAACCCTGGGTGGCTTCGCCGGTGATGGCGCTGCCGACGCGATCGTCGTCAACGGCACCAACGGCGACGATCACATCAGCGTTGCTCGGACCAACGGCAACGTGGTCGTCAGCGGCCTGCCGGCGACGGTCTCAATCGGCGCCTCAGAGGGCGCGCTGGACACCCTGCGCGTCAACGGCCTGGGTGGTGACGACACGCTCGATGCCAGCGGCCTCCCCGCCGGCCGCATCGGCCTGACGTTCGAGCCCTAACCCGCACCAAACACACAACCCAACAGCACCCCGCTCATGCTGAGCTTGTCGACGCATGGGCGGGGCTGTTGCGTTCAGGCCGGCAGCTTGTCGGCCAGGATGTCGATTTTGTCGATTCGCGGCGACTCCGCCAGCAGCTCGGGTGCGTTGGCCATCAGGGCCGCCGCGACCTGCCCAGATAGGTGTGCGTCGCGGCCTGCGTCATCGGGGAACACGTCGAAGATGCCGAACGTCGACGAGCCCATGCGCACGGCGAACCATGCCGTCGTGGCCGGCTCGGCATTGACCAGCGGCACCGCGCTCTTGAGGAATGACTCCACCTCCGCCTCTCGGCCGGGCTTGGCCTCGAGACGCACCCACAGCCCTACAGTAGTGGTCATGTCCGCTGATGCTACGCTCGACGACGTTCGGCGTCTGTACGAACGATTGCTCGATCGATGGAACGCCCGCGACGCCAGCGGCTTTGCCGCGCTGTTTGTGGACGATGGGCATATCGTCGGCTTCGACGGTAGCCAGGCCGACAGCGCCGCGGAGATCGCCGCGCACCTGGGCGGCGTCTTCGAAAGCCATGCGACCGCGGCCTATGTGGCCAAGGTGCGCGAGGTGCGCCGACTGCCGGCCGACGCTGGGTTGCTGCGCGCCGTCGTAGGCATGGTTCCGCCCGGCGGCTCCGACATCAACCCAGCGGTGAACTCGATCCAGTCGCTCGTCGCCGTGCGCGACGCCGAGCGTTGGCGCGTGGTGTTGCTGCAGACCACACCGGCTGCGTTCCACGGTCGGCCGGATCTAGCCGAAGCGCTCACCGCTGAGCTGCGCGCGCTCTTGCCCAGGTAGAGCAGTTTTGGAGAAGTCGCATCGTCAAACCAGGCGTAGAGTGATGACAAGCTCGAGCCACAACACACCAGACATTTACTCGGAGTGACAAATTCCAATGCGTTTCGCCATCAATGCCAGCGTCATGTTGTGGATTGTTCAGGTCTTCCTGGCTCTGTTCTTCGGCCTTGCTAGCGGCGCACCCAAGCTGCTGCTGCCATTCGACATGCTGCCTCTGCCGATCGCCTTGCCCGAGCTGTTCGTGCGCTCGATCGGCGTAGCCGAGGTGCTCGGCGCGCTCGGACTGATCCTGCCCAGCGTGTTCCGCGTTCGGCCCAGCCTGACCCCGCTCGCTGCCAGCTGTCTCGTCCTGTTGACCCTGTGCGCGACGACCTATCAGCTGCTCGCGAACCAGCCCAGCAACGCCGTCTTCGCCCTGGTCATCGGCCTGATCTGTGCCGTGGTGGCCTTCGGTCGCTCACGTGTGGCGCCGATCGCCGAAGCCCCCCGCGGCATCGCCCGCGGCCTGGTTCGGGCGACTTCCTAACAGCCGCCCTCTCTCCCATCTGGGAGAGGGGGCAATTCAGTCGTCGAGCGCCTGATAGGCCGTCGCCTGGAAGCGCGGCCACAGTGAGCGCAGCACCTGGTCGTCGACATCGGGCATGCGCTGGATGAGCATCAGGCCCACGATGCCCTCGAGCGGGTCGATCCAGCTATTGGTGCCGAACGCGCCAGCCCAGCCGAACGTACCGCGTGAGGCCAGTGTGGTCGCATCGGCCGGGGTGTCGAGGACACGAACGCCCAGGCCGAACCGGTAGCCGCGTAGATCGATCGTGGTGCGATCGAACTGCAGCTGACCGATGTGGTTCGAGGCCATCAAGTCGACCGTCTTGCGGCTCAGGATGCGCTCGCCGGCCAGCTTGCCGCCACCGGCCAGCATGAGCCCGAAGCGGCTGTAGTCGTCGGCTGTGCCGACCAGTCCGCCACCGCCCGAGAAGTACGTGTTGTGCGGGTCGGTCGCGCGAGCCAGATAGCCCTGCGGCGTTGCGGCTTGCAGACCTTGTGGGCCGCGCTCGTAGACCGTGGCCACTCTGTTCAGCGTGAGCGCGTCAACAGTGAACGTGGTATCGCGCATCCCGAGCGGCTCGAATAGGCGCTGGCGCAGGAACTCGTCGAGCATCATTCCACTGACGATCTCGACGATTCGCCCAAGCGTGTCGAAGCCGAAGGCGCCCGAGTATTCCCACGCCGTGCCGGGCTGGAAACTCAACGGCACTTTGGCCATCTCTGGGACGAGCGATGCCAGCGTGGCGGTCGCGACGCGCTGCTCGACGATCGCCTGCGCTTGCGTTGCCGCCGGCCCGAGGGTCGCGCTGCCCAGGCCCGAGGTGTGCGTGAGCAGGTCCCGGATCGTGATATCGCGTTGGGCCGGCACGAGCGTATAGCCGGGTCCGTGCTGGACCTGGAGGCCTTTGAATTCGGGGATGAACGATGTCACCGTGTCGTTCAGCAGGATGTGACCTTCCTCGAGCAGCATCAGGACGGCCACGCTGATGACCGGCTTGGTCATCGAGGCGAGTCGGAACATCGAGTCGATACGCATTGGTTTGGCGCCGTCGAGATCCGCCGAGCCGTGCGCCTGCACATGCGCCAACTGACCGTGACGCCCGACCAACGTGACCGCCCCAGCGATCACGCCGCGCTCGATAAAACGTCGCATCAGCGCGTCGATACGCTGGATACGTTCTGCTGAGAAACCCAGTTCCGCCGCTGCTGCCGTTCGCTCCGCGATCGCCATGCTCATCCCCCGGTGGTGTGAGTCGTTTCGGTCAGCCTACTCGGTGTGCGCCGTACGCAACCATCTTGACAGAAGACCAAAGGCGATGCTGCCGCCGACGGTACCGGCCAGCAGGTTGCCGAGCATCGCCACACGCACCATGGCCTTGTCACCGCCGCCAACACGCCAGCCAGGTAGCTGATCGAGCACAAGCACGACGACCAGGTACGTCACGCCCGTAGCCGCGGCCGTCAGCAGCGCCACGTTGAGCCCATTGGGGATGCCCAGCAAGCGCGCTACGGCGAAGGTGCACAGCAACGCCGCCGTTGCGCTGGCCAGGACAAATGCAACGCGAAAGACGAGCACCAATTGCGGTCCCGGCGACTGAATGCCGAGCGGCTCGAGCGTGGCGGCAATGACCACGCCCACCATGCTCGCCAGCAACAGCGTCGGACCGGTCAAGGCCGTACGCCACCATGCGCTGCCCGATCGACCAAGCAGCAGCGCGAACGCCCAGCCGGCCAGAACTGGCGCGGCGACGACGAGCGCGAAAGCAACGCCGGACACCGCCGTGTACGCCGCATAACCAAACCACTGCCAGGTCAGGAGTTGGATCTGGAACATGGACAGGGTGACTGCGAAAAACAGGCACTCGGCCATACCCACCAGCAGACCCGCGGCGACCGAGGCGAGGACGCTGACGCGGCGCGCAGTCGCCGCCTCAGCTACCAGGACTTGCTCGAGCGTGGCCATGGTGCTACTGGACCATGAAGGTCACGCTGTCGACCAGCGACGGCGTCACCGGGATGTGGTTGTTGCCACTCATGACCACCGCCACCATGTGTGCTCCTGGCGCGACGTTATCGAATGTCACTTCCTTTGCCGCGCTATGCACAATGTGCGGATTGCCCGTTGGGATCGGCTTGGTGCCCGTCAGGTACGCATTCGCGTCCTCATCGAGGAAGTAGTGCAAGTGGTAATCGTCGAGCTTTTTGGCCTCGGCGCCAGGCACCAGGTTTGGCCCGCTGTAATTGATGCTGACTTTGACCGCGCCGCCGCCCAGGACGCCGCCCACCGTTGGCGACGTGATCTTCAATGTGGCGTTGCTCGGCTGGATCGCGGCTGGGTTAACGGTCGGTGCCTGTGCAGCAGTCGTCAGCGGCGGTGTTGCGGACGAGCAACCCGTGATCAGCGCGCTGAACGCCAGGCTGGCTGCCACGCGCACGGTCGTGCTGTAGATGGACATGGAGAAATCCCCCTGTGGCCGATTCCTCGAATTGCTCCTGTGCGAGCGTTTGACTCGAGGTGGGCTCAGTCTCGGCAGCGACATGCCCGGCCGGCGTCCGTAGTCCTACGGACACACCTACGGATCCTCGCGGTCCGTACGAATTGGCCAGGCTGTTGAGTATGATCGCGCGCGTGTTGTTGGGGGAACGCCTGGTGCGGGGTCTAGCCGTGGCGAGTGCGCTGAGCTTTGTCGGCCTGCTCGCCCTGGGCTGGGCGCTCAATGCGGGCGCTGGCTTCGACGGCGTCTTGCGGCCCAAGCCGCATGAGGTCGATGGCGTGTTCCAGGTCCTGGAGGTCGAGCCGGGTAGCCCGGCCGCTAGTGCGGGCATTCAACGCGGCGATCGCGTCGTGGCGATCGATGGCAATCCGTTCGTCTTCGACAGCCACCAGGCCTTCCACAATCGGCGCGCCGGTGCGGCGGGGTCGCTAAGTCTGTCCTCGGGCGAGCCGCGGCGCGTGATGTTCACGCTCGAATCGCGGCTCAACAGCCCGGTGCTAGTCCTCGACATGGCCATTGCTTCCCTGTTGGGCATCGCCATCGTTGGCGTTGGCGCCGTAGTCGCGTTTGTCCGACCACGGGCAGTTGTCGCGCGGCTGCTGCTCGCGTTCGCGTTCGGGCTGGCCATCAGCACCACACAGGACATCTGGCACTGGACCCAGCGCACCGCGGCATCAGCGAGCGCCCTCGACACATTTGGCGTAGCCGTCATGTTGCTGGGGACGGCCGCGCTGCTGCACCTGTTCTTGATCTTTCCAGCGCCCGGCCGACTGCATCGGCGGGTCAAACGCGCCGTGCCGCTGCTGTACATCGTTGCGCTGGTGCCCTTGGTCCTGTCACGGGTGACCGACAGCCCGGGTGTGAGCGCCGTACTCTCGACGTTTCTATTGGCTGGCCTGCTGCCAGGCGCGTTGGTCGCGCTCGAGCTCAACTATCGCCGCCCGACCACACCGCTCGCGCGCGCCCAGCTTGGTTGGGTGCGCTGGGGCCTGGCAGTCGGCGTCGTCGCGACCGTGCCGCATGCGCTGGCTCGTCTGGTCGTGCCGGACGAACTGCCGGCCGCGACGAGCACGCTGGTCGCCGGCGCGTGGCTCGTCTTTCCGATCTCGCTGGCCATGGCCATCTTGCGCTACCGCCTGTTCGAAGTCGAACGCGTCGTGCGCGCCAGCATCATCTGGGGACTGCTGGCGACCATCCTGCTGGCGATGTACGCGGTGCTCGTCGTCGTGCTCGGTCGCCTCTTTGGGTCAGTCCTCGGTTCGTCGATAGGCAGCGAGGGTGATCCGACCGTCTCGATTGTGGCCGCGCTCGTCGTGGCGGCACTGGTCCACCCCGTGCGCGTCCGCCTGCTGGGCGCGGTCGGGCGGTACGTGTATCGGCATCGTCTGGCGCGGCAGCGGCTGCTCGGCGAAGCGACCGAGCACCTGAGCCAACCGCAATCCGCGGGCGACATAACGCGCTTTCTCACGCAGCACGTGCCTCAGTCGCTAGCGCTGACCGGCGCTTGGCTAGCCGTACCAGACGAGGCTGCACGACCGTATGAGATCGACGGTCACGCGCTGATGCCGAACGTAGCGCTCGCGCCCGCTGCCCTTGTCGAGATCGGGCGCTCGGCGGCGGGTCCGCTGCTGCTGGCGTGTGCTGAGGATCTGGACGCCTACGGCGCGCTGCCAGCCCTGTCGGCCGAAGCCGCCGGCGCGCTGCCGTGGTACCTGGCTGGCGCGCGCATCGTGGTCCCACTGCGCGCGGGCAATACAGTTGTGCTTGGTTTGTGGGTGCTGGGCGCACCGTCATCGGGCGACTTGTTCGAGCGCGAAGATTTGGCTGTGTTCGATCGGCTCGCTGGGCTGGCGGCACTGCAGTTGGAGCGTGTCGCAATGCAGCTCGAGCGCGCGCTCGGAGGTCCAGGCGCCGTCGCTGCCGATACAGCCGAAGACGTGTTGACCGACCGCGAGCAAGAAGTGATGGCGCTGTTGGCGCGCGGCTATTCGAATCGCCAGATCGCCGACGAGCTGATCATCGGCGTACGCACGGCCGAAACCCACGTCCAGCGCATCCTGCGCAAACTCTCTCTCGAAAATCGCGCCCAGGCCATCGTCAGGGCCCAGCAACACACCTCCCAGCCCGGCCACTGACCCACTCAGAAAGCCAGGCGTGCTCCGTCCGCGAACCGCTCCACGCTCTGGCCCACCACGGCGCCGGTCTGATCGCCGGTGACCGGCGGCTCGTTATGTTGTCCGGGAGGACATCGTCTTCCAGGTGGAATCGGGACTCGTACTGGCCTGCGAGGTCGGCGTCCGCAAGCGCCTCGTGCGCTGTTTGGCCACGACCTTCCTTCGGGTGGCGGGGGCGAGGATCGAACTCGCGACCCACGGGCTATGAATCCGTTGCTCTACCGCTGAGCTACCCCGCCAGGCTTGCGGTCAGCGGGAATTGTAGCCAATCGATCCACGCCCGGGGTACTCGTGGCGCTAGCATGGGCTTCCGCCGACTCATGACCAGCCCGACCCTGCGGCTCTCGATTACCGCCGAAGGGGCCATGTTTCCGCCCGACCAGCAGTACCGTTTGCTCGAGGTCGCCCGGCACGCGGATCAGCTCGGCGTCGATCAGATCGATACCAGCGAGCACGTGCTGATGGGGGCGGGTGCGCTGACCTCGGGCCATGGCTGGGAGCCGCGGCACCTCGAGATGCCCCAGCCCGATTCGATCACTTCGATGGCCGCCATGGCTGGTGCAACGCACACCATCAGGTTGCTGTCGAACGTCGCCATTGCGCCGCTGCGGCCGGCGGGGCTGCTCGCCAAAGCCGTGGCAACCGTGCATGCCATAAGCAGGGGCCGGTACAGCCTGGGCGTCTCGGTCAGCTGGCACAAGGACGAGTACGACGCGCTGGGTGTGCCGTTCTCCGAGCGCGGCCAGATCCTCGACGACCAGCTGCATGCGTGCCGCGTCTTGTGGACCCAGGCGCCAGCCAGCTTTCACTCCAAGACGGTCAACTTCGACAACATGTACTGCTCGCCGCGGCCAGCGCCCGGCGAACGCATTCCGATCCTCTTTGGCGGACACTTCGCGCCGCGCCTGATCAGGCGCATCGTGACGCTGGGCGATGGCTGGCTGCTGTCGGGCGTGCTGGGCCTGGACCTCGCCCAGAAGGTCGATGCCATCGCCGAGCTCAAAGAGGCATTCGTCAATGCCGGCCGAGATGCGGCCACGCTCGAGCTCTGTGATGAGGTCAGGGCGGTCGACGGCGACATCGCGAAAAGCATGGAGGAGATCCCGGCCCTGGCGCGGGCAGGCATCACGACCGTGCGGATGCACCTCAGACGATTCTTGACGCAGCCAGACGAGGCGCTCCCGAAACTTGAAGAAATAGTCAGACGATTCGAACAGTATCGAGAGGTGAAAAGCACGGGATGAAGATCGAGGCGATTGAGTCGCTGCACGCCGATGCCGGCGGCCGCACCTTCGACTACCTGAAGATCACCGCCGACAGCGGCCTGATCGGCTGGAGCGAATACAACGAGTCGTTCGGCGGCGCTGGACTGACCAGCGTGATCGAACGGCTCGTGCCGAACCTGATCGGCAAGGACCCGCGCGCCTTCGAGGCGCACGTGGCATTGCTTCAGGCGCTGCGTCGCCAGGCGGCCGGCGGCATCGTCCAGCAGGCGGTCGGGGCAATCGAGAACGCGCTGCTCGATCTCAAGGCCAAAGCGCTCGACGTGCCCGTCTATGAGCTCTTTGGCGGGCCGGTCCGTGACAAGCAGCGGCTGTACTGGTCGCACTGCGGCTCATATCGAGTCGGCCAGCGCGCGCGCGATATGCAGATACCGCTGGTCAACAACCTGGACGACATCGTGCAACTCGGTAAAGAGGTCGTCCAGCGTGGCTACTCGGCGCTCAAGACCAACATCGTGCTGTTCGACCACGACAACCCGCGCGGTCACATCCCGGGTTTCGCGCGCGGCGAGAGCTACCCCGAGCTGAACCCCGAACGCTACGTCATCAACGCTGTTCGCGATCAGCTGGCCGCGTTCCGCGAAGGCGCCGGGCCCGAGGTCGACATCCTGGTCGACCTGAACTTCAACTTCAAAACCGAAGGGTATGTCCAGGTGGCACGGGCGATGGAGCCGTTCGACCTGTTCTGGGTCGAGATGGACATGCGCTATCCGGCCGGGCTGCGCTACATCCGCGAGCAGACCTCGATTCCGCTGGCGACGGGCGAGTGCTTGTTTGGTCGACGCGAGTATCGACCGTTCTTCGAGCAGGGCGCGATGGACGTGATCATCATCGACGTGCCGTGGAATGGCCTGGCCGAGTCTTTGAAAGTTGCCAGCATGGCGGACACGTACGAAGTCAACGTGGCGCCGCACAACTTCTACAGCCATCTGGCGACGATGATGAGCGCCCACTTGTGCGCGGTCGTGCCGAACGTGCGCATCATGGAGTTCGACACCGATCAGGTGCCGTGGATGGACGAGCTGGTCACGGTGGCGCCGACGATCAAAGACGGCTTGCTGCACATGCCGACGGGTCCCGGCTGGGGCACCGAGGTCAACGAGGCGGCCGTGCGGGCGCACCCGCCGCGTTCGGCGCTCGGCCGCCAACCCGTCTTGTCATCCTGAGCTTGCGAAGGATCCGCGACTTTTGAGCTACGGATCCTTCGCTGCGCTCAGGATGACAAGTGCGAGCGTTAAATGGGAAAGGCCGACGCGGGGGGAGGTTGCGCCGGCCTTTCGGATGCGGGACGGCCAGGGGAGTAGCCGTTCCCGCCCTTGCTTCGCGGTCGCCCGGGGGGAGGTGCGGTGCCGCGACTACCCATACTGTACTGCGCCATGTCAAAAGTGTGGGAGGCCCATCTGGCCGGAAGTGGGTAGGAATTTCCCCCACGGCCGGCGCACGTTGCGCTACCTGGTCACCTGACTAGTCAGTAGCGATAGTCGAGCTCGCCGGTGACCTCCGCCGGATGCACCTTGCGCGAGATGGGAATGACCACCACGTAAGGCGCCACGCGCTCGACCACGAACGTCACGCCGAGCTCGCGTAAGCGCGGCACGAGCACCGGTTCAGGTTCGTCGGTGATCAGCACGAACGCAGGCTTGGCGGCCTGCTCGACGAGCCGCCGGTACTCGGGGAAGCGATCGATGCCGCCGGCTTCGACGTCGTACCAGTCATAGGCGATCAGCGGCTGGCCGATCGCGCGGGCGTCGAACATCAGCGGCTGAGCGGCCCAGTGGTTCATCCACACCGCCGACACCTGCTCGGCGTCGAGCGTCCGCAATAGTGACGCATTTGAGACAGGTAGGCGCTCCCAGTAAGGCGATTGGAACGCCTGGAGCGGGTCGATTACCGCGAAGGCAGCCGCGTTGACGCCCAGCGCCACTAAGGCGAGGGCGAGCGCCAGCCAGCGCCGAACCCGCCACGCCGCGGCCAGCGCGGCACCCAGGATGACGGCGAGCGCGCTCCAGATCGGCGGAGCGTAGCGGCCGGTGGCATCGAAGCCGTACGGGTTGAGGGCAGGCCCGCCGAAGCCGCTCAGCACGAACAGCGTCGGAATGCTCACGAGCAGTACCAGTAGCGCATCGAGCGGTCGCACAGCTGGCTGGCGCCGCCCCAACACGGCCCACAGCAGCGCGGCGCCCACGGCAAACGCCATCAGCGGGCCGAATAGGCCAGGGCTTTCGCCCCACGGGTGCCATAGGCCGGCGCCGCGCGGCAGGTCGTTGTTCCACCACGCGCGGAGCACCTCCAATCGATCCGCGGTCTGCCCTTGACTGCCACTGACGACGAACCTGAAGGTGGCGAACCCTGTCTGGACGTTGAAGAGCCACACCGGCAAGGCGCCCACGGCAACGCCAACAAAGCCCGCGGGTGCCACGGACAGCCAGTGCCGGCCACGGACTCGCACCAGCAGCGTCAGGGTTGCGGCGGTGAGATACCAGATCGCCAGCGGATGCATCCACAACGCCACTCCACCGGCCACGCCGCAGCCAAATGCCCACCATGCAACCCGCTGACATTTCGGTGGCCAGCTCAGGCGTATCGCGCACCACAGGCACAGCGAGCCGAGCAAGATGACCTCGGTATACGGCGCCCACGGCTTGAGGCCCAGGACGAGTACGTAGATGGGCGGCAGCGCGGCGAACGCGGCGGCGAACCAGGCCGCGGTCGTGCCCGCGACCGCGCGGGCAAGAAACCAGCTGGTGCCGATGCACGCCAGTGAGCCGAGCAGCGCCGGCAGTTTGGCGCTGACCCGCGATACTCCGAAGAGCGTGTAGCTGACCGCCATTGCGTACGGCTCCCAGGCCGCGGCGTAGGTCTGGTTCTTGAGCATGATCGGCCGCGCGCCGTCGAGGACGTCGAACGCCATCAGTGCCGAGAGCGCATCGTCGCCCTCGAGCAGCCAGCCCGAGCGGACCAGCAAGCTCAGCCGCAGCGCCAGCGCGATGGCCAGCAGGCCCGCCCATGCGGCGAGCTTCATTCGGCGCTGAGCGCGTGTTCGAGCAGCCGCGTTTCGATGATCGCCGTCCCGTCCAGCTGGGCAAAGCGCAGGTAGTGCCCGCCAACGGCGGCCAGAGCACCGGCGGGCAGCAGGCCCACCAGCTCACTGGCCAACACGTCGACACCGCGCCGCCGTGCTTCGGTCGTCACACGCTCGAAGACCACGTGCAGCGGCGTCCGGCGAAAGTCGAGCAGGTTCATCGATACCTGGACGATGTTCGCCTCGGCGGTGCGAAAGCCACGCGCCTGGACGCCAGGCAAGCCGCCGCTCGACTCGCGAATCGACCGCGCGATGTCCGCCGCGACGGCCAGCTCGGGCGTCGCGAGGGTGATGTTGTAGGCGATCAACGGCGGGCGCGCACCGACTGCGACGGCGCCCGCTGGGCCAATGCGCGCTGGACCGAATTCCGGCGCCAGACTCGGGTCGGTGGCAATGTTGGCCGCCAGGTGCTCGTACTCACCACGCCGCAGATCGGGCAGCCGCCGCCGGTTGGGTTGCGCGGCCGCCTCACCGTACAGATACACCGGCACGTCCAGCTCAACGGCGATGCGCCGACCGACGCGCTGGGCAAGCTCGATGCACAGTTGCATCGGCGTCGAGGCGAGCGGGACGAACGGCACAACGTCGGCTGCGCCGATGCGCGGATGGACTCCACGGTGCAAGTTCAGGTCGATCAGCTCAGTTGCGCAGCGCACTGCGCGAAAGGCTGCCTCGGCGACCGCGCCGGGTGAACCGGCAATGGTCAGCACCATGCGGTGATGGACGGCGTCGGCGTGCCGATCGAGGACGGCAGCGCCGCGCGCGCTGGCCGCGGCTGACTGGATCGCGTCCATCACCTCGGGCCGCTGGCCCTCGCTGAAATTGGGCACGCACTCGACCAGCTGCACCACGGCTCAGGCTACGTCGCTGCTGAGCAGCGCAGCCACGGCATCCTCGATCGCATCACACGCGCCGACCGGATCAGCCGGCAGCAACACCAGCCGCGCACTCGAGCGTTGCGCGCCAAGCCAGCGCAGCACCACGTCGACTTCGGCCCGCGTCGTGCGCGCTGGCTGGGGCGCCAGCAGGCTCTGCGCAAAGCCGGGCACATCGTCGTACTCCTCGAGCACGTGCCAACCCAACAGCAGCCCGCTGTCCAGCACAAAGCCCTCGATGCCCTTCGGGCCAGGCCGGATCACGGCGTAGCGGGCGTTGCGCGGATCGGCGGGTAGCACGAGCGCATGCAGGTCGTAGGCGCGTATGTCGGCCAGCCGCTGCTCCCACACCCGGGCGGTACGCACATCGCCGTCGGCCACGGCTCGGGCATGGCCTGCTCGGGCAGCGGCCAGCGCCTGATCCAGCTCACCCCGCAGAAACGCCCATGCCCGCGGCAGGATCTTGACATAACGTTGAACGTCGGTCCGTCGCAGGTCGTCCAGCTCGAACACCGCTCGGGCAAGCACGCGCGCGCTGTCCGCTAGCGTCTCGTTGCGGAACGGCCCGAGATACTCCCCGCCACCCACCTCGGGACCGAGCGCCAGCTCGAGTCGAGGCGGCGCCAGTGCGCGCTTGCCGCGCCGCGGCTCAGGCCACGGTGGCAGACGCAGCCACGTCCGCACCACACGCTGCTGACGCACCGTATTGAAACGCGGCTGCAGGCGGCGGATCTCACGGTCTTCCAGGATCAAGGCTTCGAGGTCGGTCTGGCATTCCAGCGTGTCTACCGCCTGGACGGCTGCCGCCAGACCTTCGAGTCGACGCGTCGCGCCGAGCGGTCGATGCACGTACGCGGTTACACGCTCGCGCAAGCGTCGGGCTTTGCCTATATAGACCGCTTGCTGGTGCGCATCGCGCATGACGTACACACCAGGTACATCAGGCAGCGCCTGTGCTGTGTCGGCGCGCCGCAGTGGACCACTTTCGGTTGTCGTACGCGCCAGCTCCGCCATTGAGCCAAGGCCGCGAGCTCGGGCAAGCAGCAGCAACTGAGGCACGACGAGCGCGAGCACGCGCGCCTCCTCGTCGGCCTGCTCGATACGCGTGAAGCTGATGCCCAGCCGCTGCGCGACCAGCGCCAACGTCGGCTTGCCGGCCAGCTCCAACACAAGGCCGGCCAGATGGTTGACGTCGAGCAGGAGCGGCTCGCGCGCAACAAGATTGAGCCGACGCAGCTCGGCGCTGAGCAAGGCCCATGCGAGGTGCGCTTCCTGCGCGTAGATCGGCCGCTCGTCGAGAAACCGAATGAGCTCTTCGGCAATGGACTCGAACGGCAGGAGCTCGTCGAGGACTTCGGTGGCCAATCCCGCCCGTTCGGCGACGTAGCTGGGCACGCGTTTGCCCGGGTTGACGGTCGCGCTGAAGCGCTCGGCGGCACCGCCCTGGGTCACGTGCAGCGCCGCTACGCGCAGCACCCGCCCACGTGACGGGTGCGGGCCCGTGACAGTCAGCGCGAGGACGGTGAAACCAGCCTCGGACAGCGGCGCCTTGGCCCGCCCGGCGATCGTCCAGCGCCCGTCGGCGGTGCGCTCCAGGCGCGCATCCTCGAGCATCGGCGCCAGCAGACGTGCGCGCAGCGCGGCGGGCGGCGCGCCGCCATAAACGTGCTCGAGCAGCGCCTCTTCGCTCACTGGCTCGCCCCGGCTCAGCAGGTCGAATGCGCGATCGCGCAGGTGCATGCGCTGAACTGATCTAGCTCGTCGCGAGCATGTCGCGCACCTGCTGGGCCAGCCACGGCTCGCTCCAGGTCGTCTCCGGTCCGCCCTCCAACAGCGGGCCGAGGCGCTGGAGCCGCACGGTGCCCTGGCGATCGATCAGGAACGTGGCGGGCAAGCCGCGCACGCCATAGCCGCGCGTGACGCTGCCTTCCTCATCCAACAGGACGTACAGGTTCAAGCCGAACTGCTTCTGGAATGCGTCGATCGATGCCGCATCTTCTTGCAGGTCGATCGAGTACAGCCGGAATGACTGGCCGCGCAGCTCATCGGCAAGCCGTTGCAGTGCGGGCATCTCTGACTTGCACGGCTCGCACCACGTCGCCCAGAAGTTGACCAGCACGACTTTGCCACGGTCAGCGCTCAAATCCGCGGTCCCGCCACCCATGACGGGCAACACGATCTGGGGTGCGGGCGCCCCCTGGCGCGCGATCGTCGGCGTGCTCGCCGTGCCTGGCTGGAGCAGCGTGAACCACACCACAGCGCCTACGGCCAGCACCGCAAGCGCCGCTCCGACGAGCACCATTTGCGTTGCGCGTACCTGAACCAACGCGCCGATTGTAACGAGAGGCCTCGTGCTACCCTCCACTTTCATGCCCGCGCCCGCCGAGCTTGCTGCTGCCCTGCTCGAGGCCGACTCATCCGAGCGCAGGCGCCTACTCGCCGAGGCTGAGTCAGCTGACCTGCAGGCTGCCGTAAGCGATCTTGGCCATCGCCATGTGGCGGCGGCCGCGGAGGTGCTGAGCCAGGTCGAGGCGACGGTGGCCAATCGGGCGGTGCGCAAAGCAGCGCGGCGCGAGCTGCATCGCCTGCGTTCGGCAGGTATCGCTGCGCCTGCTTCGAGTGCCACTGCCCAGCAGCCGATAGCGGCGCAGCGCACTGAAGAGAGCGTGCCCGTCTCGGAAGCGTGGGTGACCGATATCGATCCAACCGGCGCGCGCGCGCTGTGGCTGTTCGGCAAGCGACCGCTCGGCGGCGCCTGGTTTGCCGCGCTGCTGCTCAACGACCTCCGCGGCATCCTCGAGATGACCCTGGTCGATACGACCCGCAAGCGTTACCAGCGCGAGCTCGAGGAGCGTGGGCGTGAGCCTGGCACCTGGGTGCGCCTGCCCGGCGACTATGCGCTGCGCCTGGTGCGCGAGGCAGTCGACACTGCTCGCGCGGCGGGCAGCGCGCTGCCCACACGCTATCGATCCTTCCGCGAGGCGTTCGGCGAAGCGTCCGGCCCGCCTGAGCGCGCTCTGGTGTTCGAGACGGTGAGTCCCCTCGAGGCGAGCCTGAATCCAGCCTGGCTCGAGGAGTCGCAGGCGCTCGTGCGCGAACCGGAAGTGCTCGGCTGGCACGCGCCAATTCCTGAAGCGCTGAGCGCTCGCGCGCTCGAGGTGGCCCGTTCGCCGAGCTCGACGCTGCTCGTGCCGGGCAGCGCGCCCGAGCAGCAGGCGCTGCAGCTACTCAGTGAAGCGGCGCGGGCGTCGATGACGCCTGAGCTGCGCCACGCGTTCCGCCGCCGACTCGAGGAAACCGCGTTTGTGTTTGCGTCGACGGATCGACTGATGGCCGCACGACGTGCCGTCGCCGCAGCCAAATCGTTCGAGGACACGACCCGCCCGATTGAGGCCAATCCCTTCGCGCGGGTGCTGGTCGAAGCCGGTCTGGCGCGCGCCTTACGCGCCGAACGCGCTGGCAGTCGCCCCGCCGCCGAAGTGTTGCTCGAGCTGATCGAGCGCGCCTTCGAGCAGGCAAGCGAGAGTGGCCGCGGCACCATCGAAAGTCGCCCGAGCGGTCTGATCCTGCCCCGCTAGTTCCACATGAAGCCGCGCAAGCGCTTAGCTCGGCTGGGGTGACGCAACTTGCGCAGGGCGCTCGCTTCGATCTGGCGGATCCGTTCGCGGGTTACGCCGATCTCGCGGCCGATCGCGGTGAGTGTGTGCTCCTGGTCGTCTTCCAGGCCGAAGCGGCGCTCGATGACGCGTCGCTCGCGCGGCGACAGGGTCATCAGCGTGTCCCGCACACGGTCGGCCAGCAGGCGGTATTCAGCAGCCGATTCAAGATTGATCGCGTCTTCGTCGGCGACCACGTCAGATAGGCGCGTGTCGCCGTCCTCGCCGACGAAGGCGTCGAGCGAGACAGGGTGCGGCAGCACCTGCGCGAGCTCGCGTACCCGCTCGGCCGACAAGTGCAGGGCCTCGCCCACTTCCTCGTCAGTAGGCTCGCGCCCGAACTCCTGGTGCAGCTGGCTCGCGACGCGCGCCATGCGATTGACCACGTCGTACAGGTGGACCGGGATGCGGATGGTCCGCGCGTCGTCGGCGATGGCGCGCGAGACGGCCTGGCGGATCCACCACGTGGCGTAGGTGCTGAATTTGAAGCCGCGCCGCCAGTCAAACTTCTCGACGGCGCGCAGAAGACCCAGATTGCCCTCCTGGATCAGATCGATCAACGGCACGCCCCGATTCGAGTAGCGCCGGGCGACACTGACGACGAGGCGCAGGTTGGCCGCGCTGAGCTCATCACGCGCGCGATTGCCTGCCCTGATATCCGCGAGTAGCTCGTCACGGTGGGTCGGGCTCAGCCCGCCGCGCTCGAGACGCTCGGCGGCCAATCGGCCACCCTCGATCGCCTGAGACAGGCGCACCTCGTCGGCCGCGGTCAGCAGCGGGACGCGCCCGATCTCCTGCAAGTACAACGGCAAGGCTTCGCCCGGACCGTCGCTCGGGGCGTCAACGGACCCCCCGAGATCAGCTGCGCTGTCGGTCGAAGACCTGGCCACTGCCCGGAGCGTACCGCCAGCCCTTCGGCCGGGCATCGTACGGGTGAACGGTCCGCACGACGGGGGTTCACCGACACTTGTGAGGGGTTTCCCCACCCCATACATTTCAAATGTTTGTCCAAGAATTGCTGGGTAGAGTCCGCTCCATGAACTTCCAACTGACCCGCCCCAAGACTCTCGCCCGCTTTGGCCTGGGCGTCCTCGCCCTCAGCGCCGTGCTGACCGCTGGCACCGTCACGGGCGTCTTTGCCCAGGGCGCGCGGCAACCCGTGCAGGTCGCGACCACGCTGCAGCTGACCCCCGCGTTCGCCGACAACGACGAAGTGACGCTCACGCCGGCGCAGACGGAAGGCCCGTACTTCAAGCCCAACTCGCCCGAGCGCACGTCGCTCATCGACGAGACCGTGACGGGAACGCGTCTGGTCATCACTGGCCGCGTGCTCGCCGCCGATGGCACGCCCGTCGCCAACGCCTTACTCGACTTCTGGCAGGCGAGCGACAGCGGCAACTATGACAATCAGGGCTACGAGCTACGCGGCCATCAGTACACCAACGCCGACGGCTACTACACCCTCGAGACGGTCGTACCCGGCCTGTACACGGGCCGCACGCGCCACATCCACGTCAAGGTCCAGGCGCCCAACGCCCCAGTGCTGACGACACAGCTGTACTTCCCAGACGAGCCGCAAAACGCGCGCGACAGTATCTTCAACGCCGCGCTGCTGCTGCCGATTCAGCAGACCGACACTGGCGAGACCGCTGCGTTCGACTTCGTCGTCCAGACCGCCTAGTACACCTGGTCACCCGATCCGGCCACGGCGGCCAGCGCGCCGCCGTCGAGCCGGAACGAGTACCAGTCATCCATCTGCCGCGCGCCGAGCCGCTTATAGAACTCGATTGACGGCTGGTTCCACGTCAAGACCTGCCAATCCATGCGCCCGCAGCCGCGTTCCACGGCTTCGCGGGTGCATGCGCGGAACAGGGCAACGCCGGCCCGCTGACCGCGCCGCTCGGGTAGGACGAAGATGTCCTCGAGGTACAGCGTCGGACGCGCCAGAAAGGTCGAGTAGGTAAAGAAGTAGAAGGCGTAGCCGATCAGCGTGCCGTCACTGTCCGCGACGAGCACGTGAAACCGCGGCGGATCGACAACTGCATCGGCGGCGAGCCGGGCGCGTGCGGCGGCATCGGGCCGAGGGAGCTTCTCGTAGTCGGCCAGGCCGTCGATCAAGTCGAGCAGGGCCGGCACGTCGGCCTCGACGAGATGCCGAATTTCGAGACTCACTCGGCGAGATCTCGCATGATCAGCCCCGCCGGTGGCTTCGGAAAGAAGTACGTCGACTTCTCAGGCATACGATCCTGGGCATCAGCCACGCCGAGCACGCCCTCGATCGGCGTCGCGTTCAGGAAGAACGCCGCTGAAGCGTCGCCCTCACGCACCGCCGCGAATGCCTCGTGCGGATCGCGCGTGAACGACAGCACGTCGTCACGAGGCTTGCCGGTTTCGGCGATCAACGGATCGACCAGGAGCGTATGCAGCACGCTAACGTCGAGCGCCTTCCACGCCTCCGAACGTTCGGCGGGAAGCGTGCCATCAGGCAGTGATTTGCCGCGCTGCTGGAGGAGTGCGAACAAGTCGAGCTGCCCGAGTCCGAGCAGGCCGAAGGCATGGCCCACCCGCCCGCTGCTCGCCAATTGCTGCATGAGCGCTTCGATCTGCTCAGGTGGTGTCTGCTCCCAGACCGGGAAGTATTCGACGTGGACCATGTCGGACCAGCGCGTCTCGGCTTCTTCCAGGGTCAGCGCTGGATCTAACCCGCGCAGCAATCGATGCGTGGGCAGGACGACCATGCCAGGGTCGCCTGACCAGGTCAGCACGCCCATGATCGCGCTGGCCCCGGCGAGCTGCGATTCAGCCCGGAACGCCAGGCTCGTCTCGTAGCGGTGGTGCCCGTCGGCGATGTATAGCGGCCCGCCCTCGGCGAATGCGCCCTGGATCGCTTCGACTTCGACGTGATCGTCCACAACCCAGAGGCGATGCTGCTCGCCGCGCCAGTCGAAGGCCATCTCTGGCGCACGCTGCTCAGCCCCCGCCCAGGCCTGCTCGAGTGCCGCGGGCTTGTCGCGGTGCATCAGCCAGATCGGACTGACATTCAGGTGCGTGGCACGCATCAGCTCGAGCCGGTCCGCCTTCGGCCCAGCCATGGTGTGCTCATGCGGCAGCACCTCGCCGCTCGACCATGGCTCGACCGCGATTGCGCCGATCAAGTCACGCCGCGTGAAGCTCTGGCCGGCGTGGCTGAACGTCGTCTCGGACAGGTAGTACGCCGGCTTTTCGTCCTTGCGTAGGACACCGGCCTGTAGCCACTCCTCGCGCCGCCGGGCCGCCTCTCGATAGCGACTGCCGGGCTGACCAGGTGCGTCCGCCGGCAACTCGAGCCGCACCGCGTTGTGCTCCGACTGCTGCTCGAGGTCCGCCTGTTCGTCAGGCGGAATGACGTCGTACGGCGGACAGATCAACTGCGCGACATCACTTGGTGTGTAGCGCAGCGCTCGGAAGGGCAGAACGCGCGGCACGTTCGTCTAGTGTAGGAAATGGTTATGTGACACGCGGGTCTTCCGGTCCGTTGAGAACGCTGGATATACTGCGAGCCACCTACGACGCATCAGGAGGGGGAGCATGCGCCCAGCCCGGTCCGTCCGCACCTTGTCCAGGGGACTGCCCATCGCCTGCGCAGTGCTGACGCTGGGCATCATGACTGGATGTGGTGCCGGCACTGCTGCGCAGCCCACGGCGACCGTACCGGCGCCAACAGTCGCCGCGGCGGCACCCGCGGCCAGTCCGGCGCGTCCGCCTCTGGCGGCGCCGTCGCCATCACCCGCTGCACCCGTCGCGGCCACGTCGCCAGTACCGGTCAGCAGCGCCGAGCCCGAGCAGACCTACGAGGTCAAGGCCGGCGACACGCTGCTGTCGATCTCGGAAGAGGTCTACGGCGACGCGACGAAGTGGCGCAAGATCTACGATGCCAACAAGGACACGATTGGTGCCGACCCGGACAAACTGAAGTTGGAGCAAAAGCTCAAGATTCCACCCAAGGATTCCTGAGCCGACATCACAGTCGCGATACCGGGCTGGCCGCGATACGCGTTTGCGACGACTGTGTGGCCGTACGTTCAAAACCCCAGCCCTATGCTCCGATGAGTGCCCCGCCGGCTGGTCATGCTCGCCCTGCTCATGAGCCTCAGTGTCGCCTGTGGCGGTGGCCCACGCTCGAGCTCCGCTGACCTGATCCCACAGCCCACGCCCGACCCCACCCTGGACGCCGTCGTGCGCAACCTGCCGCGCATGCTGGCCGGCTCGCCGCCGACCATGACTCCCACACCGGCCCCGACAGCGCCAGCCAAGCCGACGGCCGCGCCTACAGCCGTAACGAAGGTACCGGCGAAGCCCGTCGCTCCAGCCGTAGGGCAGGCAACCCGCGCTCCGGCGGCTGCGCCAACTGCCATGCCGGCCAGGCCGCCCACGGCGGCTCCGATTGACGTTCCCGCCAAGCCCACGGCCACGACTAAGCCGGCCCCGCCTGGAGCCGTACCGAAGGTACAGGCCAAGCCCGCGGCGTCGCCCGCGCCCGGGCCGCGCCGCTGACCGGAACCGCACCCATACCACGCCCCCGCCGGGAGGGATGCTGCCGGGTGCGGCGAGCGCTTCCGGCCGTCTACACGCCCCGCCTCTGAGGGAATCCCTCGTACGGCACAGCCGTTGCAAGAGGCATGGGTATACTCCGGCAGGACCCGCAATGACGCTGAACGGCACTACTTCATCTTCCGAAACCGATCTCTGGGACGTCGTCATCGTCGGCGCCGGACCAGCGGGCATGGCTGCCGCCCTGTACACCGGCCGCGGTCAGCTGCGCACGCTCGTCCTCGACCGCCTGGGCGCGGGCGGTGGTCAGCTGCTCAATACCGAGCTCATCGAGGACTACCCGGCGATCAAAACCATCACCGGCAGCGATATGGCGACGGCCATGCAGGAGCAGATCAAGGAATTCGGCGTCGAGATCACCTGGGGCGAGGTCACCGGCATCGAAGTCCGTGGCAATCGCCGTGTGGTGCTGACCGATGATGCCGAGTACGTCGGCAAGACGGTGATCGTCTCGACCGGTGGCATGCCACGCAAGCTGGGTGTACCCGGCGAGCACGAGTTGGCCGGCCGCGGCGTGAGCTACTGCGCCATTTGCGACGGCGCCTTCTTCAAGGGCCAGGTCCTGGCGGTGGTTGGTGGCGGCGACAGTGCCGTCGAAGAAGCGACGTTCCTGACCCGTTACGCGACCAGGGTGTACATCGTCCATCGTCGTGACGAATGGCGTGCCCAGAAGCTGCTGCAGGAGCGCGCGCTGGCCAATCCCAAGATCGAGCCGATCTGGAACTCGACCGTCGAGGAGGTCGGCGGCGAGGGCAAAGTGCAGTGGATGCGTGTGCGCGACGTCAAGACTGGTAAGGAGCGTCAGGTCGACGTGGGCGGCGTGTTCGTCTACGTCGGGTTCTCGCCCAATAGTCAGATCTTTGGCCAGGACTACAAGAAAGATGACCAGGGCTTCCTGATCACCGACGACAAGATGGAGACCCACATTCCTGGTCTGTACGTCGCGGGCGATGTGCGCAGCCAGTACGTGCGTCAGATCTCGAATGCCGTCGGCGACGCCACGACTGCCGCGGTTGCCGCGACGCGCTACATAGAAGAGCTCGACGCCACCGGCCAGCCCGAAATCGCCGAGGAAGTCGAGCGCCTGGCGGTCCAGGCCTAGGCTCCTACGCCAGAGCCGATCGAGTACGTTACTGTCGCGCGGCTCGGGGATGTGCCGCTTGGCGGGCTGATGCTCGTCGACGTCCATGGGCGCTGGTACGCCCTGGCACACGTCGACGGCGAAGTGGTTGCGCTCGACAACAACTGTCCACACATGGGCGGCCCGCTGGGTCGAGGGTCGTTGAACGGCGATGAGCTGACCTGCCCGTGGCACGGCTGGCGCTGGGACGTGCGGACGGGTCGCAACCGCTGGCCGGGGTCGGACTGGCGCGTGCCGCGGGTGCCCGTGCGCATCGTGGGCGACGAGGTGCAACTGCCGGTACTCTGAGGAGCGTGTACATCGAGCGGGTGCTGGCGCCCAACCCTGGGCCGATGACGCTCACCGGTACCAACACCTACCTGCTCTCTGATGGCGCCGAGGTGGCGGTCGTCGACCCCGGGCCTGAGATTCCATCGCACGTGGAGTCGGTCTACACCCGTGCTACCACGCTCGGCCGCGTGACGACCGTCCTGGTCACCCATCGCCACGGCGATCACCTCCCAGCCGCGCTGCCACTGTGCGCGCGCACGGGCGCTGTACTCGTTGGCCACTTGGATCTACCTGGCGTTCACCGTCCGGCTGCCGATGACTCGCCCGTATTCGGCGCGCTACGGGCACTCGCCACCCCCGGCCACACCCGGGAAAGCATGTGCTTCTTCGACCCCACTTCCGGCGTACTGTTCACGGGCGACCTGGTCGCCGGCAGCGGCACCGTGATCGTCGACGACACGCCCGGCGCGCTGTCTGACTACATAGGCTCCCTGGAACGCCTGCTGACGCTGCAGCCGCGCACCATGTACCCCGGCCACGGCCCCATTGTCGACGACGCGATCGCCAAGCTACACGAGTACATCGAGCACCGCCGCAAGCGCGAACAACAGGTCCTTGCCCGCCTTTCTGAACATGGACCAGCGACCATCGACGAGCTTGTCGCCGCGATTTACCCCGATCTTGCGCCGAACCTGGTACGCATGGCCGCGCGTAATGTCCGTGCCTGTTTGGACAAACTCGCCGCCGAGGCGCGCGTGAGCGCCGCCGGTGATCGATGGACGCTCAGCCACTAGCTGCCGCTGACCGCCTGCGGCCAGCCGAGTTCTGTGCCCTGGAGCGCCAGCTCGTCGCTGGCATGGCCATGCGCAAGAAGCGCAACGTCCAAATGGCGCCGATGCAGCAGCTCAAAGTCGAGCTGTGCGAACACATCGAGTCCACCAATCCCGAGCCAAATTTGTTCACCGCCGCCCTGGCCGAAGCCGTCCAGGCTGTCTCCGGCGGCCCAGCCACCGGCCCCGCCCAAGCCGTAGCCAGCGACCTCCAGATGGACTGGACCCTGGCCTGCACCAGCCCCGGCTTCGTAGCCTGGCTCCGCCACGCTGCCGCCCCACGCCAAGCGTAGTCGTCAACCTTCCAGGCTGTTGCCCCAGATGGCGTAGTTGTTGACGGTTTCGGGCGTGACTGAGGCGCGCCAGGTTTCGGTTACGCGGTGGGCCAGGTCGCCCGCCTGAGCACCGGTCATGGCGCCGGCGACGATTTTCTGGGAGGCCACGAACATCGCGTCGTACCAGAATTGAACGGGCATCAGGTCTTCGACAGTCAGAATGGGATTGCCGGTCACGAATTGGGCGACGACGCTTTTCATCAACGGATCGTCGACGATGCTGGTATCAAAGGCTTCGTCGGCCGGGATTTGATGCGACAGTGTCCACATAGCTTGGAGGCGCTCTTTGGAGTGCATGAACTCCAAGAAGCGCGCGGCAGTCGCGGGATCGGCGGCACCGACGGGAATGCCAAAGCCTTGCTTGTCGATGATTGGCTGACCGGCCATTTTGCCCTGACCAAATACAGGCATGACCATGAAGCCGACCGCGTCGGCGCCTAATTGGAGCTGTGACTGCGGCAAAGCCGCGGTAATGCTCAAGCAAAAGCCGGCCTGACCTTCGTTGAACATGCTCAAGGCGTCATACATCCCAATCTGGGTGATATCGGCGTTGAAAAAGCCACGTCTAGTGAGCTCTTCCAGACGCACCCAGTGGTCGTGATAGCGTGGCTCGCGCCAATCCAGATTGCCGATGAATAGCTGTAACGCCTCGGCGGTATTGTCGAGCTGCTGAGGCAGCGCACTGGTCAGGAACCAGTCGCCCCAGACGCCATCGCTGGTGCCGCCGACGAATGGCAGAATGCCCGCTGCGCGGAGCCGATCGCAGGCGTTCAAGAACGCGTCCCAGGTGCGCGGCGGATCATCAGGATTCAAGCCGGCCCGCTCGAGGAGGCGCTTGTTGAAGGCCATCCCAAAGCCAAGGCGATAGAAGCCAACACGGTATTGCTTGCCCTCGAAGACGCTGTGGCTCGTGGCGCCGGAACGCTTCAAGATGCTGTGCGAGACGAGGCCGTTGAGTGGCCGAACCAGTCCGTCCCAGACGCTCTGCATCAGGAAAGTGCCGTTCCAAAGGAACTGCACGTCGGGCACATGCGCCCCCGATCGGGCGGCGTTGGTAAAGCCCTCGGCGACCTCCTCGCTGTCGATGAGCCGTGAGGCGATCGGGATGCCGGTTTCGACGGTGAACCGCTGCAGCGTGTCGTTCATCCAGCGCTCGATACCGTTCGCCTCTGGCTCACCCCACCACAGCACTTCCAGGTCGTGCGCCGCGCGAACGCGGCCCACCCGAGACAGCACTGCGCCAACGGCGGTTATCGCCCCAATTCGCGTCAGCAGAGCGCGCCGACTCACAGGCACCGCATTACCTCTCGTCCAGGTACGTTCGTCGTTCTTCGATGGTCAATAGGCGCGTCGTCCGCGCCCGAACGAGTCCCACTAGCTGCTCGTACGAGCCGCACGGAAGACACTCGAACAAGCGCGCCGAGCCATCCCGACTGCCGGTCAAAATCGTGGTGTTACCTGGTCCGAAGACGGCGCTGTTCAACGGTCGAGTATGACCGTGCAGCTCGGTAATCAGGCGTCCGGTCGCCGTCTCCCAGACCCGAGCGGTGCTGTCTTCACTCGCGGTCACGATGAACTTTCCGTCCGGACTGAACGACACGTTGGTCACGGCGCCCGTATGACCCTGCAAAGCCAGCAAGTTGCGGCCACTGCGCGCCTCCCACAGCCGCGCCGTACCATCCTCGCTCGCAGTCACGAGGAACGTGCCATCGGGGCTGAAGGCAAGCGCGTTCAGCTCCTGGGCATGGCCGCGCAGCTCGACCACGCTTCGCCCTGAGGGCACAGACCACACCCGCGCCGTCGCGTCCGCGCCAGCCGTCGCCACGAGCGACCCGTCAGGGCTGAAGACCGCCCCAACAACAGACCCGCTATGGCCGCGCAGCTCAACTGACGACTGCCACGCGCCGACTTGCCACAGCCGGGCCGTGCCATCGCGGCTGGCGGTGACGATCCAGCGGCTATCCGGGCTGAAGGAAGCGCTCTCGACTGGCCCAACGTGGCCACTCAGGACCGCGGCCGAGCTGCCCGTGGCGGCGTCCCACACCCGCGCGGTCGTGTCCAGGCTGGCCGTGACGATCCACTTGCCATCAGGGCTGAAGCCAATCGTGTTGACCGAGCCGCTATGACCACGCAGTTCGATCGTCGGGTTGCTCCCCTCGAGGTTCCAGATGCGGGCAGTGTGATCGTCGCTCGCCGTCGCGACGCGTGAGGCATCGCCGCTGAACACGGCGCTGTTGATCAAGCCGGTGTGTCCACTCAGCTCGGCGACTTGCTGGCCTGAAGTGACGCTCCAGATGCGCGCGGTGCCGTCGAGGCTCGCGGTCAAGGCGCGCGTGCCGTCGTGCGCGAGCGTGGCACTGGTAAGCCAGTTGGTGTGGCCGCGCAGCGTGCCGCGATTCTGTCCAGCATCGATCGACCACAGCCGAGCCGTGCCGTCATCACTGCCCGTCAGCACCACACCGCTATCCGGCGCGAACGCGGTGCTCGTGATCGTCCCGGCGTGACCGCGCAGCTCGGCGACGCGCTCCTGGGCGTCGGTGCCCCAAACGCGCGCGAGCTTGTCAGTGCTGCCTGTCAAGATAAATTGACCATCGGGACTGAACCGCGCGCTGGTCACGAAGCCGCCGTGGCCGGTCAATTCGCCGATACGACGTCCCGTTGCGGCATCCCACAGGCGGGCGGTGGTGTCTTCGCTTGCCGTCACGATCTGCTTCCCGTCCGGACTGAAGCGCGCGCCGGTGACCGCGGCGGCATGGCCACGCAGTTCGACGATCGTTTGACCTGTCGCGGCGTCCCATACTTTGGCCGAGCCGTCTCGGCTTGCGGTGACGATCCGTCGCCCGTCGGGGCTGAAGGCCACACTCTCGACCGAAGCACGGTGCCCAACCAGCTCGTGGACCGCCTGTCCCGAACCCACGTCCCATACCCGCGCCGTGCCGTCCCGACTTGCGGTCAGCGCTTGCCGGCCATCAGCGCGCAAAACGGCGTCCGTGACCAGGCCGAAATGCCCGCGCAGATCCGCGACGAGCTGGCCAGAACGGGTATCCCAGACCCTCGCGCTGATGTCGCTGCTCGTGATCAGCAGAGTGCCATCGGCTGAGAAAGCACCGCCGGGGTCGACAGCGTGGCCGCCAAGCTCGAGCACGCGTCCGCGGCTAGCGACGTCCCACACTCGCGCGACGTTGTCCTCGCCAACGGTGACCAGCCGCTGCCCGTCAGGACTGAAGGCACTGCCGGTGAGCGACCGCGTATGGTCGGTCAGCTCGCCGATCAAAGCGCCGGTCCTGGTCGTCCATAGCCGCGCGGTCTTGTCCTGGCTGGTCGTGACGACCAGCTCTCCGTTCGGACTGAAATTGACGCTGGTGATGCCACCGCTATGCCCGCGCAGCACAGCCCGACTCGGCTCGAGCACCACGCTGCGCAGCGCGTCTTCGGTCTGACTGGTTTGTGCCGTTTGCGCGGCTTCGAGCGCGAGCAGCGCACTCAGCTCGGGCTGCGTCGCAAGTTGAGCGAGCGCAGTTGCGGCGAGCCCACGCGACAAAGCGATGCGCTCCGCGGTACGCGCAGCGTCACGCTGCTGAACCGCGAAGATCGCCAGCGCGACCATCGCCAGCAGCATCGCCGACACGCCGATCAGGCCGAGGCGCAGGCGCCAGATGCGGCGCCGTTCCCGCGCGAGCAGTCCCGCTGCCGCGGCCCGCTCCTGCGCCTGGACATGCCGCGTGCGCCAATCGAGGACTGGCGCACCGAGCACATCGTGGAAGATCTCGTAGCGCACCACCTCGGGTTGATCGATAGGCGGAGCGATCGGTAGCAGCACGCGCGCACTTGCACCCGACAGGCTCTCGAGCAGCTCGCTGACCTCCGTGCCGGGCACCCCGGTGTACTGGGCGAGATCGTCAGCGGAGTGAGCGATCTTCGACCCCGAAGGCGTGACCAGGTAGTGGAAGACGCGCGCGGCGACGTCGCGCTGATCGGGTGTCAGCGCCGACATCGTCGCGTCGAGGTGGGTGCGCACGATCTGCTCGGCGCCGCCCAGTCGTTCGAGTGTGGCCTGCGTCAGTCTCGGCGTCTTCTGACCAGCGCCGACGACATCCTCAGCCCACAGTCGACGCATGACTAGCTGCAGGTATGGCGTCTCGATGTGGTCGGCCAGCGCACCATCGGCAGCGCTCGCATTGCCGACGGTGCCGCGGCCTGTTTCTCCGACCTGCACGCGACCCATCCGAACCTGATCGAGCACCGCTTCGACGAGATCCGGCTCGATACTCACCTGCCCGTCGAGCAGGTCGTTGTAGCGCTCGATCGGCCGCTCGATGGCCAACCGCGCGGAGATGCGATCGAGATGTTCGATGCGCAAGTAGTTCGAGAACAGATTCGGGATGCTGCCGTCGAAACGGTCCAGCTTGGCCAACGCGTCCTCACGGATCGAGACAAGGAAGCTCGCTCGCAGCGCCGGGTCACTGACGGCACGCACAAACTCGGCGCCGAATGTCGCGCCACCCTGGTCTTGGCCGTGGTACAGGAAGTACTCCTCGAATTGGTCGAGCATGACGATCACGTCGCCGTCGACGAAGTCGGCACACGCCCGCAGCGTTTCGACCAGTGGGCGCTGCTCTTCGCGGGCGACGACGCCGTTCGAGGCGTGACCGTTCCAGGCATGACGTACCGACCCGTGAATGGCTTCGATCAGTCCGGCGACGGGATCGTCGCGCCAGGCGCTGAAGACTACAACCGCCGATTCGGGTGTGCCGAAGGCGGCCAGGTGCTGCTGTGCCTGAGTGCGCAGCGTGGGTGCCACGCCGGCCCGCAGCAGCGAGCTTTTGCCGACGCCGCTGGGCCCGAACAGCAACGTCAGACGTGACGCCATCAGGTTCGCGACGATCAGCTCCTGCTCGGCGTCTCGTCCGAAGAAAAAGGAGGCATCTTCCTCGGCATAGGGCACCAGGCCCTTGTACGGAACCATCACCGAGTTGCCTCGGTGACGGGCAGTGCCTGCAATCGCTCCTCGAGCCCAGCCAGGTACGCACTGAGGTTGACGTCGACAATGTCGACTCCGCGTTCGCGCCACAGCCCGCGCTCGATCGGCTCCGGTGCGCCCGCGTGGACCGACCACGACTTGTACGTGAGCCGCTGCTCGCCCCACAGCCGACGCAAGATGACCCGCAGATTCCAGTCGCGCAAGCCGTACCCGAGGAACAGAAAGTGGCTGCGCCGCAGTCGGGCAGCAATGGTCACCGGCACCGCGTTGGAGATGTCACCGCCGGTTGCGTAATCGAGAAAGTGGTCTTCGGTGACCACGAAGCTGTCCTGTTCGGGGTTCAGGCGATCGACTGCGCCGTGGACTTTGAGCAGGATCGTGCGCGCTTCGGACAGGCCCAGGTATCTGTTCGGCCTGTCGATTGGATGTGTCCGGCCGTCCGCCGTGCGATGCACGAAGTGGCCGCGCTGATCGCGCTCGGCAACGTAGGCCACCACGTCCAGCGGCTCAGCGGCTGATGCGAATGCTGCTTCGAAGCACTGGTCGTAGCTGGTGGTGACGATCAGTGGCGCCTTGGCGAGACGGCCGTGCCTGGTCAGCGCGCGGGGTAACTGCGCCAGGAAGTGATGGACGATGGTCGGCGGATAGTCCACGTCGAGCAGGGCGTGCAGCTTCTCGTACAGCGGCCCCGAGCCGGCGAGCGTCGCGACATACTGTGCGACTCGTGCGAGCTCGTGCGGCGCAGCGTCGGGGTATCCGAAGTCGTCTGCGAGCGCCCTGGCCAGGTCGGCTGTCGCGGGGAGCGCGTTCTTGGTGCCCGGGTGCCATGCGTCGCGGGGCTGGCTGATGCCGTCGCCGACGAACAGCACGACACGACCGTCCAGGAGGCCGCGCAGGACCGTCTCGTAGTGGCTAAGCAGTGACGGCGATCTGAGCGCCGGGAACTCGAGCCCGACGCCCGGGGGAACGAGCTCGAATAGTCGCTCGGGCTGTCCGTGGTCACTCAGCTGGTGCTCACCCAGGTCTTTTGTTCGGGCTCCTTTAGGCAGCACACCGCGCACCTGGTGCCACACGGACTCGGACACGAGCGTCTGGCCCGGCGCGGCGAGCCCGCGTAGTCGGGTGCAGCGCGTGGCGGCACCGCCGAAGTAGACGCCGTCGCGCTGGTCCGTCTCGCCGGCGTACAGCGCGACTCGTGGCCGCGCGGGCCAAGCCTCGGTATCGGCCGCGCCTTGCACCTCCAGTGCAGCCGCGACGGCTTCAGCCGTCGACTGGAAGACGATGAGTCGGCCATCACTCTGGCCCTGCTCGGGCACGATGACGCCGATGCGACCCTGCAGGCTCCTGGCCAGGACCTCGTCGTACCGCCGACTTGCAGCGACTACCGTCTCCGCCGCCGCGCCGCGGGTGTCGATGTCGACCATGAGCAAGGTGAGCACGCCCGTCGGCAGCGCGTGCGCCCGCGGCCCGGACCCATTCGCAGCTGCGTCGGCAGGCGTGGTGCTCGTGCTCGATGGCCCGCGGCTGCGAGAGATCGCCGCTTCGAGCAGCGCCCGGTCGTCAGCCGTCAGCTCGAGCGCCTCGACCAGTCGCCCCACCGTCTCCCGATGCGGCGCCAGGTACAGCCCGCGTTCGAGGTCGCTCACGGTGCGCGCGCTCACGCCCGCCCGGTCGGCCAGGGCCTCCTGGGTCAGCCCGGCGACGAGCCGGTAGTCCTTGAGCAGCGCCGCGAACGACTGCAGCTGCATGCGCACCCAGTGCGGATCGCCCACCGCGTTCTGTGGGTCAATCCTGTGGATCCTCGTGGTTCCCCCTGGCGCGCAAGAGTAGCGTACCCAGCGAGCTACGTCACCAGGATTTCCCAAGAGCACCCCATGCCGCGCCTTCCTCGACCTCAGCCGCACGACCTGCGCATCTGCCTTCTCGGCGGTCTGCGGGTTTGGGTCGGCCAGGGGGAGCTGATCGAATTTGGTCGGTGGAAACGACCAGCGGCACTACTCGAGTTGCTCGCGCTGGCGCCTGGTCATGCACTGCTACGCGAAATCGCACAGGATCGGCTGTGGCCAGATCTCGACTGCGACGCGGCTGCCAACAACCTGCATGTCACGCTGCACGGGTTGCGACGCGTGCTCGAGCCCGGCCTGGCACATGCGGCTGAGTCGACGCTCGTTAGCCTCGAGGCGGGCGTGCTGCGGTTACACAGCCCAGGCGCCCTATGGATCGACGTCGAGGCCTTCGAATTGACGATAGAGAGTGCTCAACGCACGGGCGAACAGGCCACCTATGAGGCGGCCCTGGCGTTGTATTCGGGCGACTTGCTGCCGCACGAGCTGTATGCCGAGTGGGTCGACGCGCGGCGCGAAGTTGTGCGCTCACAGTTCACACAGGTGCTTCAGGCACTGGCCGCTCTGTACGAGCGCGATGGTCAGCTCGAGGCTGCCATCCGCACCCTGCAGCGCCTGGTCTACCTCGATCAGACTGACGAAGACAGCGCCTTCAACATCATCCGTCTGTACGGCATGATCGGCCAGCGCCATCAAGCGCTGCGTCACTTTAACCTGCTGCAGCGGGCGCTGCAGCGCGACCTCGACTGCGACCCCGAGCCGCACACGCTGCAATTGCGCGATCGGATCATGCGGTCCATGCCTGTCGCAGCCTTGCGCGATCGTGACGACCTGACCGGTCGCGAGCGACAGATCAGTACGCTCCTGGCGAGTGGGCTGACCAATCGGTGCATCGCCACGACACTCGGCATGAGCACTCGCACCGCCGAGACTCACGTGAGCCGAATCTTGCGCAAACTGGATGTCCGCTCACGGAACCAGGTCGCTGTGGCTCTGGGTCACAGCTAGCCAGCCGCACGAAAGCGGTACGTACTCGGCTCGCCGGGTGTGTTAAGTAGCGGCTAAGCAACGCTGGCGCACTGTCGCCGCATGTCGAAACAACGTGTTGTCACGCGGTTGCACATTCAACGTTTGGCGCCGCTGCTCGTGCTCATGGCGACGTGCCTGATAGCGATCGCGGAGCCGGTTGCGCTCGAGGCCCAGAGCGCCTCGGAGACAGTTACCTTTGACGACACGATTGGACAGGACCGCGTCCTGAGCGGTCAGTACCCATCGGGCGTCATCGATTGGGGGACCAGCGCATGGTTCCTGTCTGCCCCGTGGCGGCAGCTCACGACCAAGAGCATTGGCTTCAACGGTCCGGGCCGAACATCCGAGAGCTTCGCGTTCGTCGTGCCCCGCACGCTGTTGCAGATCGACGCCTACAACGGCGGCACCGCGGCCTCAATCGTGTCCCTCGCATGTAGCGGCCAGCTGACGCGGACGGTCACCGTCCCGGTCAACACGGCCATGACGATCCCCACGGGTTGGACGGGGACATGCTCAAACGTTCAAGTCTCCTCGTCGAACGGGTGGAATACCAATTTCGACAATCTGGTCCTGGCCGGTGCCGGCCCGCTGCTTACCCCAACCCCGACGCCGGGACCCGCGAGGTTCGCCGTCTCGGAAGTGAGCGTAACCAACACCACCGCGCAATCAGTGACGATCGCCTGGACGACGACCGCACCCGCTACGTCGCAGATCAACTATGGCCCAACCTCGGCGTACGGGTCTACCACGCCTTTTGACAGTGCGCTCAGCACCGTCCACTCGCAGACGATCAGTGGTCTCACCACGGGCGCGACGTTCGCCTATCAGGTCGTTAGCCGCGACGCCTCCGGCGTCCAGGCGGTCTCGACCAATCGAACATTCGTTGTCCAGGATGCCGCCGTATTCGGCATCTGGACAGACCCGGTTGCTTTACCGCTGGTACCCACGGGCCTGGACGTGCTCCCCAACGGAACGCTGCTGATGGTCGACGAGCCGGCGTACTCGCAGCAGCCGATCGTCTTCGATCCGCGTACCTTCACCTGGACAACGGTCCCGCTGGTGTCCAGTCTGTTCTGCTCGGCTCAATCAATGCTTGCCGACGGACGGTTGATCGCAGTGGGCGGCCACGGATCCACCCATCTCGGCATCCCAGACGCCAATATCTTCGAGCCATCCACCAATCGGTGGATAAGTGCGGCCAGCATGGCCGTCGCACGGTGGTATCCAAGCACAACACTTCTGGGCGATGGACGTGTTCTGGCGATCAGCGGCATGATCGACAACAACGCCTGGGCCGATACACCCGAGATCTACGATCCGCGGACGAATACGTGGTCACGCCTCGGGGTCAGCACTGGTGACATTCATGAGATCGAATACCCGCTGACGTTTCTTCTACCGACGGGGCAGACAGCAACGATCGGCGTCACGAACGGCCACATCAATGTGCTGGATGCGGTCAGGCAAACCTGGACAGCTTTACCGACGGTGCCCACGCTGAACGGAAGCGCAGCGCACTATCGCCCGGGCAAGATTCTGGTGACCGGCGGTGGCACGCGTAACGCCGCTGCCATACGGACCGCGACGTCATTGGATCTGACCCAGTTCGCTCCGAGTTGGCAACCGGTGCCGGCCATGAACCATCCGCGCTTCGATCACAACCTGACGATGCTCGCCGACGGGACCGTGTTCGCTGTCGGCGGAGCCGATTGGGTGACTGAGTACACCGCCAGCGGCACTCTGCCGACCGAAGTCTGGGACCCGCTAACGAATGTGTGGAGTGTGCTTGCGGCGGTCCACGAGCCGCGTCTTTACCACTCGACCTCGGCATTGCTGCCTGACGGTCGCGTCATCGTTGGTGGCGGCGGAAGCCTGGCGCCGAACGTGGATCATCGCAACGTCGAACTGTTTTCGCCGCCGTATCTCTTCAAGGGACCGCGCCCGACCATCACGGCGGCGCCATCCACGCTCAGCTATGGGCAAACGTTCACGATCTCGACGCCTGACGCAGCGACAACCGGAAGAGTCTCCCTGATCCCGTTCGGCGCCGTGACCCACACGGCGGATATGGATCAGCGCTACCTTGAGCTCGGTTTCGCCAGTGGCACCGGCGGTTTGAGCGTGTTTGCGCCCAGCGATGCCAACACAGCGCCGCCCGGCACCTACATGCTGTTCGTGATCAACTCGGCTGGCGTGCCATCTGTTGCTGCCATCGTGCGAATTTCGGGGCCCAGCAGCTTCGATTCGATACCACCTGCTGCCGCGCTCACAAGTCCGACTGCCGCGGCAACGATAAACGGCAACATTACGTTGCAGGCGACCGCCTCCGACAATACCGGCGTTTCAGATGTGCAGTTCCTCGTCGGCGCAAGTATCGTCGGGCACGCGACGGCAGGTACCCCGTCATATTCCGCGGTGTGGGACACGCGTACCGTGCCCGACGGCGCCTATGTGATCGCGGCCCGGGCACGCGATGCCGTTGGTAACGTCGCTTCGTCTGCGCCTGTGCAGGTCACCGTCAACAACGGCGGCGGACTGCCAACCGCGACGCCAACTGCGACGCCAACCGCGACGCCAACCGCGACGCCAACCGTGACCCCAACGCCAGCTCCGATCAACGGTCGACTTGGCAACACAAATGTCGGAGTAACCATCGATAGTGGTGATTCAAACGCCATGAACGGCTCGCGTGTGACCACGGGAGCCCAACCAATAACGGTGCGCTCGATCAGTGTATTTGTAGCCGGTATCGATAGCTCGACAGCGAATAGGTCCTACCAGGTTGCGATCTTTAGCGACAATACTGGCCGTCCAGGGACGCTGGTGGCATCGTCGGCGACGGGAACATTGAGTGCAAACTCGTGGAATACGCTGCCGATCAGTGGTGCTAATCTCGCTGCGAACTCCTCATACTGGCTGATGTACAACACGAACGGTCGAACGTCTGCCCTGAACAATATGCGTCGCGACGACGGTGTTCCTGGCACGGGTGCGTATTCGGCTGGCGCGGTCCCATTCGGAACGTGGCCGAGTAACTTCGGCACCTCCGTCACGGGTGTCTGGAGTTGGTCTATCTACCTCACCTTTTGATATCCGACGGGCGGGCCTGCCTGAATGGATAGGCCCGCCACTCCCTATTGCGACGATGTTGGCGTGGCGGGTTCAGGCCTATACCTGATGCCATGACGATTTCTGCTACTTCGAGCGGTCTCCTGGCCAGTTTGTCGGATGACCTGGCCGAGGCCGTGGCGCATGCTGGACGATCGGTCGTCGCCGTCAACGGGCGACGCCGATTTCCGGCCAGCGGGCTCGCCTGGTCGTCGAACCAGGTGCTGACCGCGGCGCATGTCCTCGAACGCGATACCGACCTTAGCATTACCGCGCCCGACGGCACCCAGTACCCGGTGCATATCGTCGGTGGCGACCGTGCGAGCGATGTCGCGTTGCTGCGCGTAGACGGCGGTGCACTCACCCCGATCGAAAGCCAATCGGCTGAGCTGAAGGCAGGCAACCTCGTGCTGGCCGTCGGTCGTCCGGGCACCCCGTCCCCGACGGCCAGCCTGGGTGTGGTCAGCTCGGCCGGCGGCGCGTGGCGGACCGCGCAGGGCGCCGTGCTCGACGCCTATCTACGCGCCGATGTGGCGTTGCTGCCTGGCCTGTCAGGCGGCGCACTGGTCGACGTTCAAGGCCGTGTAGTAGGCATGCTCAGCTCGCAGCTGGCCGGCGGCGATCCGGTCGCCATTCCGATCTCGACGCTGGACGGACTCGTCCAGCGCATCCTGAGCGGTGGCTCGCTCAAGCGTGCGTATCTCGGCGTGAGTACCCAGCCAGTCGAGCTACAGGATGCGTTGCGGCAGCGGCTCGGCATCGGCCAGCAGAGCGGCTTGATGCTGCTTGGCCTCGAGCCAGGCGCACCAGCGGACAACGCCGGCTTGCTGATTGGCGACATCGTGCTCGCGATCGGCGGGCGCACGATCGAGGACGGCGAGGCGCTGCAAATGGCGCTTGGACCGGATGCGATCGCACACCCGACACCCATCACGGTGATCCGTGGTGGTCAGGTGCAAGAGATCGCGGTGACGCCCGCGGAACGGCCAAGCTGATGGCGCTCGACGTACTGGTCCGGGCGCGGGCGGTCTCGGATGCCGTGGCCGAGCTGAGTCGCGAAGTCGCGCGCAGCGTGGTGCTGGTGCGCGGCTCGCGCGGCAGCGCCGGCTCGGGCGTAATCTGGGATCGACCCAAACTTGTCATAACGAATCACCATGTGGTGCACGCCCAGACCGCGGAGCTGGTCATCGCCGATGGCCGCAGGCTGCTCGGCCGAGTGGTGCGCCGCGAGCCGCCGCTCGACCTCGCTGCACTCGAGGTCGACGACGAGCTCGAGCCACGCGCACAAATCGGCGACTCTGACGCGCTGCGCGTGGGCGATCTGGTCCTGGCGGTGGGCAATCCGATGGGCGAGCGCAACGCGCCCAGCCTGGGCATCGTCAGCGGTCAGCCCGACGACATCGTGCGCCTGTCGATCACGCTCCGCCCGGGCAATTCGGGCGGCGCGCTGGTCAACGCACGCGGCGAGGTGGTCGGAATTCCGCACCTCGTCGCTGGCAGCGGCCTGGCCATGGCTGTCTCGACACGAACGGTCGCGCGCTTCTTGGGTGGCGCGCCACTCCAGTCCCAGGGCAACCTGATCTGGATCTAGAAGTGACCGCCGGGCTCCGTGGACCCACGGCAGCTCGGCGCGACTGTCGCTGACACGTTCCACACAGCGGTCTATAGTGAGTTCTCGGCCGGCGTCGTCGCAGTTGCGACCGCCGGCACGACCTCATGACCGAACTGTCTGGATCGCTCGCGGGTATTCCTGTCGAGTCACTGATCCGTTTTCTGGGGAGCCTCGAGAAGTCGGGCGACGCGTGGATCTGGCTCGACGTGTGGGTCGCGTGCCTGTCGTTCGATCGCGGTCGACTGATCGGCGCGGCCGTTGAGCACGACACTGGCGAGCGTGCGCTCGACTTCATAGCCAGCGCCATGGGGCGCGCTGCGTTTGATTTCTGTGAGGGTACGCCGACCCTCGAGGCCAACTTCGCCAGCGCGTCGGACCCAGTTGCGCGCTGTGCGCGTGTCGAACCCGCCGAGTGGGCCGCTGAACTCCCGCATGCTGACGATGTGCCCTGCCTCCTTGGCTCGCCGGGCGCCGACGATGCGAGCGAGACGTTGCCCGTGCCACTCGCGCGCGCGACGGTCGGCGTCCTGCTTGACGTCGACGGACAACGGAGCGTGCGCTCAATCGCGCGGCAGCACGGACTGTTGCGTACCCTACTGGCGCTCGATGAGCTGCGCGCGCTGCAGCTGATCTCCTTCGAGCCGCGACCGGACGAGGCGCCGTTTGCAGCGACAAGTGTCGTGGAGGCGTTGCCCGACGGGGCCAGCGTGCCAGTGGCGGACGGCTCCCAGCTCGCCGAACGGCTCGGGAAGCTGCGCCAGCGGGTCAACATCCGAGCTGTGCTCGTCGAGGTCGGCCAGACGATCGTCAGCTCGGCGCTCTTGATCGCGGTGGTGCACGCGCTCATTCAGAATTTCCGTATCGACGGCATCAGCATGCAGCCCACGTTCGCGGCTGGCGAGGCGCTGATCGTGGATCGGACGGCCTATTTCAAGCTCGACGCCGTTCCCTTCGGCGGCATCCTGCCGATCGAGCGCGGCTCGCCTGGCTACGTGTTTGGCGGTCCGCGGCGTGGCGACGTTGTCGTCTTTCGCGCGCCACCGCAGCCGGATGTTGACTACATCAAGCGGGTGATTGGACTGCCCGGTGAGTCGGTTCTGGTCCGTGACCAGCGCGTCTATGTCAATGGCCTGCTGCTGGACGAGCCGTACATTCGCTTTCCAGCCAACTACATGTTCCCGGGCAACGGCGAGCCGCTGACGATTCCTGTGGGGACCTATTTTGTGCTGGGCGACAATCGGCCCGACAGCTTTGACTCGCATACGGGCTGGGTCGTGCCTGCTCAAAACCTGATCGGGCGGGCCTGGCTTCGTTATTGGCCGCCGTCGGCGTGGGGCGTGGTCGGCCCGGGCGGCTGGTCACTGGTCCCGCCCGAATCGGCCAGCAACCCCCAACAGTAGCCGTCAAACACCCCGTTCGGGGGCTGCGCGTTCGCGCGCCACGCCGATACTCCTGGTATGGCAGTTCCGCAGCTCGCGGTCGTCGGTATCAGTCTCGGTCTGGGTATGGTCGGCACCGCGACCGCGACCGACATGATCTCGCTCCGCGAGGTCGCCTACGCGCTCGACCTGCCGTTGATCTCCGGCGCGGTGATCATGCTGCGCGAGGCGATGCCCGGCAGTGTGGCGCATACCCTCGAGCCGCTGGCTGCCATCGCTGGCATGAGCATTGTCGCGCTGCCCGGCGTGCGCTGGCTGCGCTCGATCCTGAACAGCCGCCTGCCGCGGCTCGCGCCAGCCACCGTTTCCGTCTAGCCGTTGCACAGCCCGTAGCTAAACGGGTGCCCCCAGCCGGATTCGAACCGGCGATCTCAGCCTTGAAAGGGCTGCGTCCTAGGCCTCTAGACGATGAGGGCGAACGATGCTGTTGCTTACTGTAGCGCAGTCCTGGATCGGTAGCAGGTCGCGCGTAAGGACCGCGACATCGTCCACTGGGCGAGCCGGCCAGGAAGAGAGGCCGGCCTTCGAAGAGGATAGCCGTGTCGGCGACGGTTGACGGCAGCTCCATGTACATGCTGCCGATGCCTGAGCTGATGTATTCGGGAGTGATCTCGACCCACCCGCCGCCCGACCCGGCGGCGCCCACGTCGATCTCCGATGGCCCGCTGACGAGTCGCGCCCGGGCGCAACGAGGTCGCTCCAGACCTGTTCGTGCTCGCCGCGCGCGTAGCGCTCGAGAAAAGAAAAGCCCGTCACTGCGAACAGTGACAGGCTTATAGGTTAGTAGCGGGGAGTGGATTCGAACCACTGACCTTCGGGTTATGAGCCCGACGAGCTACCACTGCTCCACCCCGCGTCGGTTGCACCAGTATAGCCGATGCGCGCTCGGCGACCAAGTCATGGGGCGACCGAATGGCCCTGGCACCGGCCTATTTTCCCAGGGCTTGATGACCCGAGTATCGTCGGCGCTGGAGCGTTTCACGACCGTGTTCGGCAAGGGAACGGGTGGGACCACTCCGCTCTCGCCACCAGGACCATTGGGTCGCTCCACGACTTGGCTGTGCCGCTGATCCAGATGTACCAACTGACTATCGCCGAAGGCGGAACGCCCCCGCGGCCGGACCGGGTACTGTCTGGGCGGCTATGTGAGGAGTGTTGAGCAAGGTCAAACGGCAGAGTGAGGACATGGATCCTGCCGACTTGTTGAAGCGAGAGATCGGGACGCGAGCCCTCGGCCATTAGTAACGCTCAGCTCCACGCATTACTGCGCTTCCACGTGCGTCCTATCAACCTGCTGGTCTAGCAGGGGCCTTACCCGGTTAACCCGGTGGGGAGTCTCATCTTCAGGCGAGCTTCGCACTTAGATGCTTTCAGCGCTTATCCCTGCCGGACGTCGGCTACGCGGCGCTGCCGTTGGCACGACAACCGCTACACCGGAGGTCCGTCCATCCCGGTCCTCTCGTACTGGGGACAGCCTCCCGCAAATTCCCTACGCCCACGGTGGATAGAGACCGAACTGTCTCACGACGTTCTGAACCCAGCTCGCGTGCCGCTTTAATGGGCGAACAGCCCAACCCTTGGGACCTCAGCCTTCCACCATTACTGGTGGGGCAAGACTATACCTTCACCATAGCTAATCCACGTCACCATGGATGCCTTAGGTGCGAGCCGTGTGATAGGCCTCCTATCGAGGCTCCTATCTCACCTTCCGCAGTCAGAGGAACTGCCGAAGGATCAGTCGTTACGGGAGACGAATTCCTGGATCATTGCCGCCATATTCTGACGCCGTCCTCTCGATCGGACATTCAGAGCGGCCAATGCATCTGCCCAGTCAGCTTGTTCTTGCACATCAGCGACAGAGTTGATTCTGTTCCCAGCACGCGCGATTAGCGCGAACCTGGCCTACGCCAAGCTCTTCGCATAACCACGCTACGTCAGATTGACGCAACTGGGTGGCCTCGACCCAGACGCGAACGCGGAACCCGAACCGCTTGGCCGGGTGGCGTTCGAGGAGGGCCATGATGGCTCCATCTCCATCAATGAATCCAGCAAGGTATGCCTTCTGAACTTCGGAAATCGTCTTTCCCACGGGGTGAACCACGTTCGATTGTAGAACAACTGTTCGCGTGGCCTTCTCCGTTTTGGGCTCGTTTATTACCCAACGGTTTCCCGCTGGGAGAGCAGTTAAAGGTTTGCTCCAGCCCCAGGATGCGACGAGCCGACATCGCACTGTAGCCCCGCATTCCTGCGGGAGTAGACTATATCTTCACCCTGCCTTGTTACAGGCGAGGGGCCAGCGTCTGATAACGCGCTTAGATTTACCTTGCGGTAGCGTACGCTATCTCACGACTCATTAGACGAGTCGATCAGTCGTTACGGGGTCAAACTCGCTGATTAGACGAGTCGACTTCCCACGGTGTTGTCCGGTCTGGAGTTCACCGTTATAAGCTGGCACTACTACCTGATGTTTCCACCAGGTACACCCCAAGATGTCTATCTGAGGTGCCAAACCTCCCCGTCGCTGTGGACGCTCGGGGGAGATCAGCCTGTTATCCCCGGGGTAGCTTTTATCCGTTAAGCCCGGACCCTTCCACGCGGGGTCCGAGGATCACTTAGCCCGACTTTCGTCCCTGCTCGGCGTGTAGGCCTCACAGTCAAGCTCCCTTGTGCCTATGCACTCTGCGGCTGATTTCCATCCAGCCTGAGGGAACCTTTGGGCGCCTCCGTTACTCTTTAGGAGGCGACCGCCCCAGTCAAACTGCCCACCAGCCGCTGTCCCGGCACCGGATAACGGTGCACGGTTAGAACCGGACTCTATGAAGGGTGGTATTTCACCGGTGACTCCACGTCCCCCGAAAGGGACGCTTCAAAGTCTCCCACCTATCCTACGCATCATAGAGCCCAGTCCAACGGCAGGCTACAGTAAAGCTCCACGGGGTCTTTTTGTCCTGCCGCGGGTAGGCCGCATCTTCACGGCCAGTTCAATTTCGCCGAGCCCCTCGTTGTGACAGCGCTCAAGTCGTTACGCCATTCGTGCGGGTCGGAACTTCGCTTTCTTCCAGCATTACTGCTGGCGCTGACTATAACTTCAGCTCCTGTGGGAAGATCGCTTCC
>DASXRR010000115.1:0-10583 GCA_036506475.1 Chloroflexota bacterium
CCGGGCCGATCGCCGCCTCAACTGACGCTGGCGACCTCAGCCATGTCATGCCCATGCTGCACCCGAGCCATGGCGGCTGCCGCGGCACCAATCATGCGGCCGACTTCGAGATCGCCGACCCGCTGGTGGCCTACGTGCAGCCGGCCAAAGCGATCGCCCACACCATCGTCGACTTGCTGTCGAACGACGCCGCCGAAGCACGCCGCATCCTGGCCGGCCATCGTCCGCCGATGACGAAAGATCAGTACCTCCAGCACATGCGCGGCCTGGCGCAGACGGTGCGTTTCCCTGTGTCATCCTGAGCTTGCGAAGGATCCGCGCCCGTGACGGGCTGGAGTAGCGGATCCTTCGGGTCGCAGGCTCCCCTCAGGATGACACGCAAACGGGCGGCGCGATTGGCGACGTGAGCGTTTGCGCGCGCGGCTCGAGGCTGCACAGGAACTTGACTGCATCGTCGATGCGATCCACGGGCACGATCCGTAGCCCCTTCACCCACCTCTGGGCGTCGTCGAAGTTATCGCTCGGCACCAGGAAGACCTGAGCCCCGTCGTGCTCGGCCGCGATCGCCTTTTCGGCCACGCCGCCGACTGGCCCGACGGTGCCGTCGGGGCCGATCGTGCCCGTACCCGCGACGAAGTAGCCGCGCGTCAAATCCCCGTCCGTCACCGCATCCAGGATGCCCAAAGCAAACATGAACCCCGCCGACGGCCCACCGACGTTGTCGGACTCGATATCAACCGGAAACGGCAGGCGCACATCAAGCTGGTAGGTGCTGATCGTCACGCCGACGATCGGACGGCCCGGCTCCGAGGGTGAGCTGCGCGTACTGACCACAACCTCCTGCTGCTGCCCAGAACGCTCGACGGTGAGCGTGACCTGGTCACCGACGTCGTGGCGGCGAATGGCTTCGATCAGCGCTGTGGTCGTAGGCGCCGGCTGACCGTCGATAGCGGTAATGATGTCGCCGACGGCGAGCAGGCCGTCGGCCGGCATGCCTCGCAGTACGCTCTGCACCTCGGCGCCCTGGCCAGTGATTTCGACGTCGTAGCCGGCCGCGCGGAGACCGACGACGGCGGCGACCGGCTTCGACTCGTCGATGAGTCGGCGGTTCGTCTCGTTGATCTGCTGCTGGGTGGTGCCGGGTGGGCGAATGTCCGTGGCGGGCACGACTTCAGCGCCGCCGGCCACGCGGGCGCGCGCGACCTCACCCCAATTGGCCTCTTGCTCGTACACGGCGGTGAAGGCCATGCGGCCCATCGGCCGGCGCACCTCATCAGGCACTTTGACACGAGAGCCGATGTCGTACGAGCCGCCGGGCGTGATCAGAAAGTACGGACTGGTCGCTCCGAGTGGCGCGACCACCAGTACTCCGACCAGAAAAGCGACGCTCAGCAGGTCGCGCAGCAACAGTCACAATCGTAGACTTCACCACGAATGGCAAGTGATTTTTCATTTGACGTGGTGTCACAGTTCGATCGGCAGGAGATGGTCAATGCCGTCGACCAGGCACTACGAGAGGTGCACACCCGCTACGACCTCAAAGACTCGGGCTCGACCATTGAGCTGGAACCACAGACCATCAAGCTGCACAGCGCCAGCGAAATGACGCTCGAGGCCGTGCGCGACGTCCTGCTGCAGAAGGCGGTCAAGCGGTCGCTATCGCCGAAGATCTTCGACTACGGCAAGGTCGAAGAGGCGAGCAAAGGCACCGTTCGCCAGACAGCGACTCTCCGTCAAGGTCTGAACCAGGATCTCGCGCGCGAGATCACCAAGCTCATCCGCGACCGGCTGCCCAAGTTGAAGACCCAGATTCAAGGCGACGCTGTGCGCGTGACGGGCAAGAGCAAGGACGAGCTGCAAGCCGCTATTTCCCTGCTGCGCAAGAGCGAGACCGACCGGAATTGGCCCGTGCCGCTGCAGTTCATCAACTATCGCTAGTCCGCGGCGCGACCTCTGGGATGCCCTGGAGGCGCCGCCTGAGGCGTTTGTCATCCGCCTCGAGCGTCGTTCCGTCGATCCGCTCGTAGCTCTCCTTCAGCAGTTGCTCTTTGGTCGCACCGCCCGGATGCAGTTCGACGAGCAGCGCAACAAGCACATTGAGCGCCCGTTCGTCGAGCGTTTGCTGCGCTCTCGTCTTGAAGCGCGGGAGTCCGCGGGCGGGATCGGTTGTGCTGCGCAGCACGTGCCGATGGAGCACGTCGATATGCCGCTCAACGACCGTCACGACCTCGGCCACCGTCTCAGGCTTGGGCACGATCAGTCCTGGACAATGGGTTGGCCGTGCAAGCCGCCCAGGTCGGCCGGTTCAGCAGGCGCATCGAGGGCCAGAAAGTACTCCAACAGTGGGTGGTCATCCGTCAAAACGGGGCCTTCGCCAGCATACGCGCGTAGTGCCGCCGAATCGGCACGGAATTGCGCCAGCACGTCCTGGGCACGGTTGAAGCCGACCTCGGCCAACGCTGGCCTGGCGCGCGCGTCCGTGAGGCGGGACTCGAGTGTGGAGCGGCTCAGGACCAGCGGCTCGGGCGAGCCGATCAACAGGTCGCCGCCGAGCCACAGGGTGGCGTACGGGAACGCCTGCAGGAACGTGCGCACGATCAGCGAGTGCTCGAATGATCCGCCTGGCGAGACCCACTGGATCATGATCCCGTTCGGCTTGAGCGAGCGCGCCACCAGCGAGAAATACTCCACGGAGTACAGGTTGGTGGCGCCTGCGTCGTACGGGTGCACGACGTCGGCGGTCACCACGTCGTACGCCGCGCGGTTGCGCAGCAGGAAATTGCGCCCATCGTCGATGGTCAGGTGGACGTTGGGCTGCGCCAGGACGTTCTGGTTGGCGAGCACGAAGTGCGGCGCGGCGGCGATGACCGCCTCTGAGAGCTCGACGATGTCGACGAGTGCGCCGGAGTGCTGGGCTAGTGCACCCGGGGTTGCGCCGGCGCCGAGGCCGACGACCAGGGCGCGGGGCGACTGGGTTGGCGCGAGTAGCGCCGCCAGGTGGCCCATGACGCGGTGGTAGCGGACCAGGTCGGGCGCATCGTTGGTCTGCCCGCGGCTGTTGGTGAACAGGGTTTGGATTCCCTCAGGATCTCGCCCCACGCTGACCGTGTTCTCGAGACCTTCCCAGTACGCGACCAGGGCCTGGTCAGGGAAGTGCTGCGCGAAAACGACCGCGTGCAGCGGATCGCGCGTGGTGCCCCAGGCGACGAGGACCAGCGCGGCCGCGCTCGGCACGATTGGCCAGAGTCGGCGCGTGGCGACCAGCAGCAGCGCGCCGCCCACCAGGACGTTGGCGGCGGCCAGGACGAGCAGTCCGTGGTGCGCGCCGAGCACCGGCACGAGCACGAATCCGCCCGCCAGCGAGCCCACAATCGCACCCCCAACGTTGGCGCCGTAGATGCCGCCGAGTCTTTGGCCGAGTCGCGTCGAGCCCGCCGCCCAGAGCCGTGCCGCGAATGGAAACGTGGCGCCCATGAGCAGCGCCGCGGGCAGTACGGTGACCACGCATAGCGCGGCCATGAGCCGCGTGTCAGTGCGCACCAGGCGCGCCAGCGGGGTCTCGCGCAGTGCGAGCAGCACGTCGTAGGCGCCGCCGAACGTCACGAGCGCCACAATCGCCGCTAGCCCGATGCCAATCTCTGCCGCCCCGAGAAGCAGTCCTGCGCGCCGCGGCTCGGGCTTCCACCCTGTGAGCAGGCCGCCGAGAGCGCCGCCGAACGCGATGCCGAGCAGCACGGTGGCCAGCATGAGCACGAAGCCATAGATGCTGCTGTCAAACAGAATGGCCAGAATGCGCGACCACACCACCTCGTAGGCGAGCGAGATCGCGCCCGACAGGGCAAAGGTCCAGAACGCCGCCCGCGCTAGCTTGTCATCCCGAGCCCTTCGCTTCGCCCGAGGACAGGCTCCGCGAAGGGCCTGTCCTGAGCGCAGCGAAGGAATCCGCTTGTCTGTGAGGTGCAGCGACCCGCCTCCAGCCCTCGGCCGGCCCAGCACCAACGCTGTGAGGCCCGCAAGGACATTGCATGCCACCGCCACGCCAATGGTCTCCGCCAGCCCTAGCTTGCCAATTAGCACAAACCCCGACAACAGACAGCCAACGATCGCCCCGAAGGTGTTCACGCCGTACAGCAAGCCCATCGCCCGCGCGTCGCCAGACGTGGTGTCCGTTTCGACTCGCACCTGGCGCGCCGCCCGCACCGCCAGCGGCAGTGTGGCGCCCATCAGCGTGGTCGGCACCAGCAGCAGCGCGAAGGCGAGCACGGCGCGCAGCGCGCCCGCCAGCAGCGGCGCCTGCGTCGGATCGACGACCTGCGCGGTCGCGGCATACACGTCCTGCAAAGCTCTGAAGGCCAGGGGCGTCGCCAGCGCCGTGAGCCCCACGCCCAACTCCACGAGACCGTACGCGCGCAGCGGCCGCTGCACCGCATCCGCGCGCCGCCCGCCGACGATGCTGCCGATGGCCAGCCCGGCCATGAACGCCGCCAGGACCGTGCTGATGGCGTACACCGTGACGCCGAAGGCCAGCCCGAGCAGGCGCACCCAGGCGACCTGGTAGATCAGTCCCGCCGCGCCGGACAGGACCAGGACAGCCGCGATGGGCAGAAGCCATCGAATGTCATCCTGAGCGCAGCGAAGGATCCGCGACCACGGGCGTCCCGGCAAGCGGATCCTTCGCAGGCTCAGGATGACATAAGACTCTATGCCGAGTCCTTCGGAGCGGCCTTCGGCGTGGCGCCGTTATCGTGCGGCGCGGCGAGTGGCTTGGTCTCGATGGCTTGCAGCCGGCCCATCAGCTCGCTGACCTTCACGCCCGTGAGGGTCTCGAAGAGCTCGGGCACCTGGGCGACCATCTTGGCCACCTCGCCGGTGATCTGGCTCACGCCGGGCGCTCGGCCGTCGCCTGTTGAGACCACGGTGATCTTGTCCACGCTGGCCAACGACTGCGCCAGGGCGCGCACCACCTCGGGCATGCCGCCGATCAGCTTATCGAGCACGGCGGCCTGGTTGTATTCCTGGAAGGCCGCGGCGCGCAGGTGCATGGCGTCGGCTTCGGCCTGGCCTTTGGCGCGCACGATCTCGGCTTCGGCGGTGCCTTGCAGGCGGGTTGCTTCGGCCTGGCCCGCGGCCTCCGTCGCTAGCTTCAAGCGCTGAGCCTCGGCGAGCTGCTCAATGCGCCCACGTTCTGCCTGGGCCGGCTTGGCCACGGTCGCTTCGAGCTCACGCTCGCGGCGCTGCACCTCCAGCTCCTGGACCTTGATCTGCTCCTGGCGCTGGACCTGCTCGATGCGTACCTGCTCGGCAATCACCTTCTGCTGGGCCTGGTTCGAAGCGATGTCGTATGCCTTTTCGGCCAGTGCGCGTTGCTGGCGTATGGACGCCTCGTACTCGGCCTTCTTGACCTCGAGATCGCGCGTCGCCTCGGCCTGTTTGGTCTCCGACGCGGTCTGCGCAATAACGCGTTCCTGGTCTGCCTGGGCCTGCGCCACAGACGCTTCACGGATCGCCATGGCGCGGCGGATCGCGGTGTCGCGTTCGGCCTCGGCCTGGGCGATGTCCGCCTCGCGCTTGACGCGCGCGATATCCGGGCGGCCCATGTTGTCGATGTACTGGTTGTCGTCGATGACCTTCTTGATCGTGAACGAGACGACCTCGAGGCCCATTTTGTTCAGGTCGTCCGAGACGCTGTCGCGCACGCGGCCAGCGACGATCTCGGGTTCCTTGACGATCTCCTCGACCTTCAACAAGCCGACGATGCCGCGCAGGTGACCTTCCATCACCAGCCGCAGCAGGCCCTGGCGCTCTTCGGCCGCTTTGGTCAGGAATTGCTCGGCCGAGGTGCGGATGCTCTCTGGGTCGGACTTGACCTTGATCTGGGACACTGCCTCGACGCTGACCGCGACACCCTGCGAGGTGTACAGCTGCTGTTCGGGCGCGACGTCGAACGACATGAGCTCGAGCGACAGCTCCTGGAAGCTCTGGAATAGCGGCCACACGACTCGGCCGCCGCCGGTCACGATATGCGTGCCGCCCCAGCCGTAGACGATCAGAGCGCGGTTCGGCCCGACCCTGCGGAAGAGGGTGCCAATCAACCACATGATCAACATCAGTGCGCCGACCGCGCCGACGGCAACAAGCCCAATCAGTAAGTCCATGGCTATGAAGCCTCTCTGTCTCCTAAGGCCGCGACGCCCTCGTCGGCGGCGATGTACTCAGCCCACGGCTGCACGAGCGCCTTGCCATCCACATATGTGGTGATGACGACCTCGGTACCGCGAGGGATGGGCGTACCACCCACTGAGCGCGCCGCTTCACTGCGTCGCGCGCCAACTTTCGAGAACACCACTTCACCGGTGCCGCCCGCGGGAATGCCGACGGTGATCTGGCCGACGGTGCCTTCGAGCCGGTAATCGTCCGGATCCATCTCGCGCTCGCCCGACAGGACCAGCCCGAGGAAGCGCGCAACGAGATAGGCGCCGATGCCGCCGCCGATGATAGCGCCGAGCAGGACCGCGGCGAATGCCCAGTCCGACAGGCGCGTGAGGACATAGCCGGCGGCGCCAAAGCAGGTCAGAAAGGCCATCGCAGCCGAGCCGTTGAGCAACGGCAGCGCCGTGCCGTGTCCCGGCTGCACTTCGCCATGACTGTGTCCGTGCGCCGCGTGGCCGTGGCCGGCATGACCGATGTGGCCGTGGCCGACGCTATGGCCGTGTAGGCCAAAGCCGTGGTCGAGACCGCTGACCGCGCCGACCGCGGCTGACACCAGCGTGAACAACGCGCCGAAGGCAAAGATGGCCAGAAAGATCGTTTCCATGGGCGGGCCTGTTTGGTGGTGTACTCCTCGTCTATAAGGGTGTCAACAGACTCGACGTGTGACGCCCACGCTTAGTTGCGCCACTGCGCGTTGCGGCGGTCGCCAGGCGGCCGCGGCCCAACAAACTTCAGGCTTCCAGCCTGTGCAGGAGAAGAGTCACCCGCGCGGCGCGGTGGGATGTCGGGCGGCGTGCACCATCGCGAGGCGGTCGGCCAGACCTCTAGCATGAGCAGCGCCAAGATGGTGTCGCGCCGGGTGGTCAGCTGGGTGGTGCTCGGCGTCGTCGCAGCCGTCATCGAGCTGGCCTTGCTGCGCGTGCTCGTCGAGCTGGTGCAGTGGCCGCTGCCAATGGCCACGACGGTGGCCGCCGAAGCGCTCATCCTGGCCAAGTTCGCGATTGCCGACCGTTGGGTCTTCGGCCATCCGCGACCGGCTTTGGATCGCCTGATCCGCTACCACGGCGCCTGCCTCGGCGCGTTCGTCGTCTACTGGCTCACCATCAACGGCCTGGTCGAGCTCCTTGGCCTCCCGTACACACTGGCGTTCGTCGCCGGCACAGGCGCCTCGTTCGCCTGGAGCCTGGTCACCAATTTCCTGTGGGTATGGGTGCCGAAAGCGGCGCGTTAGCCGTCCAGGCCAGACTCGACGCGGACGAGCGCGATCGCGTCGTCGGCATCGACATCGGTCCAGTCCAGATAGCCGGCACCCTGAAGGCGAGCCGCAAGCGACGGTCCCACCCAACGTCCATGCCACGGTTCGTCGACATAGCCGGTGCGATCGCTAGCGGCCGCGGTATACGGCAGCACAAACCCGAAGCGGTGCGCGTTTTCGCGCAGCCAGGCCGGTGCGTCGCTCTCGCGGAACGCGCGAAACGAGATCGTGAAGTCGATCGTGGTGCCCAGTTGGTGCTGCGAATGCCCGGGCCGTGCGGAGTAGCGGTTGGCGGTCTCGGGGTCGCCCCAGCGGCTCGTCTGGGCGCTGAACACGGCGGCCTGGTAGGCCTGCGAGCGAAAGCCGGAGCCCACATACAGGTCGATGCCTGCCGCGGCCGCGTCGGCGATCAATGCGCGGGTGTCGTCGACAATCAGCGCGCGGATTACCTGTTGCCCAGAGGTAGGTAGGCCACGCGCGGCAGCGTTGACCAGGTCGCGTGGCTGGTAGCCGTCGGGCAGCGGGTCTTCACGTGTTGCACGCAGGAGCACATCGCCGGCAATCTCGGGTGGCAGGGCGAAGACCGTGCTCGGGTCGGCCGCCAGCCCGGCGCGCACAAGTTCACGCAAGTCCAGCGCCGCTGACCCCCGGGCGGACGCCGGCGCCGCGTGCCAGGCGCGCACAAGCGGCGCAGCGAGACCCAGCATCAGCAGACGCCGACGCCCGAGCGTCATTCGTTCAGGATGGCAGCCGCGGGCGCTCGGCGGCTACAGGCACAGCGAGCTACTGGCGAGCGACCAGCCACCCGCGATCGACGCGATCTTGCTCATGCCAGCCCATGGCCGACGTGGGCAACGGTTTCTGGGCCGGAGCCGCGCCTGGCCTGATAGCCGACTTCGGCCGGCAGTGGCGCGTCTACACGGGGCGAGCTTTGAAGCCCGTTGGACGGACAGTCAGTATGACCCGCACGGCGCGATCTTTGACTTCGCTCGTGTAACCGCGATAGCGCTGCTGCAGCGTCTGGTAAAAGGCGCCCGTCGGATCGTCGTCGACGCGCTCGACGACGCCGCGCAGCTGCAGGTAGCGGTACTGATCGTCGGGATCGACGATCTCGAATGCGACGCGCGGCTCACGCTTGAGGTAGCGGAAGTTGTGGCGCTGGTTGGTGTGGGTGAACTTCAGCACGCCTGCTTCGGGGTCCCATAGGAACCACATCGGATTCACGAGTGGGGCGCCGTCGCTGGTGACGGTGCCGAGGTGGCCGAAGAGCGGGCGCTCGAGGAGATCGAGGTGTGAGGCGGGCGGCGCAACGCGGTCCATAGGCAGTTCATGTTGCCCGATACCATCGCTGCGATGACTGACCGATTGGCCATCGGTATCGCCGGCTCGCTGTTCGCACCGTCGCGCTCTGGGGCTCTGGTGTCGGCCGTGCTCACGGCGTTGGACCGTCAAGCCGTGCCGACGCGCCTGGTCGACCTGGCGCAACTGCCCGCGGATGGCCTGCTGGCCCGCCGCAAGGTCGCCGAGGTGGATGACGCATTGGCCGCCGTCGGCTCGGCTTCGATTCTGGTGTTGGGCACGCCGATCTACCGCGCCGCCTACAGTGGCCAGCTCAAGGCGTTCTTCGACCTGTTGCCCCAGGCTGCGCTTTCGGGCAAGGTCGCCGGCCTCATCGCCACTGGCGCCGTGGCCCATCACGCGCTGGCGATCGACCATGCCCTGCGGCCACTCGTCGCCAGCCTTGGCGGGCTCGCGGCGGCGCAGTCCATCTATGCCACCGACGAGACGTACCCCTCGGCATCCGAACCGTTGCCCGAGCCCCTCGCCACCGCGGTCGCCGACCTCGCCGCCGAACTGCTTCGCCTGAGCTAGCCGCTCATGGTCGCCCGCTCACCGCGGAGTTCTGCACGTAAGGTCCTCAGCGCTGCGCGCCGAAGTCTCTTCGAGCGGAATGGCCAGGCGGGCAGTGGCGGCGGGTAGATAATCAACGGCGTGCACGCACATGGACGCGACGAAGCGGCGGCCAGCGAACGGCGATTGGTCATCGTGCTGTGCATGGCGCTCGCCAGCTTGATCGCCGAAGTTGTGGCTGGGCTGCTGACGGGGTCATTGGCCTTGCTGGCCGATAGCGGGCACTTGCTGACCGACGTACTTGGGCTGGCCATGGCGCTCGCCGCGATCAGATTCGCGCGCAGGCCCGCGACGCCGGGCAAAACGTACGGCTTCTATCGCGCCGAAATCCTGGCCGCGCTCGTCAACAGCATCCTGCTCCTCGGTGTCGCGGGCTGGATTCTGTTCGAGGCCTACCAGCGCCTCAACCGACCGATGGAGATCAACGCGTGGCCAATGCTGCTGGTCGCGCTGGGCGCGCTGGCAATGACACTCATCGGTGCTCGGCTGCTGCATCCGGGGGCGCAGACCAGCCTCAACATGCGTGGCGCATTCCTCGAGGTGGTCGGCGACCTGCTCGGCGCCGTCGGCACCATCATCGCAGCGTTGGTCATTCTCACCACAGGCTGGGTGCTGGCCGACCCGCTGGTGTCGGCGGTCATTGGCGTGCTGATCGTGCCGCGCGCATGGAGCCTGCTGCGCAGCGTCATCGACGTGCTGCTGGAGGCCACGCCGCGCCATCTGGACATGCAGGCGATCGAGGCCGCAATGCGTGAGGTGCCGGGCGTCGACTCGGTGCACGACCTGCACTTGTGGACGATCACCAGCGGCTTCGACGCCATGTCGGCGCATGTGCGCGCCAACGGCCGGCCCTCGGAGGACGTGCTGCACGACGTTCGGCGCATGCTGAGCAACCGCTATGGCATCGAGCACATGACGCTCCAGGTCGAGTCCGTCGATCACGCCGACGACGGCGCCTGCTGCATCACCGACCCGCGCTGTTTTGTCCCTAAATCAGTTCGGCCAGGTCTTTCTGGGACGCTCCTGCGGCCGAACTGAACCCATCGCCTTCTCTAGAGGGCCGAAGCGCCAGTCGCCCGCCGGTTCCGTCGGCCTCTAGAGCAGGGCCCACGCCCGCCAGATGGGAACGCTGGCGCACAGGGCAAGAAGCGTAGCGACGCCGTAGGCGACCGCCATCGGCCGCGCCTGCCGATGTTCGAACAATCGG
>DASXRR010000116.1:0-18563 GCA_036506475.1 Chloroflexota bacterium
CAGCCCATCAGAACGCTGATCAACACGCATCATCACGGCGACCACACGCACGGCAATTGCCTGCTGCCACTGGCCACGATCATTGGCCACCCGCGTTGCCGTGACGAGATCCTGCGCTCGGTCTTCCCGCCGCCTGCTGGCCTGTGGTCAGAAGTGGAGTGGGGCGCCGTGCATCGAGAGCCGCCGTTCGTCACATTCGACAATCGCCTCACCGTGTGGATCGACGACGTGCGCGTGGAGCTGCACGCGGTGCCGACACCGGCGCATACCACAAATGACATCGTGGCCTGGGTTCCGGATCGATCGGTGCTGTTTACGGGCGATCTGCTGTTCGTCGGTGGGACCCCGTTCGTACCGATGGGCTCCGTCAGCGGCTCGCTACGCGCATTGGACTGGCTCCGCGGATTCGGGGCCCAGACACTCGTACCCGGCCATGGCCCAGTCTGCGGCCCGTCGTCGATTGATGACGTCGCGGCCTACCTGCGCTTCGTCCAGGACACCGCCGCACGTGGCACAGCCGCCGGCCTCAGCCCGCTCGAGCTCGCCCGACAGACCGACCTTGGCCCGTTCGCCGCGCTGACCGACACCGAGCGCATCGTCGGCAACCTGTACCGTGCCTACGCCGAACTGGACGGTGCGGAGCCCGGCGCGCCGATCGACACCCGCGCCGCACTTACCGACATGGTCGCCTTCAACAATGGCCAGCCCTTACGCTGCCAGGCATGAAAATCAAACTCGAAGTTAAGCTGTGTGTCGGGGGAGCACTCGTGCATTAGAACATGGGGATTGGCGGGAGACCGGTCCGCGCTCGACTGTAGCTCAGTGCTTGATGCTCCCAGTTATTGACGGCGTGGTTTGCGATGGCGTGGATATCACGTGAGGCGCGATGGACCGGATTACCATCGTCCATCCCGTGCGCCCCGACGGCCGTGGTCAAACGGTCCACTGCCTGGGCGCAGAGTTTGACCATGAAGCTCAGGTCACGGCCGAGCTTGGCCTGGAAGGTAGGCTCGATCGAGGCACCATCGTGCAGGATGCGATCGATCACCTCCACGTCTGAGCGGATCAAGGCTTCGGCGGCGTCCAGCTCAGCGGACGACTCGCCCAGGCGGATTTGACGGCCATACAGGTTCGGCCGATCGCCGCGCTCGGCGAGCTGATCGGCGAATGCGTCAATTGCGCCACGCGCGATGCCCAGCGCCTCAGTGGTCACGTTGAAGTAGAAGAAGCCGGCCAGCGGCAGCGCATACATCCGGTTTCGGTTCACGAGACTGCCAGGCGTCGGCTGCGTCGATGGAGCAAAGCTGATATCGAGGCTAAACTCGTTGGGCACGAACGCGCCCTGCACCCGGATGTCGTTGCTGGCCGTACCCTTGAGTCCCGCGGCATGCCAGGTGTCCAGGATGTCCCAGTCTTTGCGTGGGAGCAGTGTCCAGATCATCTTGGGCGGTCCGGGCTGCTCCAGGCGTGTCCCGAGGATGATCCACCGACACAGGTCGCTGCCGCTGGAGAAGACCCAGTCGCCTTCCACCCAGTAGCCACCTTCGACCGGGCGTCCCTTGCCGGTGCTGAAGCCGAAGGCTGATGCGACCAGGGTTTCGGGGTCCTCACCCCAGACCGCCTGCTGGGCCTCGTCGGGGAACATCGCCAGGCACCAGGCATGGCACGCCACCACCATCTGCACCCATGCCGATGAGCCGCAGGCTTGCCCGAGCGTACTGCACAACTCCACCTGCACGCGGCCATAGTCGAGCTCCATGCCGCCGAAACGCCGCGGCTGGAGGACCCGGAAGAAGCCACCGTCGCGGAAGTCCGCCACCGTCTCGGCCGGCAAGCGTCCGAGTGCCTCGGTCTGCGCCGCGCGCTCCCGCAGCCGGGGCAGCAGGGCCTGCGCTCGCTGGACCATATCGTGAATCGTTGGCGTGCTCGTCGCTAACACGGACCGTCTCCTCACCAGGGTGCCTGTGTGCAGGCTAACGCGCCCGTGACGTGACGAGGCATTCCAAGTCTTTATGCCACCATGCTTCGCCGCTATACGCGCATCGACCGCGTGCGCGGCCAACGCAGGTATTCGTCGGCGCCATACCAGCATAAGCACTTGGAATGCACAGCGGCGCGGCGACTGGCGTAGATTACCGTTCCAGAGGAGGGCGAGATCCGATGGTCAAGGTCACCAAGCTCGCGCATGTTGGGTTTCGCGCGAAGGACCTGAGCAGTCAGGCTGAGTTCTACAACGATCGCTGGGGCCTCGAGCGCGTCGATGAACACGGTGGCGAACTGTTCTTTCGCGCCGACGGACCCGATCATCACGTGCTCACGCTGCATGCTGCCGAGACGCCTGGCCTGCACCACTTTGCCTTCGAAGTCGCGACGGTCGACGAGCTCGATCGTGCTGTCGACGAGCTGTCAGCAGCAGGACTGCAAATCGTCACGCCGCCAACCGCTGGCTTCGAACCGGGCGTCAAGAAGGCGATGCGCTTTTGCGATCCCGAAGGCAATCTGGTCGAACTGGTCGCCGGCGTCGACGCCATCACCGAGCCGTACGGCAACCGCGACGTCAAGCCCGTTGGCCTGAATCACATTGTTCTCGAAGCCAAAGATCGTGTGGCTCTGGAGTCCTTCTATCGGGACCGTCTCGGGTTCAAACTCACCGATCAGCTCGCGGACTTCATGACCTTTTTCCGGTGCAACGCGAACCACCATTCACTCGCGTTCATTGGTGCTCGCGACGGTGTGCCTGGTTTCAATCATGCTGCGTTCGAGATCCCCAACTGGGAAGAGTGGATCAAAGCCGTCTTCTATGCCGGCGAGAAAGGCATCCCGCGGCTATGGGGCCCAGGTCGCCATCTGGCTGGCAACAACCTGTTCTCGTACTACAAGGACCCCGAAGACAATACGGTCGAATACACGTCAGAGGTGGAGCAGATCACCGGCGCTGACTACGCACCCAAGGTCCGCAATCCACCCATCGCCGACCAATGGAAGACGGTCGGCCCCTCCGGTCCAGGGGCGCGCTGAATGGCGACCGGCTCGAGTCAGTCCGCGAGCGCGAGCAGCGACGCCGCGTTGACGTCGAGGATCCGCTCAGCATCGTACGCGGCAAGCGCCTCCGGAACGTAGTCGACGAAGTGCTTCAGCTTGTCCGGTGGCAGCATCGGCCAGTCGGTGCCCAGTAGCAGCCGGTCAGGGCCGAACGTCTCGCAGGCGCAGCGGAGTGCCGAAGCCTGCTCGTTGACGGTATCGAACCAGAATCTTCGAGCGAGGTCGCTCGGCATGACATCCTGACTGCGGGTCTCGCGCCACCCGTCGCGCTCGGCGACATTGTCCATGCGTTGCAGGAACAGCGCCAGCGTGCCGCCTAGATGCGGAATGATGAAGCGAATATCCGGGAAGCGCAGCGTCAAACCGGACAGGATCAGCCGTGCCATGGCAATCGTGTCCTCGAAGCGCGATGCGAGCATCCACGTCAGGCTATGGTCCTCGCTGTTCGGTCCGCCGCCGGCACCAACGGGATGCACGAATACGACACACCGGCGCCCGTTGAGCTCCGCGAACAGCGGATCGAACGCCGCATCGTCCAGCGGCCTGCCGAGCACGGAGCAGCCGAGCCCCACGCCCACCACGCCGGGCAGGTTCATCCCACGTTCGAGCTCCTCGAGCGCGGCATCGACGTGTGGCAGCGGCAGACCGATAAATGCGCGGAAGCGCCGCGGATACCGCGTGTGGAGATCAACGTATACGTCGTTGGAGCCGCGTGCCGCGCCGGCAGCGACTGCAGGATCGTCGTAGTAGGGTGGCGTGTTGCCCAAGGACATGACCATGCAATCGATGCCTGCACCGTCCATCAGCTCCAGCTGGCCATCCATCGAGATGTGATGCGAAAAACCGCGCACCGCCGCGCCGAGCCGCCGCTGAGCCTGGCCCGTGACTCGCTCCAGCAGCTCGTACAGGGCCGCGGGGTAGTAGTGCGCGTGAACGTCGACGCGCATCAATCCGTCAGCCCCAGCACGCGTTGCGCGTTGCCACCCACGAGCAGCGCATATTGCTCCGTGGGCAGCTGCATGCGCGCCAAGTTCGCCAGATGATCGGCCGGCGCAGTGAACGGCGCGTCACTGCCGAGCAGCACGTGTTCGTGGCCAAAGAACTCCAGCGCGGCGCGGATCGCGATGGGACTCTGCCCTGAGGTATCGGCGTAAAACCGCGGGGAATACTCGGCTATTGGGCGCCGCAACTCAAAATACGCTCTCTCGTCCTCGGGAGTCTTCTCCTGCAGCTCCAACCACGCGCCACTTACACGACGACCGAACGTCGGCAGGGTGCCGCCGCTGTGATGCAGGTAAAAACGTAGCCGATCGTGGCGGTCGAGAACGCCCGACGCGACCATCCGCGCCGCGAACATGCCCATCTCGTATGGCCAACCGAGCGCTGCCCACAGACCATAGCGTGACCGCCCTTCGCCCGCGAAATCCGGTGTCGTCGGCTGCCGGGCGCCATGGACCCACACCGTGCGGTCGAGCTCGTCCAGCCGCGTCCACAACGACTCATGGCGCGGCGCGTCCATCGCCTCGCCGTTGCAGTTCGTGAAGACCTGCACGCCCAGCGCCCCCAGGTCGCGAACGGCGCGCTCGAGCTCGTCGAGCGACGCGTCGATCTCCGAGAGTGGCAGCGCCGCCGCGAAGCCGACGAAGCGGTCGGGGTAGCGCCGCACCAGGTCGGCCATGCTGTCATTGGCCAGGCGCGCGAGGTCGACTGCCTGCGGCCCGCGCGCCATCTGCTCGATGGGCGGCAGGCATAGGGTGAGCACCTGGACGTAGCCGTCCAGCGCATCCATGGAGCGGAAGCGGGCGCCGAGGTCCCACATCGGCGCAAGGTACGCGCGGCCGCGCAGCCCGCGCAGGAAATCGAGCGCTGGTCCGGTCGCGACGGCGCAAAAACGCTCCAGACAATCGGCGGGAATGATGTGCGGAAAGGCGTCGACGATGGTCACGCCAGCCAGGCGCCAGTGACATCGAGATAGTTCCCGCCGATGCTGTACACCGTACCGCGCACATTAGGACGGGCGACCGCGCGCGGGAGCTGCGTGCAGATGGCCGTGACCGGCGTCTGATCGAGAATGAAGTCGTTCCAAGCGTCGTACACGGGCCGTCGCTTGGTCGCATCCGCCTCCGAGTAGACCGCAAGCGTCAGCTGCGTGTATTTCTCGTCCTTGAACCCGGCATAATTGTTGACGGGTCCAAAATAAGGCGAGGTCCAGACGACGCCGCCATGCAACTGGCCATAGAAGCCAGTACCGACCGCGACGCCGTTGTACAGTTGGCGCTGCATACTATTCGTCAGCGCAACTGGATCAGTAGGCCTGAGCGTCAGCTTGACGCCGATCTTGTCGAGGTCGGCCTGCCAGATCTGTCCGACTCGGCCAAAGTCCGGCAACGTCGACGCATAATTGAAATCGAGTGCAACGCTAGAAGCCTTCGCTTGCGCCAGCAGTGCGCGAGCCTGGTCGAGATCGAACGCGTACGTCTTGTCCTTCGTGGCGTCGTGTGCGGGTGACGACGGATACCACAGCAACGTGAGTGGTTTCTCGACGCCTTGCCAGATCGTGTCCGCTATACGCTGGCGGTCCAGTGCAAATTGCAGCGCCTGTCGGACCAGTTTGTTGTCCGTTGGCGGCTGCGCCGTATTGAAGGTGGCGCCCATATAGTTACCAGAGTTCTGATTGATCAGTGCTTGCGCCTTCGCCTCCTTCTGGGTGCGAACCCAATCGTTCAACGTTGGCTGCAGAGCGAGGTCGAGAGCGCCGGCCTCGAACTCGGTCGTCATCGCCTGCGGGTCGGTAAAGATCCGGAAGCGTAGCTCGTCGAGGTACGGCTTTCCTTTGTCCCAGTAGCTCGGGTTCTTGCGTAGCGTCAGATGATCGCCCTGGACATACTCGACAAACGTGAACGGTCCCGTGCCGACGGGCTTGGTCACCCCGTGTTGTTCGAATGAGACGGGATCGATGATCGAGAGATTGGGCAGCGCGTCCACGACAAACGGATTGGGCAAATCGAACTGCACGCGCACCGTGCGCTTGTCGGGCGCTTCGAATGCGGCGAACGGTTTAACCAGGTTGGCGTAGGTGGGATTGACCTTCGGATCCTTCAGCCTGGTGAAGTTCCAGACCACGTCGTCACTCGTCAGCTCACGCCCGGTATGGAACTGGATCCCGCTGCGCAGCTTCAGCGTCATCTGCTGGGCATCTGGCGTGAGGTCGAGGCTCTCCACCAGCACAGGCACCGTGTTCAGTTTGTCGTCGAGGATATTGATAACGTCCCAGAGTCGGCGCAAGGAGTCGAGGCCCGTGGTCAGGTGGCCGTCCAGCCCGAGCAGATCGCCCAGCACGCCGACGCGGAGCGACCCGCCGGATCGCGGTCCCGAGTTCACGGCTGCCGGAGGCTGGGTCGGCGCGCTGGCTGGCGCGATGCCCGAGCATGCCGTCACAAGCGCCGCACTGCCGCCCAAGGCCAGCAGACGCAGTGCCGAGCGCCGAGTGACGGAGCTCACGCGGAGAGCCAGGCGTCGTTGGTCATCATGTAGTCGGCCAGATTCCAGCGCACGCCGTGCACCTTCGCCGAATGCGCGAAACGCGGCGCTGTGTTCGACCAGGGCATTGCCCAACTCTCGTCCTGGATGTAGTTCATCCAGTCCGCGTAGATCTGTTTCTGCTTCGCGGCGTCGGTTTCGTGGAGCAAACCGTCAGTCAGTTGACGCAGGCGGTCACTGCGGAAACTGCTCCAGTTGTTGAACGGGCTGTAATAGACATTACCGGCGAAGAAGCCGGGCCGCAGGTTGCCATACAGCGTGGCTCCCGCGGCCAGATTCGGGAACTTGGAATTGTATGTCTGGTCGACGAACGCGACCGGTTCCATGGGTTTGAGCGTCAGGTTCAGACCGATCTTGGCCAGCTCCTGCTGGTAGATCTGCATGACCGTCGCGTTGTCCACAACGGTTGCGTTCCAGATGACCTCGAGTGGTGGGGTTCCGACGCCGGATTGCTGAAGCAGCGATTTCGCTCGCTCGAGATCGAACGACAGTGTCTGGTCGCGGCCGCGGTCGTACCCAGGATTCGGCGGCGCCAGCGGCAGTGCCTTGGGTGTGCCGTAGCCGAGCAGCACGGCCTCCGTCCAGCGTTTGCGATCGATGGCGGCGTTGAGGGCCTGTCGAAACAGTTTGTTAGTCGTGGGCCCAGCGCCATCCTTTGCCTGCACGAACACCAGGTTCGCCCCGCCGCTGTACTCGTGGAACGTGACCGTGAACTTTGGGTCCTTGGACAGACGTGCAACGTCTCGTAGTGGCGGTGCGAGCACCAGGTCGAGGGCACCGGCCTCTAACTGCGTCATCATCGACTGTGGGTCTGAGAAAATCTTGATTTCGATGCCGTCCAGGAACGGCTTGCCAGATTGCCAGTAGTTGGGGTTCTTCTTGAGCGTAAAGTGTTCGCCCTGGATGTACTCGGTGAAGGTAAATGGTCCAGTGCCTGTGGGCTTCGTCGGACCAGACGACTCGAAGGTGGTCGGATCGATGATGCTCAACAACGACAGCGTGTCGAATACCGCGGGCCACGATCGCTCCGCCAGGAGGACGACCGTGTACTTGTCAGCCGTTTCGATGCCCGTGAGCGTCTGCGACATCCAGTTGTAGAAGCCGCCACCGGCAACTTTGGGGTCGCTGCTGACGCGACGGATGTTCCAGGCCACGTCGTCCGCCGTCAGTTCGCGGCCGGTGTGCCACTGCACGCCTCTCTGCAGGTGCAGCGCGATGCGCGTATATTTGTCGTCGACGTCCCACTTCTCGACCAGGATGCCCTTTGGATTCAGCTGCGGGTCGAGCTCTACGAGGCGGTCCCAAACGGGGTAAATCGTGCTCTGGCCATTGAGAAAATTGCCGTCGAGCGTAGGCAGGTCGCCGAGATTGCCCTGCCGCAAAATGCCGCCCGAGCGCGGCTGATCGGACGTTACCGCCGCTGTCGTCGAACCAGGCTTCGGGCCAGCCGCGGGCACACTCGTCGCCACTGCAGGAGGACTGGTTGGCGCGACACTCGGGGTGGGCGGCTGGCACGCTGCCACGAGCGCCATCCCTGCGCCCAGTCCGACAAAGCCAAGCGCCCGCCGCCGAGTCACCAGTCGTGCAGGTTTACTGTGCTCCATCACCAGCCGAACCCCCGCGCCTCAGGCTATGTCAGGTGGAGCCCGCTGGAGCATTGCCAGTTCTTATGCAGGCATATCGATCCGCGATGTTTCACTGACCTGCAGGGCCGTCATAATCGGCCCCAATGAAGGCGTCGTTCTTTGTCAGCCTTCCATACGGGCAGGTGGCTGAGCCCGTCAGCCGCTGGCCCGTGCCGAACCGGCTGTTCGACCCCCAACGCGCCGTTCAAGTGGTGGCCAGTCGCATGGACCACGTCCAGCTCGCCGACGAGCTAGGGTTCGACTGGATCGGCTGCGCCGAGCACCACTACTCACCTGGCAGCCTGGCCTCGAATGTCAGCGCCGTGGCCGCGGCGATCACGCAGCGCGCGAGCCGCGCTCGCGTGTGCATCATGGGCGCGCTCCTGCCCTTGAACAACCCGGTGCGCGTCGCCGAGGAGTATGCGCTCGTGGACGCCATGTCTGGCGGACGGCTCGTGACTGGTCTGCTGCGCGGCGCGCCATATGAGTACCTGGTCTATAGCGTGCCGCCCGCCGAATCACGGTCGCGGTTCGAGGAAGCCTGGGAGCTGGTCGTCCGCGCCTGGACCGACACTGAGCCGTTCGGATGGGAGGGCGAGCATTACCACTACCGCTACGTCTCGATCTGGCCGCGCCCAGTTCAGACGCCGCTACCGCCCATTTTTATTTCCGGGTCCAGCAAGGAATCGGCCGAATTTGCTGCCCGCCGCCGCATCGGTCTCGGCCTGGCATTCACGAATCTCGCCGCCGCTAAGCCAGCCGCACAGCACTATTTCCAGCAGGCCGCCGAACAAGGCTGGCAACCTCAGTCAGACCAGGTCATCTACGGCCACTTACCGGTGTTTCTGGCCGACACCGATGAGCAGGCTTTTGCCATTGCCCGACCCCGAGTGGAGGCCCACCATCTCGCCGCCGGGATGTTGAAAGCCAATCGGCTGGTCGCGGAGGCGGGCTTCTTCGGCCCACGAAACCCAGAGCTGCTGCAACGGTTCCAGACCATGGGCACCCAGGCGCCACTCTCGCTCGAGAAGCAGCTAGAACTTGGCATGTTGCTGTGCGGCAGTCCGGACACGGTGCTGGGGCAGCTGCGGCACATTCGCCAGGAGCTCGGCGCCGGCGTAATCAGCCTGAATTTCGAAACCGGCGCGAACGAAGAGCAGACACAATTGACGGTGCGTCGTTTTGCACACGACGTCCTGCCGGCGATGAGCGAACTATGAGCATTCGTCGGGGGCGGAGTTGCGTCGACCTGCCCACTGGCGAGCGTATCGAGTATCTCGAGGTGGGCGACGGCAAACCTGTCGTGTACTTCCATGGTGCTGGTGGCGCATTTCGCAACGCCGCATTCATGCCCGCGCTCGGAGAACGATTCCGCGTGCTCGCGCCGTCGCGACCTGGCTACGACGGCTCAACAGGCGCGTGTCACTCCGCGCGCGAGGAAGCCGAGGTCATGACGTCGTTCATCGACCAGACGATTGGCGGCCCGGTCCACTTGATCGCCGAGTCCGCCGGCGGCGCGGCCGGCTGCTGGCTCGCCGTTCTCGCACCGCGACTCGTCGAGTCGCTGATCCTCGTTGCGCCCGCCGCCTTTGCCGGTGCCGCCCACGCGCCGCTGTCCACATCGCCCGAGGCTATGGAGCTGCGCCTGTTCGGCCCACGGCCCGCCTGGAGCGACCCGCCGACAAAGGCGGAGCGAGCCGCCCGTCAACGGAACGCGTCCGCAAACGCCGCCAGGCTACGCCCGCCGGGCGGCAACGCTGATCTTCTCGAGCGGCTGTCAGAAATCGCCGTTCCAACACTCGTGCTGTGGGGAACTGCAGACGAGGTCGTGCCGCCCGAAGCCGGGCAGACCTTCGTGCAACGCATCCCCAACAGTTATCGCATCCTCATTTACGGAGCGGCACACGCACTGCCCGTCTCGGCCTGCCGCCAGTTCCTGGCGCTCGCCACAGACTTCATCCTGCGCGGCGAGCGCTTCGTTGTGGCCGAGCGACCATGATCGACGTCCACTGTCACTATTACCCCGAGCCGTATACCGACCTGATCACGCGTCTCATCGGTCGGAATCAGCCGCGCTTCGGCTATCCCACGACCGATGCATCGGACCACATCGCCGCGCGGCTGGAGCTCATGGACCAGGCTGATGTTCAACGGCAGGTGCTCTGTCCATCGTCCAGCTATCCGTATTTTCCCAACGAAGGTGACGCGGTGGAGGCGGCACGTCTCTGCAATGACAGCTTCGCCGAGCTCACGCATCGCTATCCCGAGAGGTTCGCAGCGTACGTGTCACTGCCGTTGCCCCATATCGACGCTTCGCTACGTGAGCTCGAGCGCGGGCTAGATCAGCTCGGAATGGTTGGTGCCACGATGGCGCTGGCGGTCCTGGACTGCTCGACGGCCGAGGTCGAGTTCGAACCCATCTACGCCGAGCTGAACAGGCGCGCCGCGGTGCTCTTCTACCACCCCGCCTTCACCGGTCTGCGTGCGCCGTTCATCAACGACTACAAACTTGGGACCGCCGCGGGCGCTTCGATCGAAGACAGCGTGATGGTCTTGCACCTGATCGTACGGGCGGTTCCGTTTCGCTTCCCCGATGTCAAATACGTGATTCCACACCTGGGTGGGCTCACTCCGATGCAATTGCAGCGGCTCGATAATCAGCTTCCGTCGCAGCATCCAAATCTGCCCGAGAAGCCCAGTGAGACGGCCAAACGTCTGTACTACGACACCGTTGGCCATGGCTCGCAGCCTGCGCTCCACTGCGCGTGGCAGGCGTTCGGTCCAGGCCACCTCGTCACGGGCAGCGACTATCCATTCCTCATGGACTACGAGTCGTACTCCGAAACGTTTGCGTACATCGCGCGCTCCGACCTTCCGCCGGACGATGTCGAGCACATCATGCACCGCTCCGCCGCTGAGCTGTTCGGCAGTAGCCTGGTCTCACCGTGAAGTTCGTCCTGTTCGAGACACCTGGAGCGCCAGCGCGCTACGGCTTACTCACGCCCGACGGCATCTTCGCTGCGGACGTTTCGACTGTCGACGATTCACCGCAGGAGATGCTGCAGCATTTGATCGACTCGTTCGATGCATTCCGATCCCGCCGCCAGGCGCTGACGAGCAGTGCGCGCCCAGTCCCGCTCGACAGGGTGCGCCTGCGCCCGCCAGTTCCGCGCCCGGGCAAGATCCTGGTCACCACGGCAACCTACGGCGGCGCTGCGAATCCGCCACCCCAACTGCTGATGACGCTCAAGAGCCCGGAGTCTGTGATCGGGCCAGGCGACACCATCCGCCTGCCCGCTACAGACGCCAGCTGGCATTTCGTGCCGCAAGCCATGCTCGGTCTCGTGATCCGTGGCCGTGCTAAAGACGTCGCTGCTGTCAACTGGCAAAGCGCGGTCTTCGGCTACACGTGCGTGATCGATGTCATGGCCCGCGGTGATCAGCAGTTCGGCCGCGATTTCTGGCTCGCCAAAGCAGACACGCTCGGCCCCCTCGGTCCGTGCATCGTCACCGCGGACGAGATACCCGACCCAAGCGTGCTCCGCGTGCGCTCCTGGCAAAACGGCGTCGCGGCGCAGGACTTTCTCATTGCCGACGCCAGCCACTCCATTGCCGACCAGGTGGAGTTCGCGACCACCGTCATGACCCTCCATACCGGGGACGTCCTGGCGTGCGGCACCAGCCCCGCCGGTCTGCGTCCACTCGCCGACGGCGACCAGGTCGAGGTGGAAATCGATGGCATCGGCAACCTGGCGGTGAACGTTGCCGCCGCGGTCAGGAGTGTCGCATGAAGCTGGCGCTGTTCTCAGAGCTTGGCAGCGACCGCATGGCCCCTGGTCTCCTGACTGACGCAGGCATCATCGACATCAGCTCCGTCGTGCCACCCGCGCGCTCGCCGCAGCACATCATGGAAGGCCTTATTGACAGCTTCGACGAGCTGCGCCTGGCGCTGGACAACCTGGCTGCCCGCGGCCAAGCGCGGCCGCTCGACGAGGTCCGTCTGCGGCCGCCGCTGCCCCGCCCCAGCAAAGTGATGTGCTGCATCGCCAATTATTGGGAGCACGCACAGCGCGAAGCGCGTCCGTTGAACATGTTCCTCAAGAACCCCGACGCCGTGGTCGGCCCGGGCGACACCATTCGCCTGCCCAACTACACGGTGCCGTGGATGTTCATGCACGAGGCCGAATTGGCCATCGTCCTCAAGGGTCCAGTCCGCAACGTCGCCCAGCAAGACTGGCGCAGTGCGGTCTTCGGCTACACCGGCATGATGGACATCACCGGCCGCGGCGAAGGCCGCTCCACGTGGGGTCGGGGTACCTGGCTCGGCAAGTCCTTCGACACCTTTCTCCCTATCGGACCGTGCATTGTTACGACCGACCAGATTCCCGAACCCAATGACCTGTGGGTCCAGTTCTGGAACGACGGCCAACTGCGCCACAACTACAACACCGATGACATGGAGCACCGCGTGCCGGAGCTGATCGAGTTCGCCTCGCGGACACTGACGCTCCGTTCAGGTGACCTGATCTGCTGCGGCACGAATCACGAAGGACTTGGTCCGGTCCAGGATGGTGAGACCGTGGAGATGCTGATCCACGGCATCGGCCGCATGGCCCTGAAGGTCGAAGACCCACTCGCGCGTACCTGGGAGCGCGGCATCTACATGGGCCAGGACAGCGTCAACCACGAGGCCGTCCGGCGTCATCGCCCGCACGACGCGCACCTGCTGCACGAGACCACCGCGGAAGGCTGAGCGGAGCCGATCACCGGCGACGCGCGTCATCACAGCATTGATAAACCGACTGTCGGTCTGCTAATATTCGGTGTGGCCCGCACCGTCAACCACGCCCACCGCACCATTCGCCGCGACGCGTTCGTCGACGCCGCGCAGCACCTCATCGCCTCGAAGGGCTACGAGCAGATGAGCGTCCAGGACGTCCTCGACGCCCTGGATGCCTCGCGCGGCGCCTTCTACCACTACTTCGATTCCAAGGTCGCCTTGCTCGAAGCGGTGATCGACCGCATGGTCGTCGAGGCCACCGCCAGGGTCGAACGAATCCTGGCCGATCCCGACGTCTCGGCGCTGGCGAAGCTCAGCCGTCTGCTCACCGACATCGCCGACTACAAGAACGAGCGGCGGGATCTGCTCCGTGGGTTCCTGCAAGTGTGGCTTTCAGATGACAACGTGCTCGTCCGCGACAAGCTGCGGCGGCTGACTGGCACGCGCCTGACGCCACTGCTGGCGCCGATCGTTCGCCAGGGCTGCGCGGAGGGCACGTTTTCGGTCAGCTCCGCCGACGAGACCGCGCGCGTGCTTGTCTCACTCCTGCAAGGGCTGAACGAGCTGGCCAGCGAGCTGTTCCTGATCCGACAGGCTGGCGCGATCACGCTCGAGCAGGTCGAGCACACCGTGAGCGCCTACCTCGAAGCATTCGAACGAATTCTGGGTGTACCGGCCGGCTCGCTGCCACGCCAACAGCACACGCTACGCGAATGGTTCGGCTAGCAAGGAGGAAACAAATCAATGGACCCCCATGTCTTCAGCTGGATCGTCTACGGCGGCTGGGTGCTACTCGTGCTGTATCTGACCGTCGCCGGCCTCCGGGCCAAGCGCGACACCGAGCCGGACCTGGGTCAGAGCTTTGGCCTGATGTACGCGCTGCTGCTCGCCATCGCGCTGCCCTACGTACCGCTCTTCAGCTTCGTCAACTACGCGCCGGTCGGGACAGCATTGAGCATCGTCGGGCTGGCGGTGTTCTTCGTCGGCATGGCGGTTTTTGTCGTCGCCCGCCAGGAGCTTGGTCGCAACTGGAGCCAGACCGTGTCGACGAAGCAACAGCAAGAGCTCGTGACCGCGGGACCGTACCACGTTGTGCGCCACCCGATGTACGCCGGCGGCGTGGTCATGTGTCTCGGCTCCGCCATCGTGGTTGGCGGTCCGTTCCTGTGCCTGCTGTTCACACTTGTGCCCATCTTCCTGTGGCGCGTGGGCGCTGAAGACAAGCTCCTGACGCACGAGTTCCCGAGGCAGTATCCCGGCTACATGCAGCACACCAGGGCGCTGATCCCGTTCGTCTGGTAGCGGCTGATTGGCATGTCTACGTTTGTGTTCGTGGAGATGCCCGCGCCTGGACACGTCAATCCGTCGCTGCCCATCGCGCGCGAGCTCGTCCGCCGCGGCGAGCGGGTCGAGTATGTCACCGACGCCGAGTTCCAGTCCGCCGTGGAGCGCACGGGAGCGACGTTCCATCCGCATCCGACCGGAGTGTTGACGTCGAGGATGATCGCCGAGGCGACACAAACTGGGGACCTCACGCGCGTGCCGACCGTGATTTTGCGCGCGACGGAGTCGCTCCTACCACACATGCTGGACGAGCTGCCCAAATTACAACCGGCGGCGGTGGTGCTCGACTCGAACGCGGTCTGGGGCCACGCCGCGGCAAAGCTGCTGCGCCTGCCGCGCGTATCGCTGATGACGACGCTCATACTCAGCTCCAGCGCGTACACGCAGCTGCGCCCGCGCGAGTGGCTGCATATGCTCGGACCGGCGCTGCCAAACATTCCGCATGTGTTGGCGGCTCGGTCGCGCGTGCTGCGCCGGTTCGGCACATCGGTGTTCCCGCGGCCCGCGTTTCCAGCCCGCGGCGATCTGAACATCGCGCTGCTGCCGCGCGATTTTCAACCCGACCTGCCAGCGGTCGACAACACGTTCCGCTTTGTCGGTCCGGTGATCGATCCCGACACGCGCTCCGGTAAGCTGGCGTTCGAGCCATCCGAGTCCGAGCCTGTGGTGTACATCTCGCTCGGCACACTCCATCGCGGCAGCGTCGATTTCTTTCAGCAATGTTTCACTGCGTTCGGCGCCATGCCTGCACGATTCTTGCTGGCGGTGGGCGCGCAGACTGACGTCCAGGCGCTGGGACCGATCCCGTCCAACTTCGTCGTACGAGCGTCGGTGCCGCAGCTCGAAGTATTGCGGCATGCAGCCGTATTCATCACACATGGTGGCATGAACAGCGCGCTCGAGGGCTTATGGTGTGGCGTTCCGCTGATCGTCATCCCGCAGCACCTCGAACAGCTAGCGATTGGCCGGCATGTTGCGTCGCGTGGCGCGGCGGTGGTGTTACGGCAGCACGTCGCCGGCGAACGCGTGACGGCAATCGACTTGCGCAACGCGCTGGCGCCGATGCTCAGCCAACCCAGTTACCGCGCCGCCGCGCAGACGATCCAGCAATCGCTACGCCTATGCGGCGGTTATCGACAGGCGGCGGACGAAATCCAGGCCCTGGTCGCCCGTTCGCCAGTCGGCACGACGGTGGCGTGAGTAGCCGACATGTCGACACTGACGTAAGCGTTCGTGAGCGACCGTCGATGTCTGAGCCGTGGGTGCCACACGGGCTGTGACGGCACGCACCTTGTCGTTGTCGCCGCGGCGCCGCGTGCGGGGCAGCCGTCGTCGAGCAGTCGGTCAGGGCGCCGAACGAGCGTTCAGGCGAAATGTGCCTTCGCCTTCGATGCCGATGCTGATGATCCGTTTCGGCCGGATGCGGAAGATCGGCGGGTCGAAGCCGCGGCCAATGGTTTCGCCACCAGTTGGCAGTATCTGCGCCTCACCACGGACTTCGATCATGCGCGGTTGCCAGGGATCGATGGAGGCGAGATCGTCGATCACGATGGCCACGCGCGGGTTGTGCTGAACGTCGCGGTACTTCTTGCGTTGCGCAAAGTCGTGGCCGCCGACGTCGATGGTGTCGGTTTCCGGGTTGTAGCGGAACGACAGGGGTACCACGTGCGGTGGCAGTCACGTCCGGCCGTGGCGAGACGCGCGAGTCGTTGTGATTCGAGGTACTTGATCTCGGCCGGCGAAAAGACACTCATGGGCGTTCTCCACAAGGGACAGGCCTCAGCCGCGCCCTTAGTTGTAGACTACAAGTAGTTACGTGTAGGCTGCAAGCAATGTCTTGCGACGTGGAGGACAGCGGCCGCGAGCTCAATGAAGCCCTCGACCGTCTGATACGGCGGGCCGGCTTGCCGCGCGTGCATCAGCGCCTGAATGCTGCCGCCGGCGTGCGCCTGGACCGCTCCAGCTACTGGCTCGCGAGCTGGCTGACAGATACGGAATCCTTACGACTGTCCGACCTGGCCGAAGTCCTCCACACCGACCTGTCCACAGTCAGCCGCCAGGTTCAAGCAGCCGAGCGGGCTGGCTTGGTCGAGCGTCGTCCGGACCCGTCGGATGGTAGAGCAAGTCGGGTGTACCTCACGCGGGGTGGGCGAGACGCGCTCGAACGCCTCCGCGCGGTCCAGCGTGCCGAAATCCTGGCATCGATCGCCGATTGGTTACCACAAGACCAGCAGCGGTTCGCCGAGCTCATGAGCCGTTTTGCACGCAGCTTTCTGGCGTGGGCGGTAGACGATTTCTCAGCCAGGCCCGCAGGGTAGTGCGATACATATGAGAGTGCTGGTAGTGGCACCAGCGCCTGCGTCCGCACGCGGGCGACGTGTTGGATCCGGCTGCCGTATTACGCGCCGTCGATCAAGCGCGGCGGTTGCGGCCCGACGTCGTACTGATGGACCTGAATGTGCCCGAGCTGGGCGGCCTGGACGCCACGGCCCGAACCTGACCAGCAGCTTCCACGTCATCGGCGCCATCTTCGATCGCGTCTTCTCTGAGGGCGCGCTGACCAACGCACCCGCCACGAACGTGCAGACCACCCACGTGCCCGCCGGCGGGCCAACCGTGGTCGAGTTCACGGCCAAAGTGCAGGTTGTCATCCTGAGCTTGCGAAGGATCCGCTTGCTTCGAACCACCAAGCACTAAAGACTTGCTCTGGGAGGGGGTACCGCACCGGCCAGCGGATCCTTCGCTGCGCTCAGGATGACAATCGAACGGCAGAGGTGCGCCGGCTGACACTAGCCGGTTTCGAGAGCATTCGTCGCGACGGTCGCCCGAGGGCCTTTGCGTGTTGGCATGCGCACCAGCACCCGCGTGCCGGTGCCGGGCGAGCTCATCACCTCGAGCGCACCGCCGACGGACTCCGCGCGTTCGCGCATGGTGCTCAAGCCGAAGTGTGGCCCGGCATGTTCGTCAGCCCGGCTCCGGTCAGACACGGCGAATCCACGGCCGTGATCTGCTATCTCGGCCTCCACCTGGTCGGGTACCTCCTCGAGGCAGACTCGCACGCCGGTTGCGACCGCGTGCTTGCGCACGTTTGCCAGCGCTTCCTGGACGATGCGCAGCAGCTGCAGCTCGGCGGCTGGGGTCAATCCGGCGAGACTCGCGCCGGATGGCTCGACGACGAGCTCGGCGCGAATGGAGCTTTGCTGCTGCCACTGCTCGAGGTACTCGCGCAGCGCCTCGAGCAGACTCCGGCCTGGCCTCAGCGAGGTGCGCAAGCCGAGGATGCCCTCGCGCACATCGGCGTAGGCCGCGCGCGCTGCTTCGCCAAGCTGGCCCACCTGGCCGTCGGCACGCTCGATCTGGCCTGCCTTGAGCAGCTCCTGGACTGCCTGTGCCTTCGTGTTCACATAACCGAGCACCTGGGCCAGGCTGTCGTGCATCTCACGTGCGATGCGCTCGCGCTCCTCCGTGATCGCCAGATCGCGCACACGCTGATGGAGTCGCGCATTTTCGATCGCTAGCGCCGCCTGCGTGGCGAAACGAACCAGGGTCTGCTCGTCGTCGGCGTCGAATGACGTACCGCCGTGTTTTTCGGCCAGGTACAGGTTTGCCGAGAATCCGTCCGCCCGAAACGATCGGCACCGCCAGCAGCGAGTGCATCGGCGGATGATGCTCGGGAAACCCGATCGAACGCGGATCCTGCGTCAGGTCTTTCAGGCGTAGACGCTCGCCTTCCTTGAGCACCACAGCAAGAAGGCCATGACCCACCGGGGGCGGTCCGATCAACGTACGCTGCTCCGGAGTCATGCCGGCGGTGATAAACGCGTCGATGCCGCCGCTCGGCGCGGGCACGGACAACGCGCCATAGCGTGCCCCGATGAGCTCGCACGCGTGGTCGACGACTTTCTGCAGCACCAGCTCCAGGCTCAGCTCACCGGCCACGTTGAGACCGGCCTCGTGCAAAGCGAGCAGCTCGCGGTTCTGTTGCTCGACGCGCTTCTGCATGCGTTCGATGCGCCCGAAGATGGTTTCCGAGAACAGCAACGTCGCGAACAGGATGATCCCACCCAGCAGGATCTCGCCGAGCCAGCCTTGCAGTGGCTCGGGTAACACCGTGCGGCGCAGGAAATCAATGAGGGCCAGGAAAACGAGCGGACCGACGATCGTCGTCCACTTCAGCTGCCGCAGGCTCACGATGTGACCATAACAACCCCGCCCGCTCGACACTCCCACCC
>DASXRR010000117.1:0-3471 GCA_036506475.1 Chloroflexota bacterium
GAGCGGCTCGACCACGAACGCCAGGTGTTCTTCAGCACGCCATTCTCGCTCGGCCGCCAGCGCATGAAGCAGGAGGTGCAGTCGACACCAAGCTGCCTGGGTGTTAGTGGGCCGACGCCGTGTGTCGAGAACCGGCGCTGGACACTCAAAGGTGTCGTGTACGCAACCCTGAATGTGCAGGGCTCGTGCAATAACCTGTGCGACGTCAATCCGGACCCTGCCGAGTACGCCGCACGAAACGCGGCCAACATTGCCTGGCTGCAGCAGACGTTCGCGGGGGCCAAAGCGAGCGGCGCCAGTGGCGTGATGCTGATCTCGCAGGCAAACCCCGGCTTCGACGCTAGCGATCCAACACGCGCACCGCTGCGCGATCCGAGAACCTTGATTCAATCCGACGGGCAACCGGACGGCTTCCACGATTTCCTGGTCGCGCTGCGGAGCGCCGCGATCGACTTTCGGCGACCAATCGTGTTCGTCCACGGCGACTCGCACTATTTCCGCCTCGACAAGCCGCTCCTCGACACCCAGGGTCGGCGACTCGAGAACTTCACTCGGCTCGAGACCTTTGGCGACAACCAGGCCAACGGCAACAACGACGTCGAGTGGGTAAGAGTGCTCGTCGACTCCGCGAGCCGCGACGTCTTCGCCTTCCAGCCGCAGATCGTGCCAGCGAACCGCACATCTGTCCCGGCACCCTGACTTGGCCTAACGTACGCGCGACGCTCTCGAGTTAACACCGATTGCTAACACGCCGGACGCGTGGCGTTAACACGCGTTAAGGTCACCCTAAAGCGGTCCGGGCTAGCGTGTGCGTGAGATATGTGTACCCGTGCTTACTAGCTTGTCAGCGCCGCCGCGGCCGGAACCGGTCGAGGAGCCTCGCGCGGGCATGTGCGCGCGCGATGTGAGTGCCTGGTACGGACTGCGTCAGGCGATCGAAAACGTCTCGTTGGAAATCGCGGCCAACCGCATCACGGCGATCATCGGACCATCCGGCTGCGGCAAGAGCACATTCATCCGGTGCCTCAACCGTATGCACGAGGTCGTGCGCGGGGCGCGCGCCACAGGCATGGTCGAGCTCAACGGGCAGGACATCTACGCCGCGAGCGTCGATCCGGTCCGCGTGCGGCGAGTGGTCGGCATGGTGTTCCAGAAACCGAACCCGTTCCCGATGATGACCATCTTCGAGAACGTCGTCGCGGGCTTGCGCCTCGAAGGTGGGTACTCGGGTCGCGCTTTGGAGGACATCGCCGAGCGGGCGCTGCATCAGGCAGCACTGTGGGACGAGGTCAAGGACGTCTGGAGGCGAGCCTCGGGCATCTCGCTGTCGGGTGGTCAGCAGCAGCGGCTGTGCATCGCCCGCACGCTGGCAGTGGAGCCGACGGTGATTCTGATGGACGAGCCGTGCAGCGCACTCGACCCGATCGCGACCTATCGCATCGAAGAGCTGATGGCCGAGCTGAAGATGGAGTACACGATCGCCATCGTCACCCACAACATGCAGCAGGCGTCGCGGGTCAGCGACTACACCGCCTTCCTGCTGGCCGAGGAGGATCGCATCGGTCATCTGGTGGAGTTCGGACCTACTTCCAAGATCTTCACCAACCCATCGGAACGGCGGACCGAGGACTACATCACGGGACGATTCGGGTAGATCGATGAACGACCCTGCACCGAGCAACGAACGCCTGATGCGGTCCAACTTCCATCGCGAGCTGGAGCATCTCCAGGATGAAGTGCTCGTGCTCGGCAGCATGGTTGAGAAGGCAGTCCTGCGCGCCGTCGACGCGCTGCGCGACCGCGACACCGCCACCGCGCACGTTATCGAGTCCGAGGATGTGCTCATCAACCGCAAGCGCTTCGAAATCGAGGAGTCCGCACTGCTGCTCATCGCGACCCAGCAACCCATGGCGTCCGACCTGCGAACGCTCGCCGCCGTAGTACATATCGTCACCGATCTGGAGCGTATGGGCGACTATGCCGCAGGGATCGCCCACATCTGCATCCAGATTGGCGACGAGCCGCTCATCAAGCCGCTGATCGACATTCCCCGTATGGCCGAGCTCGACGCGAGCATGCTGCGCCGCTCTCTGGACGCATTCATCGCGCGTGACACGGCGGCCGCCGAGCAAATTGCCCACCAAGACGACGAGGTCGATGCGCTGTATCAGCAGGTCTATCGCGAGCTGCTGATGCTGATGCTTGCCAATCCGCGCGTCATCGATCAGGCGACGCATCTCGTGTGGGTTGCCCACAACCTCGAACGGGTGGGTGATCGCGTCCAGAACATCTGCGAGCGAGTCGTGTTCGTGGCGACAGGTCGAATGCAAGAGTTCTCGCGCGGTCCAGTGGTGCTTTAGACATGGCCAACGTCCTCGTCGTCGAAGACGAGCAATCGCTGCTCCAGACCCTGCGCTACAACCTCAGCCAGGCAGGCCACGAGGTCCGGCTGTGTACGGACGGCAACCGTGCGCTGGAAATGGTGCGCGAGGCCCCGCCCGACCTGATGCTGCTCGACCTGATGCTGCCCGGTATGGACGGTCTGGAGGTGTGTCGGCACATCCGCCGAGAAGTGGTCAGGCCAGCCGTTCGACGACTGCCAATTCTCGTGTTGACCGCACGCGATGCGGAAATCGACAAGGTTGTGGGGCTGGAAGTCGGCGCCGACGACTACATGACCAAGCCGTTCAGCATGCACGAGCTGCTGGCGCGGGTGAAAGCCCTCTTGCGGCGCGCCGAGCTCAACGGTGGCCCTAATGAGCCGTTCCAGTTCACGTCAGGCGACGTCGACGTCGATCTCGCAGCGCACCGCGCGCTGTATCGTGGTGAGCCGCTGCATCTGAAACCGCGCGAGTTCGATCTACTCGCGTACTTCCTGCGGCACATCGGTCAGGTGCTGACTCGCGAGCGGATCCTGCGCAACGTCTGGGGCTATGAATTCGCCGGCGACACACGCACGGTCGACGTCCACGTGCGCTGGCTGCGCGGCAAGATCGAGCCCAACCCCGCGGCTCCGACGCGCATCGAAACGGTGCGCGGAGTTGGTTATCTGTTCAGTGGCTAAGCTGCGCCCGGCATGCTCCGGCTAGCCTGCCTCTCCGCATCCGTTGGCCTGCTTACTGGTGTTGTCGTGCAGCAGCTCGCGTTGTGGGCGGGCTTTGGCGTGCTCGCAGCCGTTCTCGGCATAACCAGCGCGGTTCTGTGCACATCGCTCTGGGCTGCCGTGCTTGCTCGGCGGCTGGTGGCGCCGTATCGGGCCGTGCTGCGGCAGACCGAACAGCGCTTCGAGAACAGCCTCGCCGATAGTCAACGCGAACGCGCACAAATGGCCACCATCTTCGAGCACATGGCCGACGGCCTCCTGGTCCTGGATGCGAACGAGCGCATCGCCCTCAGCAACCCCGCAGCGGTGCGGCTGGTTCGTCAACCACGGCTGGAAGGTCTGCCCCTGGCCGAGGCAGTGCGCGATCA
>DASXRR010000118.1:0-6414 GCA_036506475.1 Chloroflexota bacterium
TACTACACGCTTCGCAATACCGTCTCACTGGAGACGAACACCACCGAGGCCATGTTCCAGCTGGCGGACATTCTCGATGCGCGTGATGCCTACACGCATGGGCACTCCTTGCGCGTGGGCCAGTACGCGGAAAAGCTGGCGCTCAGCTTGGGCATTTCGGGGGATGATGCGCACTTGATCTTTCTGGCGGGCAGGCTTCATGACATTGGCAAGTGCGCCATCAGGAATGAGGTGTTGCTCAAGCCTGGGGCGCTCAACGACGAAGAGCGCGAGCACATGTGCATTCACCCGGCGGTGGGCGGGTCCATGCTGGCAAGCTTCTCGTTGTTCAAGGAGTGCGCCAGGTATGTCAGGGGCCATCACGAGCGCTGGGACGGCCAGGGCTATCCCGATCGGCTCAAGCGCGAAGCTATTCCCGTCGGCGCACGCATCATTGCCGTGGCCGATGCGTTTGATGCGATGACCACGACGCGCCCGTATCGCAAGGCCCTGCCGATCGCCGAGGCCAAGAAGCGGCTGGCGGAAGGCGCCGGCACGCAATGGGATCCGCGTGTGATTACGGCGTTCCTGGACCTGCTCGAGACGACACCACTAGGCCAGCACGAGCCAACCCCCCTGCCAGCGCACGCCGAGCCAGCCAGCGAACAAGCCGCCGCATAGCCAACACGCTGCCGCGAAGCCAACAAGCGGCCGCCTAACGGACAAGCCGCCACAAAACGACAACCGCGGCGTAGCCAACAGGCGCGTAGCGAACAAGCCGCCGCGTAGCGAACAAGCCGCCGCAGAGGCGACTCAGTCGAGCCTCAGCAGCACCACCTCTCGGGTTGTGCCTGCTGACTCACAGCAGCGTTGCTGCCGATTCGTGCTGCATCAGCCGGATCGGATCATAGTCCGCGTCGTGGACCTCGACGAAGCGGTGCATGACACCCTCGGCGAGCACGGCCCGGCCATGCGGCGTGGTGTCCATGGTCAGCACTGCCGCACGCAGATCTTCGCGCAGCCTGAGCGGCAGGGCGCGTGAGACGACCAGTGGCGGAATCGGGCTCGGACCGAGCGTACTCACGACGCGCACTCGCTGGTGCAGCTCCGGTCGCTGGCGGAGCTCCGTCTCGAGGACGGTGCTGTCGATCGCCGACGCATCGACGGTGCCGTTGAGGATCCAGTCAAGCGAGCGCTCATGCGCGCCTGATGTGCACACCGAGCCGAAGAAGGGCGCCGAGTGACCGCGCTGGGCGAGCGCGTAGCGCACGATGCCATAGCCCGATTGCGAGGTGTGCTCGTTATACGTGTAACGTGTGCCCAACAGATCACCCAAGCAGCCGGCCGGGTGTTCCTGGCGCACGACCACGTCTGAAAAGTAGATCGGTCGGCCGGCGTAACGCTGACCGCTCATGATCGGCGCGGCCAGCAATTCGACGCCCGGCTGCTCGGCGCGCTCACACGCGTAGACGTATTGCAGGCCGCACACGACACCCAGGTGCGCCTGCCCGCGATACAGTCGCTGCTCGCGCTCTTCCCAGGGCACCTCGTCGAGGAGGCGCATTGGGACGCGCAGCGTCTCGGACAGGTACTCGACGAGGGCGCGATAGAACGGCGCAGCGTTGTCCGCGGCTAGCGAGGCAAACAGGAGTGCGTCGTCTGGCGCGTGGCCCATCCTGGCAGGCCATGCTACTCGGCGAGATCAGGCGGCGAGGTGGCGGGGTCCGCGGCGCTCGCCGTTCAGGAAGCGGATGGCGCACGCTTCGCAGCAGCCGTGGCTAGCGCCGTGAATCATGATCGCGGCCACGATGCGGTAGCGGCCGTGCTCGTCGGCCACGCGGCGGCACCATGCGCATTGGCGCACGAAGCCTGATTCATCTACGGGATAGCGGGGCGCAGCGCTCATCTCGTGTCCACTATCGGACCGCTGTGCGACACAGCCCAGGGTTCGCGGGCCGACCCGGCATAGGTGTGCCACGGATGAGACGCCGCCGCCTACACTGTGGCTGTGGAGCCCACGGCGGCTCGCGCCGCGGTCGTGCAGTTCCCGGGCACGAATTGCGAGCGCGAGACGGTCCGCGCCCTACGGGCGGTCGAGTGTCCGGTCGACCTGATCTGGCACGCGGACCCCTTTCCCCAGGACGTGTACTCGGCGGTGGTCCTGCCGGGCGGTTTTGCCCACGGCGATCACCTGCGCGCAGGCGCGATCGCCCGCTTCGCGCCGGTTATGGCGGGTATCGAACGATTCGCCCAAGCGGGCGGCCTGGTACTGGGGATCTGCAATGGCTTTCAGATGCTCCTGGAAGCGGGCCTGCTGCCCGGGGCGATGCTGCGCAATGCCTCACTGGAGTTCCGCTCCGAATGGGTCTACTGCCGCGTCGAGTCGACCGACTCGCCGTTTCTCCGAGGCGCCACCCAAGGCCTGGTGCTGAAGCTGCCCATCGCGCATGGCGAGGGCAACTATGTGTCGGTCGATGACGAATCGAACGTGGCGCTGCGCTACTGCGACGCCGACGGCAACGTCACACCAGGTGCCAATCCCAATGGCGCACAGGCCAACATCGCCGCCATTCAGAACGAACGCGGCAACGTCTTCGCGCTAATGCCGCATCCTGAACGGGCGAACGATGCGCTGCTGGGCAGCCAGGACGGCCGACTGATCTTCGAGGCGCTGGCAGCAGCGGTGCGGCAGCCAGCCGGGGCGAGCCCCGCGCTAGCGTGGGTATGAGCCTGGCGATCACGGACCGCACCGACGAACACCGCCTGCGCGCCTTCGGCCTCCTGCCCACCGAATACGAGCACATCGTGCGCCGACTGAGCCGTGAGCCGAACGAGGTCGAGCTGGGCATGCTCGGGGCGATGTGGAGCGAGCACTGCAGCTACAAGCACTCGCGCCGCCTGCTGCGCACGCTGCCGACGTGTGGTCCGCGGGTGCTGCAAGGGCCTGGCGAAAACGCCGGCGCGGTCGACATCGGCGATGGCCTGGCGGTGGTGCTCAAGATGGAGTCGCACAATCACCCGAGCGCAGTCGAGCCGTTCCAGGGCGCCGCAACGGGCGTCGGCGGCATTCTGCGCGATGTGTTCACGATGGGCGCGCGACCGATCGCCATGCTCGACTCACTGCGCTTCGGCGACCCAGCCGACCCGCGCACGATGCACCTGCTGCATGGGGTGGTCGGCGGCATCGGGCACTACGGCAATTGCATCGGCGTGCCGACGGTCGCGGGCGAGATCTCGTTCGATCCTGGCTACGTGGGCAACCCGATCGTCAACGCGATGTGCGTGGGCGTCGCGCCCATCGAGCGATTGACCAGGGCACGGGCCAGCGGGCCGGGCAATCCGCTGCTGCTGGTAGGCGCCGATACAGGGCGCGATGGCTTGCAGGGCGCCGCCTTTGCCTCGAATGACGATCCCGAGGCCAGCCATCGTGGGGTAGTTCAGGTCGGCAATCCGTTCCTCGAGAAGCTGCTGCTCGAAGCGTGCCTGGCCGTCCTCGAGACGGGCGATGTGGTCGCGATGCAGGACCTCGGCGCGGCCGGCCTGACCTCGTCGAGTGTCGAGATGGCCGCGCGGGGCGGGCTTGGCGTCGAGCTCGACGTGAGCCGCGTGCCGCGGCGCGAAACGGGCTTGTCGCCGTTCGAGGTGATGCTGTCCGAGTCGCAGGAACGCATGTTGCTGCTGGTCCGCTCAGGGACAGAAGCCAGAGTGCGGCAGCATTTTGCGCGCTGGGATCTGCATGCCGAGCTGATCGGCCGCGTCACCGACGATGGGCTGGTGCGGGTCCTTGACGACGGTCAGGTCGTGGCCGAATTGCCGATTGCCCTGCTGACCGATGAGGTGCCCGAGTACGAGCTAGCACCTGGCGGGCCGGCCGGCCGACAAGCAGATCCTTCGGCTCGCCCTGCCCCGTGCAGCGTGGGTTCCTCGCCTCAGGATGACATGGGCGGCGTATTGAGGAGGAAGTTGGCGTCGCCCAACCTGTGCTCGCGCCGCTTCGCCTTCCGCCAATACGACTCGACCGTCCAGGCCAACACCGTCTTCGGTCCCGGCCAGGCCGCGGCGGCCGTCCTCCGCGTCGACGGCACCACCAAGGGCCTGGCCGTCACGACCGACTGCAACCCGCGCTACATGCAACTTGATCCGCGACGGGGAGCCCAGCAGGCGGTGGCCGAGGCTGTCCGCAACCTGGCCTGTGTCGGCGCCACGCCCGTCGCGGTGACCGATTGCCTGAACTTCGGCAATCCCGAGAAGCCCCTCGTGGCCTGGCAGCTCGCCGAAGCGGTCGACGGCCTCGCCGAAGCGTGCCGTCTGTTCGAGGTGCCGATCGTGAGTGGCAACGTGAGCCTGTACAACGAGACGGCCGGGCGGCCCATCCCGCCCACGCCGACGATTGGCATGGTCGGTCTGCTCGAGGACGTGTCGCTCGCGGTGCCCATCGGCTTGCGCGAGGGGGCCGCGATCGTGCTCCTCGGCCAGCCGGCGCACACACACGACGGCTTCCCGCGCTTCGACCTTCAGCACGAGCTGCGTCTGGCCAGACTCTTACGCCTGCTCATCGGCCAGCGGCTCCTGCTATCGGCCCAGGACATCTCCGATGGTGGTCTGGTCGTCGCACTGGCCGAATGCTGCTTCGCAACCGGCGTCGGGGCGACCGTAGACGATGGCCTTGATGTGTTTTCAGAGGACCAGGGCCGAGCCATTGTCTCGTGCCGCTCTGAAGACGTGGACCGCGTCGCGCGGCTGGCGAACCAGGAGGACGTGCCCGTCATGAGCATTGGCAACGCAGGCGGAGCACGCCTCCAGATCGGTACGACGATCGACGAGTCGATAGCGGACCTGGAAGCGATCTGGTCGGCAGGTCTGGCATGAGCAAGCCCAGGGAGCAGTGCGGGGTGGTGGCGATTTACGCACCACGCCAGGAGCCAGCGCGCATGGCGTTCTTCGCCCTGTATGCACTCCAGCATCGCGGCCAGGAGAGCGCCGGCATCTGCACCTCCGACGGCACCAGCCTGCACAACCTGACCGGCATGGGCCTGGTCAGCCAGGTCTTCCGCGACCGCGACATCGCCCGCTTGAACGGATCGCTCGCGATTGGCCACACACGCTACTCGACGACGGGCTCGAGCCGAGCAGAAAATGCGCAGCCGATGGTCGTCGCCTCGCCGCTGGGCAGTCTGGCGCTGGCGCACAACGGCAACCTGGTCAACGTCCAGGAGATCCAGCGGCGGGTGCTCGGTCTCGGAGTCACACCGCGCACCTCGACTGATTCAGAGCTGGTGGCGCACCTGATCGCTCACAGCCCCGGCGACTCGTGGCTCGAGCGCATGCGGCGGGCGCTCGGCCAGCTCCAGGGCGCATTCTGCTTCGTCATGCTGACCCGCAATCGGCTGTATGCGGCGCGCGACCCGTGGGGCATTCGCCCGCTGGTGCTCGGCCGCCTCGACAGCGGCTGGGTCGTCGCTTCCGAAACATGTGCGCTGGATACGATCGGCGCCCAGCCGATCAGGGAAATCGCGCCGGGCGAGCTACTCGCGATCGGCCCGGACGGTGTGCACTCGGAGCAGTTCACCCAACAGACCCGGCGCGCGGGCTGCTCGTTCGAGTTCATCTACTTCGCCCGCCCCGACAGCCTGATCGACGGCCAGCTGGTGTACTCGACGCGCGAGCGGATGGGCGAGGCGCTCGCGCGCGAGCATCCCGTTGCGGCCGACTTCGTGATGCCCGTACCCGACTCGGCGACGCCGGCGGCGATCGGCTTCGCTCGCGCCGCTGGCCTGCCGTATCGCGAAGGCCTGGTCAAGAACCGCTACATCGGGCGGACGTTCATCCAGCCGTACCAGGAGCAGCGCGAAGTAGGCGTCGACCTCAAGTTCAACCCGCTGCCCGAGGTGCTGCGCGGCCAGCGCATCGCCCTGGTTGACGACAGCATCGTGCGCGGCACGACGACCCCGCGCATCGTGGCCATGTTGCGCCGCGCCGGCGCCGCCGAAGTCCATCTGCGCATCTGCGCGCCGCCGATTCGCTACGCGTGTCACCTGGGCGTCGATACCGCGCCCGAAGAGTCGCTTATCGCCAACATCCACTCGGTGGAAGAGATCCGCGTCGCGGTGGGCGCCGATTCGCTGGGCTATTTGAGCCTGGACGGGCTGGTCGGCGCGATCGGCTTGCCCGAGCAGCAGTTGTGCAATGCCTGTTTCCACGGCCGCTACCCGATGCCGATCGACGGTCTCGTGGACAAGCTCGGCCTCGAAGCGGGGGCCGGCGGACGGGGGACGGGGGCCGGCGAATAATTGGCCGCGTCGTTCCGACCCCTGACCCCTGACCCCCGACCACTGGACTACGCCGACGCCGGCGTCGATCTGCGCGCAGCACAAGAAAACGTCCGACGCATCGGCGAGCACGTGCGCTCGACGCACGGCCCACACGTACTGGGCG
>DASXRR010000119.1:0-4427 GCA_036506475.1 Chloroflexota bacterium
GACGTGCTCAGGCTTGAGAAGCCAATCGCGGCAGCCAGCAGCAGGCGCCTTCGTAAACGCGTTAGGCCGCGGCGGTACCGCCATGCCAATATGGCAAGGCCAAAGAGGAAGTAGGCGCAGAGCAGGGCGGCTCCAATGCCAAAATTGAGACCGACCCCAGCGCTCACAGCTAGCAGGACCGTATAGCCAAGGAACCCGATGAGCATCTGGCCTGCCAGACTTCGCCAGTCCAGGCAGGTGGCGCCTGCGACCAGCAGACCGACACCGCTAGTCATCCACAACACGGCCGTCAGCGTGGCGGCGTGCGCCACCGCGATATGCCAGGTCGGGGAAGTAATCACCGGCCGCGTGCGAGCGTCACGACTGTCGCAAGAGGAGATCGGCGGTCATGGTCGTGGGTGGCTGCGCGGGTTCGTAAATCGCAATCGCGCCGAACTTGCCAACCGTCCTGATAGGGTCGGATAGACCCACGCGCTCGGGAGTGACATAGGCATGATCCAACAGCACGTAATCGACCTGGTACCGCTCGATGAAGTACGACAGCGGCTTTCTCAGCACAGGAAAGAACTCTTCGAATCGCGAAAGGTCACCGCTGTGACCGCCCCAGACCACAGCCTTGCCGGCGTTAAACGCCACGAAATCCGCGTACATCGACGGCAGCACAAGGACGCGTGTGCCAGGCAGCGTTTTCAGGTGTGCTGCCGCTTCGGCCAGCGTAGGCGGCGTTTGGGCCGTGTGTTCAGTCTCGCGGCGGGCCATGACCCGGTAGAAGTAGGCCAGCGCGGCGAAACTGGCGACAAGTGAGATCAGCAGTGCCAGCCCAACGAGCGACAACGCACCTTCCTGGATGTTGACGGCGACGGCAAGCGTATATGCCGTGGGAAACACCGACGCCTTCATGTAGTGAAAGCCAGGGCCAAGAATGCGTAGCGGCCCACCGAAGGTGGTGAGGACTGACCACACCAGAATGGCCACGGCCCACCAGTACATATGCTCCGCCCACGTGTTTTGTGGGATTGGCGTAACCAGCATGGCCAGAATGAACGGGTTCTCGCCGAGCACGCGCAGCCCAAGCGACAGCTTGGAGCGGTACAGGCCCTGCGCTGGTCGCCCCGTCCCGTTTCGTGGCCCAAGCACGGGCGAGTCCTCTACCTGGTGCGCGCGGGTGTAGCGCACATTGCGCATCCAAAACCGCGCCGCGTGGACGTGGTTGAGGATGACCCGCAGGTAGTAGCCGCCCGACAGGACGATCGCCACCGGCAGGCCAGCTACGCCGGCGAGCAGGAACCGCGGCTCCGCGAAAACGGCCGTCAGCGTGGCCGTGCTGACCAGGAACGCGATCGTCGTGCTGGTGTGCGTGTTGTACAGCACGCCGATGAGCACAACGGCGACCAGCCATAACGTCGGCTCGCCAGTCCCCAGGACCGCGGAAGACGGCCCCGTCCCGGGGATCACGCTGCGCAGTAGGACCAGCATAGTTACGGTTTGCAGCAGCGATGCGAACGCGCGACCGTTCAGATTGCGCGTCTCCGAGATCAGCTGCGGCGTGACGGCGTAGATCAGCCCGGCTGTGGCCGCCGCCAGCACGCTGTCGGTCAGACGAAACGCTAGCAAGTACAGGAGGAGCAGGTGGACAGCGTCGACGATTGGCGAGACCAGCCAGAAGTACGAGCGCAGCCAGCCTGGAGATAACAGCGCCAGGAACAACGGGAACACGGCAGGATACGACTCGCGCTCGTCGTGCAGCAGATACTGCGGCAGACTGATCGGCAAGCGCTTCTGGGCGCGGATCGCTTCGGCGCTGGCCAGGTAGTACCAGGTGTCGACGCCGCCGGGTCGAGCGCCGATGAAGATGCGTAGCCGCAAATAAAGCGCCAGGCCAACCAGCCCGAGGCCGACCAGCATGAACAGCATGGCCTGCGCCTGTCTGGCAAGAATCGGGTCAGCCATGTCTCGCAGCTAGGAAGCGTACGGCTAACAGACCAGCAACGCTATTGCGCAGACGTGGTGAGCCACACGCATGCGGGTGCACTCTAGATGACGTCGGCGAACGAGCGCTCCATGCGACGGAAGTAGAGCAGGCCGGTCACGAGCAGCGTGAGCACGATCACGACGGACACCGCCACCTTGGGCAGTGGCGGCTCACCAGTGCCCAGCAGCGCATAACGGAACGCTTCGATCATTCCACTCATCGGGTTGAGCGAGAGCAGTAGTCGCCAGCGCTCGGGGACATCCGCGGTTGCGTAGATCACCGGCGTAGCGAACAGCCATACCTGGAGCAGGAACGGCACCGCGTAGCGCACGTCGCGGTACTGGACGTCAAGCGCCGCCAGCCACACGCTGACCGCCAGGGCCGTCAGCACGCTCAGCACCGTGAGCGCGGGCAGCCACAACAGCTCCGGCCCAATGCCATAGCCGAACACGACCAGCACGATGACCGCCAGCAGTAGCCCGATCGCCAGGTCGACCAGATTGGCCAACACCGCCGCCAGCGGAATGGCCAGCCTGGGAAAGTACACCTTGCTGATCAGCTGCGCGTTGCCAACGATGCTGCCACTCGCACCGGCCGTGGCATTGGCGAAGTAGAACCACGGCACCAGGCCGCTCACGACGAACAGCGGGTACGGCACACCGTCGGTTGTCAACCCGCGCGAGCCGAACACAATCGAGAAGATGCCCATCGCTAGCAGGGGCTGCAGGACCACCCAGGCGACGCCCAGCGCGGTCTGCTTGTACCTGACCTTGACGTCGCGCAATGCCAGGAAGTACGCCAGCTCGCGGAAACGCCACAGCTCTCGCAAGTCCAGCGCACGCCAGCCATGCGAGGGCTCGATGACCACCGTTGGCAGGTCCGTGACTGCGCTCATCGGCCCTACCTTAGCCGACACTCGCCTCGGCAACCGTCGCTAGAGAACGCTGACGGCCGGTCGGCGACGTTGCAGCGGCCACGAATGCTCGCGCAGACGCCTGTGCGGACGCTGCCGGCTGGGCGGCGAAGTACAGGGCGACCGCTACTCGGCTTTGGCGAGGGTGCCGAAGGCGGCGAGATCGCGCACCGCCAGGTCAGCCAGCATCTTGCGATTGATGGTCACGCCACGCGTCTTCAGCGACGCCATGAGCTGGCTGTAGCTGATGCCGTAGTGGCGCGCCGCGGCATTGATGCGCTGGATCCACAGCCGGCGCATGTCGCCCTTGCGTGCGCGACGGTCGCGATACGCGTACGACAGTGACTTCATCACCGTCTCGTTGGCGATGCGGATCAGCTTGCGCCGACCTTGCGTGAAGCCCTTGGCCAGCTTGAGGGTCTTCTTGTGGCGACGATGCGCGGTAACGCCAGGCTTGATGCGCGTCATGGGCTACTTGGCGTACGGCATCATGCGCTTGAGACGCTTGAGATCGCCCGGAAAGACGGGCATCATCTCGTCGTACTCACGCGCCGCGCGCGGCGAGCGATTGCGTCGCAAGTGGCTCTTGCCATGGCGGGTGCGGACGAGCTTGCCCGACCCGGTGTATTCAAAGCGCCGCGCCGCGGCTTTGTGCGTCTTCAGCTTCGGCATAGAACGTAGAGGCAGGCAAGTCTACCATACGCCGTGAGATCGACAGCCTGAGCAGCAGGCGCGCGTAACCCAGCCAGAAGCTGCGCGTATAGGCCATCTTCGAGTAGCCCGTCTTGCGCACGCCGAGCGTGATCGGTACCTCGGCTACCCGGAAACCTGCCCGATACGCCTTGACCGTCCCCTCGAGTTGAATGCCGAAGCCATTCTCCTCGAGCGCCACGACGCGAAAGACGTCCGTTCGCGCCGCGCGGAAGCCACTGGTCAGATCGCTCACGCGCACGCCGAGCATGCGCCGCGCGGCGGCGTTGCCGACGATGCTGATGGCCTGGCGCGCAAGCGGTACGCCACGCATCCGCCCGCCAGGCACGTAGCGCGACCCGAGGACGAAGTCGGCCCGCTGCCGCGTAATCGGCTCGAGCAAGCGCGGCAGGTCTTCAGGAGCGTGGGTCAGGTCAGCATCCATGAACGCCACGGCGTCGAACGGCGGGTGTCGTTCCGCGAGCGCAGTGGCAATGCCAGTGCGCAGCGCGGCGGCCAGGCCGCGATTTCGCTCGTGGTTCACGAACCGCACCCACGTATGCGCAGCTTCGGCATCGCGCAGGCGCAGTCGAGTGGCGTCGCGACTGCCGTCATTGACCCCCAGTGCGACCAGATCCAGCCCAGAGCGCTGGCGGACCTCCGCGAGGCGCTCCATCAGCGCCACCACGTTTCCCGCCTCGTTGTACATCGGGAGGACGACGGCGACGCGCACTGCCCTTGAATGTAGCAGTTAGACGAACTTGATGCGCCGCGCGGCGAACAGCACCATGCGCAGCAGCAGCAATCCGTGTCGCCAACGCTGAATGTTCGTCGTGCCGTACGTGCGCTCTC
>DASXRR010000120.1:0-139952 GCA_036506475.1 Chloroflexota bacterium
GCGGCGCCTGCGCAAGCGCCAATCCTCGAAGTCGGCCTGGCAGTGCTGCCCGGCCAGCGTCGCGCGGCGAGCGTCAGCGTGAGCCAGCTCAAGATGGACAGCACCGGCATTGTCGATGGAGGACTACAAGTCGCTCCTGGATGAGGTGAGCCAGTCTCGATCGGGGCCGTATTTCGTTAACGGCCGTTGCGCCCGGTCGTCGGGTCGGGGGGACTACGATTGCTCGCACCCCCGATGAACAAGCTCATCAACTCGCCCCAGAATCTGGGCACCACGCCGCCGCTGGAGTACATCGACGCCACACTGCGCGCCGGCTACGAAGCCATCGGCATCCGACTGTATCGAGCGCCCGGCCGAACCTACAACTTCAATCCCATCGTCGGCATCCCTGACCTGATGCGCGACGTCAAACACGCCTTGGACGATTCCGATCTCGAAGTGTTCGACATCTACAGTTTCTATTTGCGGCCTGAAATGGAGTGGAATCTGATTCTGCCGGCGCTCGACTTCGGTGGCGAGCTCGGCGCACGGTATGTGCTGGTCATCGGCGACGACCCGGAGTGGAACCGCATGTGCGATTCGTTCGGTCGACTGTGCGACCGGATCGCGCCCATGCACCAGACCGCCGTCGTCGAAGCAACCGTCGGCGCGCTGACTCCGCTGTCGACCGCGGTCAAATTCATGACTGACTGTCAACGCGACAACGTGGGCATCTGTCTGGACCCGCGCCAGACGTTCCGCGACGAGCTCGGCTTTGGCGCACTCAAAAAGTACGACGCGAAGTGGTATCCGTACGCCCAGATCAACGATTCGTCATCCGTGCTAGGCAACGCGGGTACGTTGCCCGGCGAGGGCATGGTCCCGTTGTACGACTATCTGGATGCGCTGCCGCCGGATATTCCACTCAGCGTCGAAGCGCAGATTCCGCGCGGCGACGTGTACAGCGGCGCGGAGTGGGCCAAGATCAGCGTCGAGCGAATCCGACGGTTTCTCGAGGGCTACACCGCCGCCAGGCCGGCCAGAGCGCATGAGCTGGTTAGCTGAGTTCGAATTCGGTCCGATGGCGCGCGTCGTGTTCGGCGTCGGCCGGGCCAAGGATGCCGGCCGGATCGCGCGCGAGCTGAACGGCACCGCGGCGCTGATCATGACCGACCCGACCCTGCACCGCCTCGGCCTGACCGAGCCAATCGAGAGCGCGCTGCAGTCCGCGGACGTACGGACAGAGCTATTCACCGAGGTCGCCACGGAGCCCGTCCTGGCCTCGGTCGAGGCGGCCGTGGACATGTTTCGCGAACGCGCGTGCGACGTCATCGTCGCCGTGGGCGGTGGTAGCTCGATGGACAGTGCCAAGGCGGTGTCGTTGTTGGTTGGCAACGGCGGCAAGTTTCAGGATTACACGGAGCGGCGTGTCGGAACCGAGTGGAAACGCGAGCGCACTATTGACAGGAAGGGTCCGCCGGTGATGACTGTGCCGACCACGGCCGGCACCGGCGCGGACGTCACGGCGGGCTGTGGTGTGTTCGATCCGGACAGCGGCATCAAGCTATGGGCTGGCGGACCCAATGTGCGGCCAGCGGTGTCGCTCTGCGACCCCGTCCTGACCATGTCCATGCCGCCGCGGGTCACTGCCGATACCGGCTTCGACGCGTTGTCGCAAGCGATCGAAGCCATCATTACCCTGCGCGTGAATCCGTACGCGGATGCGCTGCTGCTCCAGGCGGTCGAAACGATTGGTCGCTACTTGCCCAAAGCGTTCGGCAATGGCCACAACCTGGAAGCGCGCGCGGCGATGCTGGGTGCGGCGACGATGGTCGGCACCGCGTTTCCATTCGGCGGCTTGACGCATGTGCACACCTATGCCGAGGTGCTCGGCGACCTGACGCACTTGCCACATGGGCGGCTCATCGGACTGATGCTGCCGCATGTCCTGGAATGGAGCGCGATCGGCTGCGCGGAGAAACTGGGCCTGGTCGCGCAAGCGCTCGGCGAGCGCGTCGACGGCCTGGCTGTGCGCGACGCCGCCCAACGCGCCGTGGACGCCGTGCGCCGCCTGTGCGCCGAGGTGGAAATGACTGAATCGCTGCGCTCGCACAACGTGACCGAAGACACGCTGCGGGTGTGCGCGGAGCGCGTCTTCAGTCAACACACACCGCGCTCGGTGGGTGGTCCACGCGCGTTCCGCGGTGTCGAGGAGGTCTACTCGATCTTGAAAAACGCGTACTAGCCGTCGCCGCTGGTGCGCCCCTGCCAGACCTTCACGCGCACCCACTTGACGTAGTGCAACGCCTCGTCGTGGCGCCAGGCATGGCGCGCGTTGAGCCAGCCGTAGAGCTCACTCGACGGGCCTTGCCAGTGCGCAATCGTCGGCGCATCGGCCTGGACCTCGGTCTCGGTCAGCTCGAACGCGCTGGCGAGCTGTTCGGCTCTGAAGCGCGACAACTGCACAGCGCCAACTGCTTGTTCAACACCCAGCGTGCCCTCGTGTGAGGTGTCCATGCCTGTGATCCCCGTGGCACACAAGTGTAGCGCACCTGACAGAAATGTACGCCATCTTGCATAAAAGTCTGTCGAGAAACAGTCCGCCGACTTGTCATACAGCGCCGCGGTCAGGCACATTTTTGGATGTGCTGGCTCTCGACCCCACCTGCAATCTCCTGTTGGCAGCGCTGCCCGGCCACGAGCTGGCGCACCTCTCGCCGGCGCTCGAACCCGTCTCCTTTGCCCAGAACCAACCGCTGTACGAGGCCAATCAACCGCTCAGCTATGTGTTCTTCGTCGTCCAGGGCATGGTGTCCATCGTGCGCACCACCGGCGACGGCCGAACCGTCGAGGTGGGACCCGTCGGGCGCGACGGCATGGTCGGCCTGCCCGTGTTTCTCGACGCCGAAACCGATCCATTACACGCGTTCGCCCAGGTGTTGCCATGTGCCGCCGTGCGCATGTCCAGCGCGGCGTTCCGAGATGCACGCGACCGATTAGTCGGACTGCGTGGCGTCGTCGGCCGCTACGTCTCGTGGAGCCACACAGGCATGGCTCAATGGGTGGCGTGCGCGCGGCTGCACGAGGCGCATCAGCGCATGGCGCGCTGGCTGTTGATGTGTCACGACCGTGTCGACGGGCATACGTTGGCGCTCACGCACGAGTTCCTGGCGCAAATGCTGGGCGTGCGCCGGCCGACCGTGACGCTCGCCGCCGGCATGCTCCAGCGGGCCGGCTTGGTTCACTACTCGCGGGGCGTCGTGACCATCCTCGATCGGCGCGGGCTGGAGCAGGTCGCGTGCGAATGTCACCGCGTGAGTCGGGACGAGTACCAGCGCCTGTTCGGTCGCCTACCCACGGACGGGTCATCGAACCATATGGTTCGATGACGAACAATATGTCATCTTGCTAACAATAGCGTATAGTGGCTGCGGAACGGTCATCTGTCCGCTCTACCTGACAAGTTCAGACTTCACGCGTCCTCGGCGCCAGGAGGGCGACGCGGCCACCTGGAGCCACAGGGGGCCGCTATGCCGAGCCACTCAGAGCACCGTGATCCGCGGCGCAACTACCTGCTATCGGGACTGCCCGCCGCGACGCTCGATCGACTCATACCCCACCTCGAGCCGATTCGTGCTGACCAGGGCGACGTCCTGGTGCAGGCTGACCGTCCGGTCGAGCGCGTCTTTTTCCCAACCAGCGGGCTATTCTCGCTGATCGTGCGCAGCAGCAACGGCGACGATGCCGTCGAGGCGGCTGTCGCTGGCCGCGAGGGCATGCTCGGCAGCGCCGTCATTCTGGGTGCCCCGACGAGCACCTTTGAAGAGTTGTGTCAAGTCGAAGACGGCGTCCTGGCGTTGCCGGCGGCCTACTTGCAGCGCGAGCTCGAGGCCGACGTGGCCGTGCGCTCGATGTTCCTCGGCTATGTTGCCGCGCTGCTCCACGCGACCGCGCGCACGGTGTCCTGTAATCGCCTGCATGGATCCGAGCAACGCCTGGCGCGTTGGCTCCTGGTAGTCCGCGACCGCGCCGAGACGGACACGTTCTATTTGACCCAACAGTTCCTGGGGCAGATGCTCGGCGTGCGCCGACCGACCGTCACCGAGGCCATGCAATCGCTCGAGGAGAAGCAGTTGATCCGCCACCAGCGTGGCCGCATCCGGCTGGTTGACACGGCCGGGCTGGAGCAGATCACGTGCGAGGACTATGCGCGCATCCGTGACGCGTATCTGGCGTATCTGGCCCGCTAGGCGTTGTATTAGCCTTTGACGTTCGAAGTCATGCGCCCGTGCGCCGCCAACTCGTTGACTTCGGGCGGCGGGCCGACGTCCATGGCTGTTTGATACAAGCCACGCTCGACGGCCCACGCCGCGATCTGGGTGCGATTGCGTAGGCCGAGTCGCGTGAGGATGGCCTGGACGTGGTTGGCGACGGTGCCATTGACCAGAACCAGCCGTTCGGCGACCTCCTCGTTTGTCAAGCCTTCGGCGATACACGCCGCGACCTCGCGCTGGCGGGGCGTCAGCCGCGCGACCTCCGCGGCTGCGTTGCGCTGGCCACGCATGTAGGCCTGCTCGGCCATTGCCTCGGACAACTGTGCCCGCTCGGCGATCATGCCGACCCAGCCGGCGACGGCCTGCATGAACTCCAGATCTTGCTCGGTGAACTTCTCGGGCTGTGTTGAGATGGCCGACAGAACGCCACGGCGGTCGCCGTCCACTTCGACCGCGACATTGATGATGCTGCGCGCCGCGAGTGCTTCGCGCACGCCAGGTAGCTCACCCCGGTCCTGGTCGACATGTCCCTCCAGCACGGGGACGCCCGTTTGAAACACGTCCACCACGCGTCCGCCATTGGCAATCGCCTGTCGATCGAGACCCAGCTGTTTCTGCCGCCGCGCGACCGGCGTGTCCGAGGTGCCCATCGCGACCAGCGTGGCACTCGCATCCTGATACAGGAACACATCGATCTTCTCGGCGTCCACTGCCTCGAGCAATGGCATGGCTGCTTCGTCGAGCGCCGGCCGCAGCTCGGGTGAACGAATCGCGAGCAATCGCACGAGCGTACTCAATAGCCGCTCGCTATTGCCGCGCACACCATCCACTGACGGTTGCATGCCACCCGCCTCCTCACCTTGGGCAAGTCTCGTCAGAGGGAACGAACCACGGATACAGGCTATGTGAGGTGAGCGCTTTGTCCGAAGACCTCACCCGACGACGGGAGGCGAAACGTGCCTGAGGCGATCAGTATGCGCGGTATTGACAAATAAAGCGAGCCTCCTTTGACGTCAGGGCAAAGGAGCAGATTCGGCGCTGGCATAGAGCGCCTCGATGACGCGCGCTTGAGCAACACCATTCTCGGCGGGGTCGAGCACCCGGCCAGCGCGAATACTGCGCGCGAAGTGATCGGCCTCGAGCGCGAACTGGTCGGCTGGCGCCACCTCCTCGGTGCGCTGCTCCTGGCCGCGCAGCACATGGATGCGGCCGGGTCGAGCATCGGGCCGAAACGCGCGGTCGACCACGATCCGGCCTTCGGTACCCACGATCTCATACTCGGTCTGGCCAGCCTGGCCAAAACTGCTGTCGATCAGCGCCAGTCGATCGCCGGGGAATGTCAAGACACCGGCAAAGGTCGTTTCGACGTTGTACGTAGGATCGACGATCTGGCGCCCCACGACGTCGATCGGCTCGGCCTGGAACACCCAGCGCGCAACGTTGACCGGATAACAGCCGACGTCCATCAGCGAACCACCCTCGAGATCGCGCTGCAGGCGGACATTGCTCGGTTCAGGCCCGATCATGTAACTGAACGAGCTGCGCACCATGCGTGGCTCGCCAATCTGGCCGGCGTCGAGGAGCGCGCGTACACGCGCATGCTGCGGGTGGTGGCGCCACATGAAAGCTTCTATGAGCAGCACGCCGGCCTGCTGGCACACGCGGGCCATTTCTTGTGCTTCGGCGCCCGTGCGCGCCAGCGGCTTCTCGCACAGCACGTGCTTGCCCGCTCGGGCGGCACGCATGGTCCATTCCGCATGCAGTCGATTCGGCAGTGGGTTGTAGATGGCGTCGATCTCTGGATCGTCGAGCAGGTCGTCGTAAGCGCCAAACGCGCGCGGAATCGCGAATTCAGCCGCGACCACCTCGGCCACGTCGAGCCGCCGACTCGCAATTGCCGCCAGCTCGCCCTCCTCGCCCGCACGCACGCCAGGCATGAACAGCGTGCGCCCGATGCGCGCCGTGCTCAGTATTCCCCACCGTAGTCGTCGCTCGGCCATATATGAACCGCCGTACCATACCTGGCACGAACAGGGTCCTGATCACCGACCATACCTGGCCTGATGTGCAGGTCGAAACGGCGCTACTCGAGGCAGCGGGGCTACACGTCGTCGACTCGCCGAGCAGCGATGAGTCCACGCTGTGTGCGTTGGCCAAGGACGCGGTGGCGATCATGACCTGCTTCGCGCGCGTGACCGCGCCGGTCATCGACAGCGCGCGCAACCTGCGCGTTGTCGCCCGGTATGGCGTCGGCGTCGACAACATCGCCGTCGACACGGCGACGGCGCGCGCCATTCCGGTCACCTACGTGCCGGATTACTGTGTCGCCGAGGTCGCGGAGCACGCCCTGGCATTGCTGCTGAGCCTGGCCAGGAGCGTCGTGCGCTACAACGCATCAGTCAAGGCTGGCGGCTGGGACCTGGGCGTCGGCGCACCGTTGCGACGGATCGAGGGGCGAACGCTGGGCTTGATCGGTTGCGGACGGATCGGCGGCCGCCTGGCCGCTAAAGCCAGCGGCCTTGGACTGCGCGTGCTGGTCTATGACCAGGCACCAATCGCTCCGCCCCAGGGCGCTCAGACCGTAACGCTCGACGAGCTTCTGCAGCAGGCCGACTTCGTCAGTCTGCACGTGCCGCTCACGCCCGAAACACGCGGACTCGTAGATGAAGCGTTGCTGCGGCGGATGAAGCCAACCGCGTTTCTGATCAACACCGCCCGTGGCGGGCTGGTCGACACGGCCGCGTTGGCGCGTGCGCTGCGTGACGGCTGGATCGCCGGAGCTGGCCTGGACGTGCTGCCTCAGGAGCCGATCGCCGCCGACGATGCGCTGCTCGGCCTGGATAACCTGGTCCTCACGCCGCACGTGGCGTTCTACTCGGAGGAATCGCTGGCCGAGCTGCGTCGACGCACCGCGCAGTCGGTCGTCGACGTGCTCGCCAACCGCGCGCCCGAGCATCTGTGGAACGCCGACGCGTTGGCCAGGCCGGCACCCAGCCACTAGGCTGCGATCCGAAGTGGCGATCCTTCAAACCGACCAGGTCGCCCAGTATCTGCGCGACATCGGCCTCCTGGCGCATGGCGAATCGGCTCAGGTCGAGCGGCTCGCCGGTGGCGTGTCGAGCGCGGTCTTCCGCGCAACCTGGGGCACGACCGCCGTCGTGGTCAAGCAAGCGCTGCCGCAACTGCAGGTCAGCGACGAATGGTTGTCGCGCGTGGAGCGCTCGGCGACCGAGGCACGCGCCGCGACAGTCCTCGAACGACTCTTGCCTGACGGCAGCATCCTGGCCCCCATCCATGTCGACCAGCGGCGCTCGTTGTTCGTGATGCCCAGTGCGACGATGGGCGCCGTGACGTGGAAAACGCTGCTCATGCGTGGCGACCTCGCACCGGACACGGCGACCGCCGTCGGCGAGCTGCTCGGCCGGTTGCACACCCGTAGCCGTGCGGAACCTGGCCTGGCCGAAGCATTCGCCGACCGCCAGGACTTCCTCGCCTTGCGCGTCGATCCGTATCTGCATGTGACCGCGCAGCGCCGTCCGCACCTGGCGCGGGCGATCGAAGGGCATACCGAGCGCATGTTGTCCGTCCGCGAGTGCCTCGTCCACGGCGACTACAGCCCCAAGAACCTGCTCGTCGAACCAGGCCTACCGGACCAGGTCGTGCTGCTCGACCACGAGGTCTGCCATTGGGGCGATCCCGCGTTCGACACGGCGTTCTGTCTCGCCCATCTGCATCTGAAAGCGTGCGCCTTTCCCGATCGTGCAAGCGACTTTCTCGACCTGGCGGGCGACTTCTGGACCGCGTATGCCGGCACCGAGCACCGCGAGCCGGATACCGTCGGCCTGCTGGGCTGTCTGCTCGCCGCGCGTGTGGACGGCAAGTCGCCGGCTGAGTACCTGACCACCCATGAGCTACGACAACGCGTGCGCCGACTTGCCGAGAGCATCTTGCTCGAGGAGCCACGCACGTTGCGCGACGTGCGCGAGCTGACCCTGGCGCGATGATCGAGCGCGTCTTCGCCCGCGAAGTCCTCGACTCGCGCGGCCGACCAACGGTCGAGGCAGACGTCGTGCTGGCCGACGGCACGCTCGGGCGGGCGAGCGTTCCCAGCGGGGCATCGACCGGAGCCCATGAGGCAGTCGAGCTGCGCGATGGCGATCCAGAACGGTATGGCGGTTTCGGCGTGCGCCGTGCCGTGGCACACGTCCGAGACGTCATCAATCCAGCGGTCCGTGGCCTCCAATCCTCAGATCAAGCCGGCCTGGATGCCGTGCTCGTCGAGTTGGACGGCACGCCCAACAAATCGCGCCTGGGCGCCAACGCGCTGCTCGCGGTGTCGCTGGCGACGTGTCGCGCAGCGGCGCTCAGCGCACACGTCCCCCTCTACCAGCACATAGCAGCGATCGCGCAGCGAGACCGGCCGACGATACCGCTGCCGATGGTCAACATCGTTTCGGGTGGCTTGCACGCCGGCGGGCAGATCGAGATCCAGGATGTCCTGGCCATGCCCATCGGCGCCGAAACGTTCGCCCAGGCGCTCGAATGGGTGTGGCGAGTGCACCACGCGGCGGGCCTGCGTGTGCGCCGCGAGGGCTATCCACCGCTGGTGGCCGACGAAGGCGGCTGGGCACCGCCATGTACGTCCAACGAGCACGCGCTCGAGTGGGTGACCGACGCCATTGCCGCGGCCGGGCTGCGGCCAGGCGTCGACGTCGCCATCGCTATCGACGTGGCGGCCACGCACTTCTTCGACCCGGACACGCAGCAGTACGTCCTGCGGCGCGAACAACGCCGCCTCTCGGCTTCAAACATGGTCGACATGCTCGCCGCCTGGCGACGGACGTACCCGGTCGTGTCCATCGAAGATGGCCTGGCCGAAAATGACTGGTCCGCCTGGCAGACCTTGAGCGATCGGCTCGGGGCAACGACCCAGCTTGTGGGCGACGACCTGTTCACGACGGACGTCAAACGCGTCGACCGGGGTATCGCCGAGCAGGCTGCCAATGCCGTGCTGGTCAAGGTCAACCAGATCGGCACGCTCAGCGAGGCGCTGCGCGTGGTCCAGCGCGCCCGCGAAGTCAACTGGCGCAGCGTCGCCTCGGCGCGCTCGGGCGAAACCGAAGACGCCTTCCTGAGCGACTTCGCGGTCGGCTGCGGCGCCGATCAGGTCAAGGTTGGCTCGGTGACGCGTTCTTCGCGCCTGGCCAAGTGGAACCAGCTGCTGCGCATCGAGGAAGACTTGCCGGGCGCTTATCTGGGCGCCGCTGGGCTTGACGCACGAACGCGCTGAACGAAGGCGCCCGCCGCCGGCGACAGCAGTGACGTCAAGGCGATGTAGACGTACTGCACCCCGAGCTCGAGATGATGCTCGAGGTCGTTGGGCGTGACGAGTGCGCCGGAGACCCGCCCGGCGGCGCGGATGCGGCGCAAGGCGTCGTCGATGGCAGCGACGACTTGCGGATGGCCGGTACTGCCCGGGTGGCCCATCGATTGGGCCAGATCGCCCGGCGCGACGAAGAAGACGTCGACGTGCTCGACTTTCAGAATGGCGTCGAGGTTGTCGAGCGCCTCGACCTCCTCGAGCATGATGGCCAGCAGCGTTTCGGCGTTGGCGCGCCCGGCAAAGTCAGCGCCGTCGATCCCGAATGCGCTGCGTCCGCCACTCCAGCCACGATGACCGAGCGGGGCGAATTTCGTGTGCTGGACCGCGGCCAGGGCCTCAGCGGCTGTATTCACGTGCGGCACCTGCACACCGCTCGCGCCGCGATCGAGCGCACGCGTAATCGTGGCCGGATCGTTGCGCTCGACACGCACGATCGAGCTGTAGCCAGCAAGGTCAGCCGCGCGGACCATATCCTCAACCTCGCCCCAGCTACTGGAGCCGTGTTCGCAATCCAGGAACACGCCGTCAAAGCCCAGATGACCAAGCAACTCGACCAGACCAGCGGACGGAGCGAATGGCGCGACGATGGTTGCCGGCTGGCCAGCGGCCAGTTTGTGTTTGAGAGGGTTGCTCAGCATAGCGCTTCAGGCTAGCGTGAGCGCTAACTGGCAGGGCGAGCATGTCAGCGGTCAGGGCAGCAGGGAGAGGAGACACATCTCATATGGTCAGCCGACGCGACTTCGTACGACTCATCGGTCTCACTGGAGCAGCTGCGCTGGCGGCAGCGTGCGGTCCAGGCGCACCACAGGCGGTGGCACCCACGACGGCCCCGGCGGCGCCGAAGCCCACTGCCGCGGCTGCACCCGCGGCGCCAGCAGCCACCCAGGCCGCGCCAGCAGCGGCGGCGCCAGTACCCACTCAGGCAGCCGCGGCGGCGCCGAGCGGCAAGCTGCCCCAGGTCATCACCGACGCGGCGAAGATGCCCAAACAGTTCAAGGAGTCGCCCCTGCTGGCGGAGCAGGTCAAGACGGGCAAGCTGCCGGCGGTCGAGCAGCGCCTGCCCGAGGAGCCGCTCGTCCTGCAGCCGACCAACGAGATCGGCAAGTACGGCGGCAACTGGCGCATGGCGTTTACCGGCCCAGCCGACAAGCAGAACATGGAACGTCACAATCACGATCACCTGATCTACTGGGACGCCAAGGTCGAGACGGTCGTGCCGCACATCGCCAAGGGCTGGGAAGCCCAGGACGGCGGCAAGACGATCGTGTTCAAGTTGCGCAAAGGCATGAAGTGGTCAGACGGCGAACCGTTCACCGCCGACGACATCATGTTCTGGTACGAGGACCTGTACCAGAACGAGGACCTCAACCCATCGAAGGCGGCGTACATGGCCGTGGGTGGCAAACAGGGCACCGTCGCCAAGATCGACGACTACAGCGTCGCTTTCAAATTCGACCAGCCGTACTACATGCTGGTCGACCAGATTGCCTCGCTCGCTGTCGCCGGCCACATGACCGAGGGTTGGCATGCGATGGGCCTGTGGGCGCCCAAGCACTACATGAAGCAATTCCACCCCAAGTACGCCGACCGGGCACAGCTCGATCAGCAGGCCAAGGCGGCTGGCTTCGACAACTGGGCGACCTACTTCAAGGACCGCAACGACGTCTCGCGCAACATGGCCTGCCCAACCACCGCGCCCTGGAAATTCACCAGTCCGGTGACTGGACCAGCCGCGGTGATGGAGCGCAATCCGTATTACTTCGCCGTCGACACGGAGGGCAATCAGCTGCCCTATATCGACAAGATCACGTGGACGTTGGCCGAGAACCTCGAAGTCGCCAACCTGCGTGCGATCGCCGGCGAGTACGACCTCCAGGTCCGCCACATGGACATTGCCAAGCTGCCCGCGTTCAAGGAGAACGAGAAGAAAGCTGGCTACACCATTGGCTTCTGGAAGTGGGCCCACGGCACCGACGCCGGGTTCTTCGTCAACCAGGACTTCGACACCGATCCGGAGATCGCCAAGTGGTTGACCAACAAGGATTTCCGCATTGCGCTGTCACTGGGTATCGATCGCGACCAGTTGAACGAGGTGTTCTGGCTCGGTCAGGGCGAGCCTGGTGGACCCGCGCCGGCTGAGAACACGCCCTACAACGCTGGGCCGGGCTCGCGCAAGCTGCACTCGACGTTGGATCCGAAGCAGGCCAATGAGATCCTCGATCGACTCGGCCTGGCGAAGGGTCCGGATGGATTGCGCCAGCGGAGTGATGGCAAGGGCACGCTGACTCTGACCGTCACCACGGTCGGCGCGGCGTTCGTGAACTGGACTGGCATTGCCGAGATGGTCTCACAGCACTGGGCCAAGAATCTGGGCATCAAGGCCAACGTCGAAGAAGTCGAGCGGTCGTTGATGACGCGACGCCTGAATGCCAATGAGCTGCAGATTCGCGTGTGGTCGAACGACGGCTCTGACAATCCGTTCACCTATCCGTTCCATGACATGGCCTTTTCGCAGGACAGCGGGATCGGGCCGGATACGGGCAAATGGAATCAGTCGGGCGGCAAACTCGGCCGCAAGCCGGTTGGCGATCTGGCCAAACAGCTCGAGGCGTTTGACAAAGCCAAGAGCGTGCCTGCGGAGGAGCGCAAGGCGCTCGGCCAGGAAATCAACAAGTTGATGGCCGAGAACGTCTGGGTGATCGGCACCGTCGGCGTCTCGCCCGCGCTGCTGGGCATCGTCGTGCGCAAGAACAACATGGCCAACGTGCCCGACAGTGTGGTCGGCAGCACCCCCGGCCAGACGCCAGGCAACGCGCGGCCCGAACAGTTCTTCTTCAAAGCGTAGAGCCATTAGCTATCAGCTATCAGCTATCAGCTATCAGCTATCAGCGGAGGACCTCGATGATGCGACCGGACTTGCCAGCCACTTCCACCGTCTACCGTCCGTGGTCGGCGGTCATCGGTCAACATCCAGACTGCTGACTGCTGACTGCTGACTGCTGATACCTGAATGCTGAGTTACCTCCTCGGGCGGCTCCTTCTGGCGGCGGTGACCATCGTCATCATCTCCATCCTGTCGTTCATGATCATCCACCTGCCGCCGGGTGACTACGTCGACGCGTACATTGCGCAATTGGCGTCGTCCGGCGCCATCGTCGGCGTCGAGGAGGCCGCCAACCTCAGACGACAGTACGGCCTCGATCAGCCGATTTATGTCCAGTACCTGCGCTGGATTGGCCTCGTCGTGCAGGGCAACTTTGGTATGGCCATGGAGTACAACCGACCGGTGATGGAGGTGATCGGCGATCGCCTGCCGCTGACCCTGGTCGTGTCATTCGTAGCGCTGCTGTTCACATGGGTCCTGGCGCTGCCGATTGGCATCTATTCGGCCATCCGCCAGTACTCCGTGTTCGACTACCTGTTCACGTTCGTCGGCTTTATTGGCCTGGCCGTACCGAACTTCCTGCTCGCGCTGACGGTCTTATATCTGGGCTTCCAGTACTTCAACGCCAACATCGGCGGCCTGTTCTCACCCGAATACCTGGACGCACCGTGGAGCTGGGCCAAAGTGCAGGACATGCTCGGCCATTTGCCCATTCCCGCGGTGGTCCTCGGTGTTGGTGCAACGGCGCAGCAGATGCGCATCATGCGCGCGAATCTACTCGACGAGAAACGCAAACCATACGTCGTGGCCGCCAGAGCGCGCGGCGTGCCCGAGATGCGCGTCATCCTCAAATACCCAGTCCGCGTGGCGCTCAACCCATTCGCCAGCCAGATTCCATTCATTCTGCCGCAGCTCGTCGGCGGCAGCATCATCGTCTCGGTGGTGTTGAGTCTGCCGACCGTCGGACCGACTCTGCTCAGGGCACTCATCGCTCTCGACATGTTCCTGGCCGGCACGATCATCCTGATGATCAGCGTGCTGACCGTCGTCGGCTCGCTGATTTCCGACTTGCTGCTGGTATGGATCGATCCTCGTATTCGGATGGAAGGTCGATGAGCACCGACGTTGTTGCCGCGCCCGGACTGGTGCCGGGTGCGCCGAGCGTCAGCGAAGCCGAAGAGCGCATCTCGGTCGCGACGCAGTGGCAGCTGGTGTGGTGGCGTTTCCGCAAACACAGGCTCGCCGTCGTATCGGCCGTGGTTCTCAGTGCCTTCTATATCATCGTCGCGTTCGCCGACTTCTTTGCCTATGCAGATCCGGTCGCATCCGAGGCACAGCGCGGCCTGATCGCACCACAGGCCGTTCATCTATTCAGCGACGGTGGCCCATCGGTTGACGCATTGGTCGGCACGCGCGATCCACAAACATTCAAGCGCGTCTACGTACCTGATCCGTCCCAGCACGTGCGCGTTCAATTCCTTATCCAGGGGTTTCCCTACAAGCTGTTCGGGTTCATCCCACTGGACGTCCACCTCATGGGCGTACAGAGCGATGGCCGAACGGCTGAGAATTCCTTGTTCTTGCTTGGCACCGACATCCAGGGCCGCGACCTGTGGTCACGGCTGATGTACGGCACGCAAATCTCGATGCTGATCGGACTGGCCAGCGTCAGTCTCAGTCTGTTTCTGGGTGTCCTGCTGGGCGGGATCGCCGGCTATTTCGGCGGACTCGCCGACACGCTCGTCATGCGCATGGTCGAGATCCTGCGCTCGATTCCGACGATCCCACTGTGGATGGGCCTCGCCGCGGCGCTGCCCAGGGATTGGGACATCGTGCGCGTCTTTTTTGTGATGACCATCATCTTCGCCCTGGTCCAGTGGACGGAGCTCGCGCGCGTGGTCCGCGGGCGATTCCTGTCGCTGCGCGAAGAGGACTTCGTGATGGCCGCGGAATTGGCCGGCTGCAGCCAGCCGCGGATCATCTTTCGGCACATGGTGCCGTCATTCCTCAGTCACATCATCGCGGCGACGACGCTCTCGCTGCCGCAGATCATCATCTTCGAGACGTCGCTCAGCTTCCTGGGGCTCGGACTACGACCGCCGGCGATCTCGTGGGGGGTCATGCTCCAACAAGCCTCCAACGTGCAAACCCTGGCCATCTCGCCCTGGCTGCTGCTGCCAGCAGTACCGGTCATCGTGGCGATTCTGGCGTTCAATTTCCTGGGCGACGGGTTGCGCGATGCGGCCGACCCATACGGCGTGTAATGTCGCGCGGTCAGCCTATCCTCTCGGTGCGTGACCTGACGACGTATTTCTTCCCCGACGAGGGCGTGGTGCGCGCGGTCGACGGAGCCAGCTTCGACATCTATCCCGGTCAAACGCTAGGTGTCGTGGGCGAGTCTGGGTGCGGCAAGAGCGTTACTGCGCGCTCGATCTTGAACCTCGTCGACGAGCCGGGGCGCATCGTCTCCGGCCAAATCGAGCTGCACGACGAGTTCGACACTATTGAGATCACCAGCCTCAAGCCCGATAGCCACGCCATGCGCGCCATCCGTGGCGGCACCATCGCGTATGTCTTCCAGGAGCCGATGACGTCGTTCAGTCCCGTACACACCATCGGTAATCAGATCATGGAGGCGATCCTGTACCACCGGCGCGTCTCGAAGCAGGAGGCGCGCGCGCGCGGCGTGGAGCTACTGCGGCGCGTCGGCATTCCGCGCGCGGCGGAGCGCATGGATGAGTACGCATTTCAGCTCTCGGGCGGGCTTCGCCAGCGCGCGATGATCGCCACTGCGCTGGCGTGCGACCCCAAGCTGCTGATTGCGGACGAGCCGACGACCGCGCTCGACGTGACCACCCAGGCGCAGATCCTCCAGCTGTTGCGCGACCTGCAGGCGCAAAACGGCATGGCCATCATGCTCATCACGCACAACCTGGGCGTGGTGGCCGAAATGGCCGACGACGTCGTCGTCATGTACCTGGGCAAAGTCGTCGAGGAGGGCACCGTCGACGATCTGTTTTTCAATCCGCGACATCCGTATACACAAGCGCTCTTGCGCTCGATTGCCAGTCTCAGCGACGAGCCGCGGAGCAAGCTGCCCACCATTAGCGGGTCGATTCCGCATCCCTACAACAGGCCATCAGGCTGCACGTTCCATCCTCGTTGCCCGAGCTTCATGCGTGGGACGTGCGATGATTACGAGCCGCGCTTGCAGTCCGTTGGCAACGGTCAGTCCGTGAGCTGCTTCCTGTACCACCGGCCAGATCCGTCCGACGCGGTCGATAGCAAGGCGGTGGCGAGTGGCTAGCTCCGCGAACGGCACAGTCAGCTCGATGGCCGCCGAGTCGCTGCTCGAAGTCAAGGAGCTGCGCAAGTTTTTCCCCATTCGTCAGGGCTTTCTGCGCAAGACGATCGGTCACGTGCGCGCCGTCGATGACGTTTCGTTCACGGTCAGACGCGGCGAAACGCTCGCCTTAGTCGGCGAGTCGGGCTGCGGCAAGACGACCACCGCGCGCTGCATTCTCAGGGCATACGAGCCGTCGAGTGGCCAGATTCTGTTCCGCACCGCACGCGACGAGGTCGTCGACCTGGCACAGGTTCCACGCTCGCGCTTGCGTCCGCTCCGGCGCGAGATGCAGATGATTTTCCAGGACCCCTATTCGTCGCTCAATCCGCGGATGACGCTGCTGGACATCGTCTCCGAGCCGCTGCTGGTGCATGGTGTCAGCGATGCCAAGCAGCGCCACGACCGTGTCGCCGAGCTGTTGCGACTGGTTGGACTGCGTCCCGAGTTCATGCGGCGTTATCCACATGCGTTCAGCGGTGGCCAACGTCAGCGCATCGGTATTGCTCGAGCACTGGCCCTGGAGCCGCGCCTGGTCGTCGCCGACGAAGCCGTGTCGGCCCTGGACGTCTCCGTGCAAGCCCAGATCCTCAATCTCTTACTCGAGCTCCAGGAGCGGCTCGGCCTGACCTATCTGTTCGTGGCGCACGACCTGAGCGTGGTCAAGCACATCAGCGACCGCGTCGCGGTCATGTACGTCGGCCAGATGGTCGAGCTGGCCGAGACGCGCACGATCTTCGCTCAGCCAAAACACCCATATACGTCGGCGCTTCTTGGCTCGATTCCGGAACCCAACCCACGCGCGCGCAAGGGAGCGAGCATATTGCAAGGCGAAGTCGCCAATCCGGCCGCTCCGCCGAGCGGCTGTTATTTTCATCCCCGCTGCCCCTACGCGATCGACCTGTGCAAGACCACTCCGCCGGTCTGGGAGGCGGTCGCGCCGGGCCAGTTTGTGCGTTGTCATCGAGCGCGCGAGCTGAACCTACCTGGCGTCGCCGCGCCACCTACAATGCCCGCGTGACGACTAGCACACAGACGGTTGAACTCCGCGGCCCGGGTGGGCACTCGTATACGGCTCTCGAGGATTGGTTGCAGCTACCGGCCGGCTGGACAGTCTGTGATGTGCCAGGCGTCGCAGTCGGACCCGACGATCGCGTCTACCTGATCACGCGCGGCAATTGCCCGCGCAGCACTGACCATCCCGTGATCGTGCTCGAGCCTGACGGAACCTTCGTGCGCGCGTTCGGCGACGGATTGTTCGAGTTCACGCATGCGATCGCCTTCGGCGTCGACGGCTTGCTGTACTGCACCGATGTTGGCGGCCACCGGATCCGCGTCTTCACGCCGGATGGCGATCTCGTCCGCAGCATCGCCGGCCCCGTCTCGCCCTCTGACACCGGCTTCACCACGGATTTCCGTACGATTGTGCGCGCGGCCGGCCCGTTCAATCAGCCCACCAAGATGGTGACCGCCGCGAACGGCGACCTGTTCGCGTCCGATGGCTACGGCAATGCGCGCGTCCATCACTTCAATCCAACCGGTGAGCTGCGCGCGTCGTGGGGGGCGCCGGGTGCCGAACACGGCGCCTTCAACATCCCCCATTCGGTCCTGGTGCTGCCGGACGCGCGCGTGCTGGTGTGCGATCGGGAGAACAATCGCATCCAGATCTTCGACCTGCAGGGCACGTATCTCGGCGAATGGTCCGACCTGGCGCGCCCGGACGACGTATGCGTCGACAACGACGGAAACGTCTATGTGGCCGAGCTGGGCGAGCGGGCCGCGTTGTATCCATTCATGCGGCCACCATATGGCCAGGACCGGCCGGCACGTGTATCCGTATTGGACCTCCAAGGTCAGCTGGTGACGCGCTGGGGCGACGATCCTGGTAGCGCGCTCCAGTTCGCCGCGCCACACGGCATTGCAGTCGATAGCCACGGCAGCATTTACGTGTCCGAGGTCCGCCAGGCGGCCGGCGCGGACCCGGCGACCTGGCGTAAAGCGGTCCGCAAGCTCGCCCGCACCGCCTGAGGATGATCGCGCGCGCCATCGCCTTCCAGCTGCACGGCGAAGGTGAGCCCGATGCCGCGGCGGCCATGCGAGTCGTGGCCGCCGAGCTACCAGGCTGGACCGTGCAGCCAGGCACCGTTGCGCACTGGTACACCGCCACCCCGCCTTCGCCGATCGGCCTGGGTCAGACGTGGGAGCACGTGCGCAATCTGAAGCGCATGGACCATATACGAGAGGCCGAGCCGTTGTTTCTGGTGGCGAACATGCCGCCGCAAGCTGAACAGGACGCCGACACCTTCGCACTAGGTGTCGGCCAGTCACGCTTCGGCTTGTGGGGCCTGCCGTACGACGCGGCCACCGCCGCCCGCATCAAAGAACGTGGTGCCAGCGCAGACTGGCACTTGCAGCAGTTGATGGTGCCCGCGGCATGGGACGCCTGGCAACTCAAGTTTCCCGGTCGCGAACCAGGCGATGGAATCCTGGTCGGCCATCCCGACACCGGTTTCTCCGACCACACGGCGCTGGCCGGCCACTTCGACACGCCGGGGCGGTCATTCCTCGTGGATGCCACGGGCACGTCGGAGGCGGACGCGCGCGATGGCTTGCGCGTTGTCGGCGGGACGCTCATCGAAACTCCGGGCCACGGAACGGCCACTGCGAGCGTGATTGCCGGTCAACCCATCACCGCCCTGGTGGCGCTGCCGGGCCAGGTTGCCGGTGTAGCGCCAGGTGCGCGCGTGCTTCCGCTGCGCGTGTCGCGCTCAGTGCTGCACTTTGATTTTGGCAATGTCGCCGCGGCCATCAGGGAATGCATCACCAGAAATGTCGACGTGATCTCGATGTCGCTGGGTGGTCCGGGCTACTCCGAGTACTTGCGCCAGACGATTCGGGACGCGCAGCAGCACGGCATCATCGTCATCGCGGCAGCCGGCAATCAGACTCCTGCGACGGTATTCCCGGCCGCATTGCCCGAAGTCATCGCCGTCGCGGCCACACATGCCGCTGAAGGTCCGTGGCGATTCAGCGGTATCGGACGCCTGGTCGATATCGCAGCGCCGGGCGACGGTGTCAACCACGCCACAGCCAGTGCCGACGAACATATGAATCCGATATTCGCATTCGGCCGGAGCAGCGGTACGTCGTTCGCAACCGCATGCGTCGCCGGGCTGGCGGCACTGTGGCTGGCCTATCACGAAGGGCGCCAGAAGATTGCCGACGCCAGGTACAACGGCCAGCTGGGTCTCGTTCCGTACGCGTTTCAGGTGCTGCTGGCGGATACGGCGCGCAAGCAGTTCGAGTTCGTGCGCGAAGGCCGCTATGGCGCTGGCATTCCACACGCTGCTGAGCTCCTCGCGGCAGACCTACCGCAACCAGAGGAGGTCGAGCGCTTTCGGGCCATGATCCAACGCCAACCTGTGCACTGGCTGACGTTCGTGTCTGGCCTGTTCTCCGGTGGCATGAGTATCGACGATGCATCCAGCGTCAGCTTGACGATTGCTGGTGCCCGGGATGCCCGCACTGAGCTCGCGGATACAGCTGCCATTAGACGCGCCACCGACGATGCGCATACGGAGCAGGCACTGGTCGCGCGGCTGCTGTCCAATCAGGCTGACGAGCTCGGGCCGGAGCTGCTGGCACGCGTCGGGGCAGACCGACAGCTCTTGGTCGCGTTTCAGCGCATCCGCCAGGGCGAGTCCTTACTCCCACTCGTCGATCTCCTGCTATTCAAAGGCGGAGACTTGTCCACCGCGCTGCGTGTAGCGCTCGAGGCCAGCAAGCAGCGTGAAGTCGCGCGTTTGCAGGCGATCCACCGTGGACGTTTGCGTCCACCGGCGCCCCGACCAAGCACCAGGGATGGCTTGCTCACGCGCCAGCCACCGCCGAATCGCCCCGTGCGTGCATATGCCTTCGATCCGAGCCTGGCCACGAAATTGGACACCGCGCCCATCACCCAGATCACGGTTCCTGTTCGCTGGGAGGACGTACAGCCAGGGCCAATCGGCGAGTACCTCGAGGTGATCGACGTCGACCCGGCCAGTGGCTGCATGTATGAGCCAGTCGATCTAAATCATCCGCACGTGCTGGCGCAGGATGGCCTGGCACCATCGGAAGGTGATCCGCTGTTCCATCAGCAGATGGTCTACGGCGTCGCCATGAACACCATCCATCACTTCGAGCTCGCGCTCGGTCGACCTGTTTTCTGGTCACCGCTGCAACCCGCGCTGGCGGAGCGGCCCGCCGAGCGCTACTTGTTTACTCGTGAAGCAAGCGATCTGCCGCTGGGCGCTACGGACGAAGCTCGCTATGTCCAGCGGCTGCGGGTCTATCCACACGCGCTGCGTGAACCGAACGCGTATTACAGTCCGCAAAAACGCGCGCTCTTGTTCGGATACTTTCCAGCCTCCGATGACGACACTGGCCAGCACTACCCCGGCGGATTGGTCTTTACCTGTCTGTCGCACGACATCATCGCGCACGAAACCACGCACGCTCTGCTGGACGGCATGCACCCTTATTTCAACGAACCGAGCAACCCCGACGTCTGGGCCTTCCACGAAGCCTTCGCCGACCTGATCGCATTGTTCCAGCATTTCACCTACCCAGCCGTACTGCGCCACCAGGTGGCCAACACACGCGGTGACTTGCGCGCCGAGAGTCTGCTCGGCCAATTGGCGCAGCAGTTCGGCCAGGCGACCGGTCGGCGCGGTGCGCTGCGCAGCGCGCTCGGCGATTTCAAAGACGGTCAATGGGTGCGGCGCATGCCCGATGCGCGCGCATTGAGCAACTTCACCGAGCCGCACGACCGTGGCAGCATCCTGGTTGCCGCGGTATTCGACGCGTTCCTCAAGGTATTCGATTTCCGAGTCAACGACTTGCTGCGTATCTACACTGGCGGAACCGGTGTGCTGCCGGCCGGCCAGATCCACCCGGACCTGGTCAACCGGCTGGCGAACGAGGCTGCTCAGGCGGCCGAAGACGTCCTGCGCATTTGCATTCGCGCACTGGATTTTCTTCCGCCGGTCGACATCACGTTCGGCGAGTTCCTGCGCGCGCTCATCACCGCAGACTACGATCTGTCGCCGACTGATCAGCGCAACTACCGCATCTCGTTCATCGACGCATTCCGCGCCTGGGGCATTTACCCGCGCGACGTACCTACACTGTCTGAGGAGAGTCTGCGCTGGCGAGGTCCGAGCGATGAGCGGCAGATCACCAGTCTCGAAGAGCTCGCGGGATTTCGCGTCCGCCACGAGGTAACCTTTGCGAAGTTGGGGCCCGCGCTCGACAGCTGGCAACCGCGTGAGGACTGGGAGCGTCGGCGCGAGACAAGCACATCAAAGAGTCCTCGACGCGCTGACCGAGCGCTGATTTTCCAGCACACGCTGGCGGCCGAGCGCGAGCTGCGCGAGCTGCTGCGCCAGCCGGCGCCGGGCAAGCGCGTCGTGCTGCCGGGCATCGATCTGCGCCCGGCGGCGTCGTTCAATGTGAGCAACGTGCGCCTGGCGCGGCGCATTGGCGGGCAGGGCGAGTTCCGCACTGAGATGATCGCGGAGGTCGTCCAGTCGCTGCCCGCGGGCAGTAGGTTCAGTGGGCCAGCACCATACCGCGGCGGTGCGACGCTCGTGATCGATTTACGCACCTGGCAGATTCGTTACCTGATCTACAAGCGCTTGTACGAGCACTTGCCCACCGAAGCCGGCCAGCCAGGCGTGCCAACCGCACGGCTGGAGCGTCAACAGCGCGCGGCCATCGCGCGGAGCCAGCGATCGATATGGAACGACGGAGCTGGACTGGCCAGGTCGCTCAGTGCGACGTACGCGGACTCTGCGCAACAGGCAGCGGACGAGCCGTTCGCGCTCCTGCACCGCTCGCTCGAGTAACGTCGGAGGCACTGCGCACATGTCCGAAGCGAACGAGCAGCGCGTCACGATCCGCATGTACGGTCAGGGCGTGGGCGACTGTTTTCTGCTCAGTTTTCCGCGCGCTGCCGACCAGGACGGTGCGCACAAGCGCGTGTACGTGCTGATCGATTGTGGCGTTGTGGGTGGAACGCCAAATGGGCCGGACCGGATGCGACGCGTTGTCGCCGACATCCGCGCGACCACGGGCGGGTACCTCGACTTGCTTGTCATCACCCACGAGCACTGGGACCACCTGTCGGGCTTCGTGCAGGCGAAGCAGGAATGGGAGCAGATCACCGTGGGCGCCTTGTGGACGGCATGGACGGAAAAACCAGGTGACCCGCTGTCCGACGTCCTACGCGCAATCCGCGACAAACAGACCCATGCCATCGCCGCGGCTGCTGAACGGGCGCTCCAGTTCGGCATGGGCGACCGCTACAGCACACTCATTGGCTTGAACTCGTTCCTGTCCGACGCGGCCAGTCAAGGAACCGGCTTCGCCGCGGCAGCCGGCGTCAGCGACGCGTTCCAGATCGCCAAGGAGCGTGCGCCCCAGAGACACGTCTATTGTGAGCCGGGTGAGGTGCGGCGCGTACCTGGCACCACTGCGCTCGCGTATGTTCTCGGGCCACCGCGTAGTGACAGCCGCCTGCGCCAGGTCGATCCATCCGCACGCCGCGAGACATACACCGACAAGAACGATGCAGACAGTCGTGCAGCCGCCCGACAGGCTCTGCAAGCGCTTGACCGAACGCTGTCATTGGAGCGCATGGCCAGCGGCCCGTCGGAGTTCAATGCGCTGGTCATGCCGCTACTGCATGCCGACGGACTCGGCGTAAACGCGCCCAAAGAGGAAGCAGCGGACAGGGATCTCCTGGACCGGTCCTTTCCTTTCGAGGCCATGCAGCGCGTGGCGCTGCCAATCGCGGAGCAAGAAGCCCGCAATCCTGACACCACCTACACCGGACTGGAGTCCTATTTCGACGAGCTGCATCACTGGCGCAGCATCGATCAGGATTGGCTCGGCGCCGCCGAAGCCTTGGCCCTCCGCGCCGATCACTTGACCAACAACACCAGCCTGGTCCTGGCCTTCGAGCTGCCTGCCGAGCGCGGCGTGTTGCTCTTCGCCGGCGACGCTCAGGTAGGCAACTGGCTGTCGTGGGACGAGATTCCGGCCTGGATACCCATCGACGACGCCCGCCCGTCGCAGCCGAAGCCAGACATTTCGGACCTGCTCGAGCGGACCGTGTTCTACAAGGTGGGCCACCACGGCTCACACAACGCCACGCTCAAAGAGAAGGGCCTCGAACGAATGGGCGCTGATGGCAAGTTGACCGCGTTCGTGCCGGTGAGCACGCCCGTCGCGCGCAAGCTCAAGCGCTGGCAGCAAATGCCACTCGACGCGTTGCTCGAGGCCATGTCGACGCGCACTCGCCGCCGAGTCGTGCTGCCCAATGGGACCACCTGGGCAATCGCTGGCGTCGAAGGCGCTGCGCCAGCACCGGCACCTGACTGGCTAGAGGTCGCGCCGACCACGTTGCCCGCGGTGCTCGACCGCAACGACAATCAGGTCGAGGCCGAGGTCCCATTGTGGGTGCAAATGAGCATCGGCGCATGACATCGTGAGGTACTGAGCTTTTCCGGGTGCAACCCCAGCCCGAACGGCAATGAGCCGTGCGTGCCACGTGGGCTGGAAACATAGGCTGTTGCCGACAAACGGCTCGCTGGATCCCCGCACGACCGGCTACAGTTGTCGGTGGAGGGCCTTCCTGGCATGACAACCGCGATCGGCGCTCAACCTCAGCCCACGGCCGTGTCGACTGGCGACAGGTTGGCCAACCTGCGCGCCATCGACACCGACGTCCACAACGACCTGCCCAGCTACGCTGAGCTCAAGCCGTACCTGGCCAGCGCGTGGCATCCGTGGCTCGAGCACGGCGGATCGCGCTTCGCCGCCCGCGCCTACGCCAACACCGGCTCAGGGATCATGGACGACGCCGTGCGCGATGAGGATCATCTGGCGGCGGGCGACCCGCAATGGGTGATCCAGCAACTTTTGACGAAATATCGCATTGACATTGGTGTGATGACCGGGACTATGACCGGCGCCAGCATCCAGCACGACCCGCGGTTCTGCAGCGCACTGGTCAGCGCCTACAACGATTGGTTGCTCGACAAGTGGGTGCGCCCATACACGTGCTTCAAAGGCTCGATCAACGTGGCGCCACAGGACCCCGAGGCCGCCGCGCGCGAGATTCATCGCCTGGGCGACGACCCGGGCATGGTCCAGGTGCTCATGGCCAGCGCGGCGCGCATCCCCTACGGCCAGAAGTATTACTGGCCGATTTACCAGGCCGCCGTCGAGCACAATCTGCCGGTCGCAATCCACGTTGGGTCGGAGGGCACCGGCATCGCCAATCCGCCGACCGGCGTAGGCTATCCATCGACCTACCTCGAGTTTCACACGGATCACTCGCAGACCATGATGGCGCACTGTGTGAGCGTCGTCAGTGAGGGCCTGTTCGAACAATTCCCGACGCTCCGCTTTGGCTTCATCGAGGGCGGCATCTGCTGGGCGCCGTATGTGATGTGGCGGCTCGATCGCATGTACCCAGCCTTGAAAGCCGAGGTCCCCTATCTGAGCAAGCTGCCGAGCGAGTACATTCTCAGCAACTGCTACTTCAGTACTCAGCCAATCGAAGAGCCGGAGGAGCGCGAGCATCTCATCCAGATGTTCGAGATGCTGCACGCGGACAAGACCGTCATATTCGCCAGCGACTATCCGCACTGGGACTTCGACAATCCGCTGACCGTCCTGTCGTTCCTCCCACCGCACATGCGACGGCGTATCTTCGTCGACAACGTGGTCGACTTCTTCGGTCCACGGGTCCTGCAGGCACACGCGCGCGCGTGAACGGCATCGACGTCGATCTCCACCATCACATCGCCGACTGGAGTGCGGTCGCTCCGTATGTGCCGCACGGCCTGCGTTGGCGTGTGGGGGCTGGTGGACCGCCGCTCGCACGGCACGGCTTCCGCAAGGTTGGCGCGCCCGCCGCCCTACCAGCCACTGATCCGCGCGAGGTCAAGGAACGGTTTCTGGATCCACGCGGCATCGATGTGGCCGTTCTGACCGGCAACCTGCTCAGCCTCGGCGTTCAGCCCAATCCGGATCTGGCAGCCGCTATTGCCCGAGCAGTCAATGACTGGACGCTGGATACGTGGATCCGACCGTTTTCCTGTTACAAGGGATCGATCCTCGTCGCTCAACAGGACCCGGCGCAGGCCGTCGCCGAGATCGACCGGCTGGGCGAGGACCCCGGAATGGTCCAGGTTTTGATGGGCAGCGCCAGCGAAGCGCCGTTCGGTCGCCGCACATTTCACCCCATTTACGAAGCCTGCGTGCGGCATGGGTTGCCGCTCGCGCTCCACATTGGGGGGGAAGGGGCTGGCATGTCGTCGCCGTCGACGGCAGTCGGGCATCCGACAACGTACTTCGAGTGGTATGGATCACTGCCGCAGAGCTACATGGCGCACATCATGAGCATGGTCGCCGAAGGGGTGTTCGAGCGCTTTCCTTCATTGAAGGTCGTGTTGTACGACGGCGGCGTGTTCTGGCTGCCGCACGTGATGTGGCGCTTCGACAAGAACTGGAAGGCACAACGGTCCGAGACGCCGTGGGTCAAACAACCGCCGAGTCGCTACATCCTGGACCATTTCTATTCGACGACATATTCACTCGAAGCAGCACCCGAGCCGACCTATCTGCACCAGGTCCTGAACATGATCGAGGCGGAGCGCACTCTGCTCTTTTCCAGCAGCTATCCGAACTGGGAGCTGGGCGATCCGTGGGACATGATTCGCGACGTGCCTGAGAGCCTACTCGAGCGCGTGATGGTCGACAATGCACTCGCGGTCTACGGGCCGCGCCTGACTGCCTTCTAATGGCTACGCATATCGTCGCGCGCGTTGACGAGATCCCGCCGGGCGGCCGCAAGATTATCCGCCTTGAAGGTCGCGAGGTGGGCGTTTTCAATCTCGACGGCGCGTTCTATGCACTGAAGAATTCGTGTCCTCACCAGGCGGCGCGGGTCTGTTTGGGCCGCGTCGTCGGCACGACGCTGCCCAGTGATGTGTACCGTTTCGAATATGGCCAGGAGGGTCGCATCCTGCGTTGTCCGTGGCATTCCTGGGAGTACGACATCACCACTGGACAGTCCGTATTCGATCCGCGAGTGCGCGTCGTCAGCTACCCGGTGCGCATCGACAACGGCGAGGTCACGGTCACGATCAACACCTCCGCCTGAGGGGCGCGGGCTGTTGCAGTTCGTCATTCACTACGGCCGCGACTCTATGTTCGAGGACGACGCACTCGGCCTGGCGCGTCGCCTGTTCGCTCACTTTGACGAAGCCATCGACGCACTGTCATTGATACCTGTCGGCGAGCTGGAGTTCGATCTGTTTCTCGATGGGTGCCTGGTACATTCGTATCGTCAGTCCGGGCGGGCGCCCCGCCTGGCAGACGTCTCGCACTAGGGTTCACAGTCCGCCCACTAGAAGGCGACCGCTTGACCGTCGCGGCGCGGGTCGGCGCCGCCCTCCAGCACTCGCCGTTCCGGGTCGACCGCAATGCCGTGGGCGCCACCAACGGCCCACGTCCAGGGCGCTAGAACCCGCACATCGTGGCCGCGCGATCGCAACGCGGACACCACTTCGGGCGCCAGGCGGCCTTCGACGTCCACCCGCGTGCCCTCGAAGGCCCGCACCCGAGGCGCCTCAATCGCCGCCTGGATGTGCATGCCGAAGTCCAACCTGTTGAGCACCATCTGCAGCGTTGTTTGCAGGATGCCGTAACTGCCTGGCGTGCCGATCCCCAGCACCAGTTGCCCATCACGGGTTACGATGCACGGCGCCATTGGCATATCTCGGCCCAACTGGCCCGCGCGGAGCAGGTTTGGGCTGGCCAACTCAAGATCGTTCCAGTACAGGAAGTTATTCAGCACGATGCCCGTGCCGCCGTCCACGAAGCCGCAGCCGAATGGCGCGCCATTGCTCTGGGTTACGGCAACCAGGTTGCCCCAGCGATCGGCCACCTCGAAGTGCGTCGTGTGCTCCGAGGCACGCGGTGTGCCCGCACGCACAGCGTTCTGGCTGACTACGTAGCGCTCGCCCTCGCTGGGAGCGGCCCGAGCCGGATCGATTAGCGTGCGGCGTTGCTCCGCGTATTGGTCGCTGAGCAGCGCACTGATCACGCTCGGCTCGGCAGATGCGTAGCGCGTGCGGTCGGCGCTGGCCAGCTTGATGGTCTCCAGCAACAGGTGGAGGTACTCGGCCGAGTTATGCGCAAGCGCGGTGGGATCGGTCGCCTCGAGCATCTTCAGGCACTCCAGATATTGGAAGCCCGTGGATGGCGGCGGCGCGGAGTGCACAACCCAGTCCCGATAAGCAATGGCCAGCGGCGTGCGCCAGGTGGGCGCGTACCCGGCCAGGTCTGCCTCACTCAACCAACCGCCCGCGGCGCGCACGGACGCGACCAGGCGCCGAGCCAACTCGCCACGGTAAAACACCTCGCCGCCGGCCGCCCCGATCAGACGATAGCTGCTCGCCAGCTGGTGTTGCGTCACTACCGCGCCCGGGGCGAGGCGTTCGCCGTCGATCGCGTAGACACTGCCGTGGCGGTTCAGCCGCCCCGCGTAGTCGCCAAAGATGCCTGCCGCCCACGGGCTCAGCGGCCAGCCGTTTTCGGCCAGCTCGATCGCTGGTTGGAACAAGGCGGCACGGGTAAGCCGACCGAAGCGCTCGTGCGCGGCCAGCCAGCCGGCCAGGACTGCGGGCACTGTGGCTGAACGCACGTCGGCATCAATCTCGTCAATGCTCGAGAACGCCGTCGGGTCGGCCGCGGCGGGCGCAGGTCCCAGGTAGTCCAGCACATGCACGGTGCGCGTGGCGGCCTCGTAGATCAGCATGCATCCGCCACCACCGCCGATGCCCGACATGAACGGCTCGACCACGCCCAGCGCCGCCCCGACGGCGACAGCGGCATCTACGGCCGTGCCTCCATCGAACAGCACCCGTAACCCGGCTGTAGAGGCCAAGCCGTGCGCTGCGGCCACGACGCCGTTGCGTCCGACAGCGGGAGCTCGGTATGCGCCGGCATGGGGTCCACCATGGATGAGCGGCGCGAACGTCGCTGACTGCATCGCCACTCAGGTTAGCCGCCCGATGGCAGCAACCACGTGTCCTAGTACCACAGGGCGCAACTCTGCCGGTTGTCGAATGGCAGACCCGCGCCCGCCGGCACTGGTGGACCAGCCGTGGGGCTAGAGCAGGCCCATCAGGTGCCAGATGGGCACGCTCGCCGCGATTCAAACACAACTACGCGAACCCCTCGACCCGGCGCGTGGGCGCAGGCCTGGCAAACCGGTCAGGAATCGTCGCTCGACGACGCAGTGTCGGCCGCACGGTCAGTCGTGCTATAACTGCGCGGCCACTGCGCGAACCGGGGGGGTTCTCGCAATCTGACGCTTGAGTGGGCACGGGGAGCCAGGCGATGTGAACTGCGTTCACCCCAGCGTGCCGACGTTGGGTGCACGATGCAGGGGGTAGGGTTCCGATGAAACTGCTACAGCTCTGGAAATTCGGCGGCAGCGGCCGCGATGCGGATAACCTTGCCGACGCGATCGGCCGCGCCCAGCAGCACGGCTTTGACGGACTGCTGGTCAAGGCCCTCGATGGTACTGAGTGGATGTCGGCATTCGACTCCGGTGCCGATGCCATCGCGTCGTCCGATCAGGTGGCTGCGCAGCGCGACGCGTGCCACGCGGCTGGCCTCAAGTACTACGTATGGACCAATCCGCTGCACAACGTCGATCTCGACGTCCAGGCGACCCGCACCGCCGCGGCCGCTCTGGCAAGCGACGGCATCTTTCTCGACGTCGAGCCGTTCGCCGGCCCGCCGCCATTCTGGGGTCCGCTACGGCCGCCAGGCCTCGCCGATGGCTTCATGCGTCGGGTGCGTGAGCTCGCGCCTGACGTATGGATTGCGCTGCAGCCGGATCCACGCCCGGGCCGACTCGCGGAGATCCGACCTGAGGAATGGTTTCCGTACATCAACGCGTTCGCCGGCCAGCACTATTGGACCGACTTCTCGCCCTCAGCCGAGTCGTGGGCGACGCGTGCCCGGCTCGAGTTATCCAATGCCGCCGAGATAGGACGGCACTGGAACAAGCCGGTTCTGCCCACGCTGCCGGGCATCTCCAACGCCACGGCATTCCCGATCGACATGCTGCGCGACTTTCCGGGTTTCGTCGTCTTCCGACTGGGTACGACCAGCAGCGAGTCACTGAACCTGCTGGGCTCAATTCCGGCCAACGATTCGGTCGCGCCAGGTCCGCCGCCGCATATCGATCCCTTCGACAGTATCGTCAACTCACTGGCCTACGTGTGCGACACACTGGGCGACCAGCTCACGAATGTGGCGTCGTCGCTCAACGGGCAGGGTGATTCGGTCCGCAACATCGTCACCGAAATGCACCGCGTCCGGGCCCAGTTCATCGGCGCACGGCCGGATGTGACGGGTGGCCCGGCTGCGCCAGCGCCCGCCGAACCACCAGCGCAACCGGTCCCCGAGGCCGCACCAGCCGGACCGGTGGTGACCTATAACGCTGGAACGCCTGGCCTCACGCAACCCAATGACTGGGCTTGTTCTGTCTTCAGCTCGACGATGGCACTGCAGTCGGTCGGCGTCGACAAGGACTGGACCACGGTGCGAGCGGAGCTTGCTGGAGCAGTGACCGAGCAGTGGGGTTTGATGAACTCCAACGGCTCAACGCTGGTGGAGCTGTTCAGGCAGAACGGGTTCGAAGCCGCCGTTATCGCCAACACTGAGCATGGTGGGGCGACCTGGGATGACGTCGTGGCGCGCGCCGGGCGCATGCCGGTGCTGCTTGGCGGCCAACGCTGGAATCACTGGACCTTCGTGCGCCGCATCGACGACAACGGCAACCTGGTACTGGGCAATCCGGCACCGACGTGGCGGAGCGTCGGCACGATCATGGATCGAAACGAATTCGCAAATCTGGGCGCGTGGACCATGGTGTGGATCGAACTGTCCAGTGCGCCACCCGAGGAGGACCCGGTGCAAATTTCACAGCTCCAATCGCAAATCAACGAGCTTCAGTCCCAGATTCAGGGTTTGACTGGCCGAGTCGACGGGCTCACGCAAGGCCTCGCGCATGTCAGCGACGTGATCGTGCCAGAGCTCGCCGCAGCGCAGACGTCGGACGACCGGCGCGCCGAGTTGGCGCGCACCGTGGCCGCCATCCGCGAGCAGTTCATCGGGCCGGCGCCCGTGCCCGCGTAGCACGACCGGACTCGAGTGGGGAGAACACGTGGATACGACACCGATTGCGAAACCGGAGGCGCAGAGCGCGACTGAGCCGGTCGCGGCCAACGGCACGGCGGCAGGTAATCAAGCCTCGACCATGCGCGGCCTCGCGCCGTTAGCAGCCGACCTGGCGACCGAGGATGACGAGCTTGTGGCTCAGCGCGGCACGCGCCTGAGCTCACAGGCGTTACAGCTGGGAACGTGGCAAGTTGTCGCCGACCGACTTCAGGGCTTGATTGCCGGGCTGGTCATTACCGCGCCAATCGCACCCATGGTGGCGGGCATGCTGTCCGCCGCGCTCTATATCTCGCCTATCGCGGGCGTCGGCCCGCTGGAACCCGTCGTGGCGGCGGCCCTGTATCTATTCGTCGCCTGGGGCTCGGTCGCGACGCTCACCTGGTTTCTCGGATTCACGTCACCCGATCGAGCCGGTATGGGGACGTACGGTGAGCTGATCGCCCAACTGCAGGAAATCTACGCCTGGGCGGAATGGTCGGCGCGTGAGACCACGCCGCTGCGCCACGGTATGTCCCTGAGCGCGTGGGAAGTGGCGCGTAATGAGCTCGTCGGTCAAGTCATGGCTATCCAGCACGAACGCAGATCGCGTGGCGCGCGCTGGGTTCTGGCAACGGGCTACATGACCTTGTGGCGACGTCTTCACCGAGCGCAGGAGGCGCTGATCGAAATTGCACCATCCGAAGCAGTCATCAAATACGCGCAGTACGACGTGTTGCGTATCTCCAATGCCACGATGGCCAGGAGTGACACGTACGTCGGCTTACTGAACGAGGCGATCAAACTGCTGAGCGTTGGCCGTGGCGTCGATGCGCTGCTGGATCGGCTGATCGGCGAATTGAAAGCGGTCCTCGCGGCGCTGGGTAGCGGCCGTCCGGGCCCGGACATCGTAACTACGCTCCAGGATCGGAGCGCGGTCATACTCTTGGCGCTGCACGCGTTGCCGAGCACATTCGACAATGGTCAGCTGGTCGAGATGCTCACGGCCGCCAGAGATCGGTTCGGCGACCCGACCTTCGAAATCGACGCCTTTCGCCAGGACCTGCAGCGGGCGCTCGCCTTCCTGCAGGCGTTGGCCAGCACAACCCTCGAGCCGGGCGCGCCGGCGGCCCCATCGATTGGGCTGAGCTCACCGCGTTCGATCGCCGAGGCAACCTCGCTGGTCCGCACTATCCGGCGCATGGTGCACGACTTCCGCGACGACAGCCGCGCTGGTCTGGTGCGAGCGCGGAATCAGCTCCTGGGCACCGCGGGGCTGACGGCGATCACCGCCTACGCACTGCTCTGGCTGGCGCTCCTGAGCCACGTGCCCACGACGGCAGTCGAAGCCGCGATAAGCTTCTATCTGATCGGCGCCATCGTCGGTCTATTTACCCGACTCTACGCTGAAGCCAACTCGGACTCCGGCGTCGACGATTTCGGGTTGTCGCTTACGCGACTGCTTGCGGCGCCATTGCTCTCAGGACTGGCCAGCGTATTGGGCATTGTTCTGCTCAGCATGGCGGCCACGACCCAGTACCCGGTCCAGGACGGCGCGCTGAGCAGCGCCTTCGACCTGGTCAAGACTCCACTCAACCTCGTGACCGCGGCCGTGTTCGGCTTGACACCGGGCCTGCTCATCGATCATCTGACGCAGAAAACGGAGCAGTACAAGAAGGACCTCAAAAGCAGCCAGCCGTCCGGTGGCGCAACACCCGCCTGAGGGGTCGTCTAGTGGCGCGCCAGCCAGGCGCCGTTTGACAAGGCGTGGCGCGCATGTAACTCTGTACAGGCGTAACATTGTATCAAGCGCTTACGGAACGGAGACCGGCCCATGTTCCTGACGCTGGCGATCGCCGCGGTGCCCTCGTTCCTGGCCAGCCTCGTCGAGTGGGTCGAGGCGTTCACCATCGTCGTCGCCGTCGGCAACACCCGCGGTTGGCGCGCACCCATCCTGGGCACGCTTGGCGGCATGGCCGCCTTGGCCGTCATTGTCGGCGTATTCGGCACACCGCTCATCCTGTTCCACGACCAGATCAGTCAAAGCTTTCATCTGTTTGTCGGCATCCTGCTGTTGCTGTTCGGAATGCGCTGGCTGCGCAAGTCGATCCTGCGCTTCTCGGGCATCATCGCGCTGCATGACGAAGAGCTGATCTATCAGCGCGAAGTCGCCGAGCTGCGCGCGCAGAGTCGACGCCTTGACCGCTGGGACAACATCGGCTTCTGGTTCGCCTTCAAAGCGGTACTGCTCGAAGGTCTCGAAGTCGCCTTCATCGTCATTGCACTTGGGGCACAGGGCGGCGGAGCGCTCCAGGCGGCGATCTTGGGCGCGCTGTGCGCATTGCTCGTTACGGTGGCACTGGGTGCGGTCGTGCACAAGCCACTCACGTTCGTGCCCGAAAACTTCATGAAGTTCATCGTGGGTGCGATGCTGACTACCTTTGGCATTTTCTGGAGCGCCGAAGGCATGTTGGTGCACTGGCCACTCGGCCCAAGCACGCTGCTGATGATCCTGGGCGGCGTCTGCTTGACCAGCTTGGTCGGCGTGCGGATGTTGGCGATGATTGCGCCGCACGGCGCGCGGGTAGCGGCGAGGAACGTATGAGGCTGCTGGCTGATGCCTGGGAGCAGGTGTACGGACTACTGGTCGAAGACGGCCAGATCGCGATCGGCACCAGCGCCGCTTTTCTCGTCGCCGCGGCCTGGTCCGCTGTCGGCGGCACGGACCTGCGTGACTCAGCCGGACCGCTGCTGTTCGTGCTGCTCATGACGTTATTGCTGGTCAACCTGTACACCACCGGTCGCCGCGCCTACGCCCGGCGGACCGGGCACGACTAGACTGGGCACCCATGGCTAGCCGTCGATCGTCGCGTGCCCGACCGCCCCGCCCGCTCAGTTGGCGGGTGCTGATCTATCGCGTGCCGACTGAACCGGCCAGTAAACGCGTCGGAGTGTGGCGCGATCTGAAACGCCTGGGTGCGCTGTACTTGCAGCAGTGCGCATGCATCTTGCCCGACTTGCCGACCGTGACCGCGGACGTGCTCCAGGTGGCCGCCAAGATCCCGGCGCTCGGCGGCGAGACATTCCTGTTCGAGATACCCAGACTGCAGCCGGAGGACGAGCAACGCATCGTCGAGGCTTTCCGCGCCCTGCGCGAGAGCGAATACGCCGAGATTATCGAGGAGTGCGAGACGAAGTTCGTCAAGGAGATCGAGTTCGAACGCTTCCGCCAGAACTACACATTCGAGGAGGCCGAGGAGATCGAACAGGACCTCGACAAGATTCGCCGCTGGTACGAGCGCGTAGTCGCCCGCGATTGGTTTCAGGCCGACCGGCGCGCTGAAGTCGAAGCGTGGCTGGCGCGCTGCCAGAGCATGCTGGCCAGTTTCGAGGAGGACGTCTACAAACGACGCGCGTCCGACGCCTCTGCGACGTCCCAGGCCGAGTCCGAGTCCGAGATCGAAGCCGCGGCTGGCAACGTCTTGCCCGCGCCGCGCCCGATCACTCCATTGCGCCGCGTCCGCCAGCGCGCGCGACGATAGGCTAGCGGCGCCAGAGCACGATGCCGAGGATGAATGTCCAGAGTTGCGACAGGATGCCGCCGAGGCCGTACAGGAGGACGCCGGGGAAGACCACGTTGGGCTTGAGGTACTGGATCGTACCGAGTACGAAAATGGCGCTGCCAATCACGACTCCGGTCCACGCAAGCGACCTGGAGTAGCCGTCACGGCGGATTGCGAGTCCGAACAGGACAAGCGTCGAACCCCACAGCAGCACCAGCGCGCTCGTCGATGGACCGCCAATTGCGACGAGCACGAGCCGGGCACCGTTCTCGAGGCTCGCTCGGTCCGCCGGCGAGGCGACCGCCCACGTGTTGGCGAGCGTCGGCAGGGCGTAGCCGTCGATCGAGAATTCGGTGATATGGACCGCGGCACCCAGCAGCACACTCGCCGCGCCCAGACGCCCAATCGCCCACGCGGTGCGATCGGTCAACGAGGCGGACACTGCGACGAGTCCGCCGGCCCACACCAGCACGCCCAGCCAATCGCCCAGGTGGACCAGGGGATACAGCGGACGCGCCGCCACATAGCTCAACGCCTCCGCGCCGGTGTCGGTCGGCAGATCGCCGTGGGCCATGCGAAAGCCGAACACAGCCAGGCTGCCGATGACCAGACACGTCGCGCTCAGCCTGCGCAAAACGCGCTGAGCCGCGGGCGGCGTCGCAGCCACCACCTCAGCCGCGCGCCCAACCCGCGGGAGCGCATGCGCGGACTGTATTCAGAGAGGCCTCGAGGTCGCCCGGGCGCACACTGATGATGCGCACCATCGCCTCGTCCAGGCCCTGCGCCAGACGCTCCAGGGCGGCCGCGGCACCGGCCGCTGGGCCAAAGTAACCCACCTTGTGCAACAGCTCAATCGGGACGTCGTCAACTAAATCCGGCACATCCGAACCCGCGTCGCGCCGAGCCTCGAGCTCGAGCAGGATCTCTTCGAAGCCCATGCGCCCAAAGTGGCCGCGATAGCCGAGCGTTTTCGCCTCGCCAGGCCGCGCCATGGCATAGCGCAACACGTGCGTCGCGAACGCCCGCCGGGCGGCCTCCACGTCCTCGTCGACGCAGACGCGGATGTACTGTGCAAACGGCACCTCCGCCGGATCGCGCCCGGCCGCACGCGCGCCCTCGCTCACGCGTTCGCGCATCCACACGATCTGCTCGGGCGAGCTCCAGTTCGGTGTCACTCCGTTAGCCAGCGCGCCTGCCAACCGCAGCATGCGCGGTCCCAGCGCGGCCAGGTACACCGGTACCGGTGGCGCGCTGATACCGAGCTTGAGGCCGTGCAGGTGAACAACGGCGCCGTCGTAGTCGACACTCTCGCCCGCGAACAGCGTGCGCAACGGGCTCAAGAAGTCGCGGGTCAAGTCAATCGACGACACCAACGGCAGCCCGAGCAACATACGCGTCGACTCGGTCGGATAGCTGCCCAGGCCGATGCCCAGCTTGAATTTACCGCCCGTGATGTCACTGAGCGTGGCCGATTCCGCGGCCAGCGGCGGCACGCTCCAACCCGGGACCGGAATCACCGACGTGCCTACCGTCAAGCCGCCCGGCACGACTTCCCGCGTCGCCTCCCACCATTCACGACAGGTGTGGAAGATGCTCCGCCCGGTCAGCCCGGCCGGCGTCCACAAGCTGTCGAAACCAAGCTGCGCCGACTCCTGGACGAGTATGCGCTGCTGCGCACGCGACAGGCCAAGGCCTGGATCGATACCTACCCCTGCTTTCATCACGGACTAGGAGTCGGTAGCGGCTGGGTAGATCACCGCCGGCTCTGCATAGCGTGCCTCCGGCAGCCGTAGGCCGGCCATGTGCTCCCTGACGACCGCGTACTGGCGGACCAGCCGATCGTACTCGTCGTCTGACAGACGCAGCGCGGCGCGGGCGATGATGGCATCGACTACTTCGTTGCTCACGCGGCAACCTCCAGTCCGATTTCGGGTCGCCGCGTGTGCCAGTCGGTCACCTGCTGGTACGCGTGTCCGACGCGGAGCACCATTGGCTCGTCGAAGGCTTTGCCGATGATTTGCAAACCGATCGGCAGCGGCAGCGCCGCGTCCGAGAATCCGCAGCACACGCTCAGCGCCGGCCAGCCGGTCAGATTCCACATCGCCATATAGGTGGGCAGCTTCATCATCGCGTCCGGATCGTAGCCTTCGAACGCCGCCGGCAAGGTGAGCGTGGTCGGCGTGATCAGTACGTCCAGGTCGGCCATCGCGTGCGCCGTTGCCTGTTTGATCACCGAGCGCACGCGTTGTGCCTGGACGTAGTCGGCCGCCGTGTACAGCACGCCTTGCAAGAGCTGCCCGCGCGTGTACTGGCCGTACAGCTCCGGTCGATCGCGCAAGTCTTGCTCGTGGTAGGCGTACGCCTCGCCAAACATGATGGCGCGTTGCGCGTCGCGCGCCATGGCGGCGTATGGCAGTGACACTTCGACCACCTGCGCGCCAGCACCGGACAGCGCCTCGACTGCCGCCAGGACGGTCTGTTTGATCTCGCCGTTGAGCTCCGGCGCATCGAAAAAATACTCGCGAGGGATGCCGATGCGGACGCCGGCCAGACCGGCGTCGAGCGACCCGAGCAGGTCGGGGACCGGCGCGGACGCGCTGCACGGGTCGAGCGGATCGAACCCGGCCAGGACTTGCAGCATGAGCGCGCAGTCGCGCGCCGTGCGCGCCATCGGACCGATGTTGTCGAGGCTGTAGCCGAGCGCCACACAGCCCTCTTTGCTCACGCGCCCGAACGTGGGCTTGAGGCCACTGATGCCACAGTTGGCGGCCGGACCACGAATGGAGCCGCCGGTATCGGTGCCCAGACCGCCAAGCACAAGTCCACCGGCGATGGCGGCGCCGGTGCCGGAGCTCGAGCCGCCCGGCGTGCGGCTCATGTCCCACGGATTCTTCGGGATCCGGAAGCCGGTCTGTGGATCTGGCCAGCCAATGGCAAATTCGTGCAAGCCGAGTTTGCCCAGTAGGACCGCGCCCGCTTCGCGCAGCTTGCGCACGACCGTGGCGTCGTCGCGATCGCCCCACGCTGGATCCAGGACACGGCTATTGGCGGTGGTCGGCGCATCAGCGGTGGCGATGATGTCCTTGATCCCGAGCGGGATGCCCTGTAGTGGACCGCGATCGAGGCCACGCGCCAGCTCGTCGTCGGCGCGCTGCGCCGCGGCCAGCGCGGACTCGTCGGTAATCGTGATGAACGTGGCGAGCGTGTCCTGGGTCGCATGGGCCCGCTCGAGCAGCGCCTGGGTCAGGCGCACGGACGACAGCCGGCCAGTCCTGAGCCACTCGGCGGCTTCGCTAATCGTCGACGGCAACACTTCGGTCATGGGGACAGCGCCCACTATACGCAAGACTACCGTCATCGTGTCCGCCGGATACGTGTCCCTGAGCGCATCAATGTACGCCAGTAGCGGTCCATTCAGCGAACGGAAGGGTGACTCGACGATGATCAGCTCGACGCCAGGCGAGTCGTGACGCACGGTCAACTGCTGCGCGCGGTGCTGGTCATCGGAGACGAGGACGCCGTTGGCAGCTTGCGCGTGTTCATCGCCAGCCTGCGCAGGAAGCTCGAAGCCGACCCTGGCGAACCACGCTTGATCGTTACCGAGCCGGGCGTTGGCTACCGGCTCAAGGCGGACTGATCTCTGAACGCGCTGCAGCGCTGGTCCGTCGTCCATTTGCGAGGGCATGCTCGTGGATGGGGATGCTGGTCACCACGAAGCCTGGTGTAAACAGCAAAGCTAGTTTGAGGAATTGCGCGGATTGTCCGTGCAGTACGTGCTCCCACCAGTGATCTGGCACGTACTCCGGTAATACGACGGTCACCAGATCGGCATTTTCGTTGCGCTTGAGCTCCAGGAGAAACTGCATCAGCGGACCGGTCAGACTGCGGTACGGGGACTCGAGCACGACCAGCGGTATGCCCTGACTCCACGCATCCCAGTGCTCCTCGAGCTCGCGCGCACTATCGGCATCCGCCGCCAGGTACACCGCGGTGACGTCCGCACTGAGCGCCGCCGCGTACTGCAACGCGCGGACCGCTGGCAGATTCAGGCGTGCCACGAGGACAACGATGTGCTGGCGAATGGGTAGCACCGCGCTGGGATCGGCCGGCAGCGCGGACAGCACACGCGCTTCCGCATAGTGCGCATGCACCAGACGAAACAGCCAGATGAAGCAGGGAATGATCAACAAGACCACCCACGAACCCCATCCAATCGGTAGACCAGGGACGATGGGCAGGTCGGGATTCATCAGATTCGTCAACGCCGCGATGAGTGCAACAACGCCCGTCACCGTTGCCCCCAGACCGTTGACGAGCGTCTTGAATCGCCACCTGGGTCCGCGCTCGCGCCACCAGTGGCGCACCATGCCCGCCTGCGAAAACGTGAACGCGGCAAACACACTCAGGGCGTACAGGGGCAGCAGCGCCCCGGTCGAGCCACCAAACACGACGATCAACACGCCGGCCAGCATGCCGAGCAGGATGATCCCGTTTGAAAAGGCCAGCCGATCGCCCCGGTACGCCAGTTGATGGGGCGCGTAGTCGTCGCGTGCCAGGAGCGACGCCAGCCGCGGAAAGTCCGCGTAGGCTGTATTCGCGGCCAGGACCAGGATCAGCACCGCCGAGCTCTGGACCACGAAGTAGAACGGCCCTTCGCCGAACACGCTCCGCGTGAGCTGCGAAATCACGGTGTCCTCGTGGCTCGGAATCACACCGGCGCCGACGATCAGAATCGACAGGCCCAGGAACATCGTGCCGAGAATTGCCGCCATCGACACCAGAGTGCGCGCCGCGTTGCGCGGCTCGGGCGGTTTGAACGCGGGAATGCCATTCGAGATGGCTTCGGTGCCGGTCATGACGGCCGATGCGACGGCGAAGGCGCGCAGGATCAGGAACAGTGACAGTGGCTCGTGTCCGATCTCCGCCTGTCCCGGGGCTGGCACCACCAGGGTTCCGCTCACGAGCTTGACCAATCCGAACCCGATGAGTCCGAACATGGCCGCCAGAAAGAGATACGTTGGTGCCGCGAAGATCGTCCCGGACTCGCGGATGCCACGCAGATTCGCGAGCGTCACCAGCACAATCGCGCCGACGCCGAGCAGCACCCGTTCGTCCACCAGGCCCGGGGCAGCCGAGACCAGCTGGTCCACGGCAGACGCGATCGAGACCGAGACGGTGAGCACGTAGCCGACGATCAGCGCGGCCGCGGCGACCAGGCCAGGTATCTCACCCAGGTTCGCATGGGCGACGATGTAGCTGCCGCCACCCGAAGGATACGTGTAGATCGTTTGCCGATAGCTGGTGACCACCGTCGCCAGGAGCAGCACGACGCCCACCGCCAGCGGCAGCATCCACCACGTCGCGGCCGTGCCGGCTACGAGCAGAATGACCAGCGTTTCTTGTGGTGTGTAGGCCACCGACGACAGCGCGTCACTCGAAAAGACCGCGAGCGCCTTCTTCTTGGTCAGCCGCTCATGGCTCTCGAGCGCGGCGTGGATTGGCTCTCCAACGAGCCAGCGTTTGAGAACGCCCGCCAGGTCCGTGGGTCTTTCGAGCTCAGCCCGCGCCTCGAGGTGGGCGTCAGCAGTCCGTGAGAAGCCCTGAAAGCGGGCGCGGCGGACGCGCACGACAGCGTCGCCTGGCCGCTGCTGACGCACCCGCTCGACGGTACGCCGCTCGGTTGGCGAGATGCGCTTCTTGCCCGCGGCTACGTCGCCCGCCGAGACGTCATGGGCGCCATTCGATGGCCGGCCATCGTCGCTCATTCAACCGTGAACGGTCCCGTTGATCTAATGCGAGAATCGTACCCGAAGGGTTTTCGACAACAAGTCGGCCTCGACGGTGAGTCCGCCTTGTTCGGCAAGCCGACGGGCACGCTCGATCAAGCCAGGTCCCCGCGGCGCGATGACATGCACCACCAGGCCCGTCTCGCGCGCCAGCATGGCCATTGCGTCCAACACATCGGGATCTGTACCGACGCTCGGAAATGACGCAATAGTCCGAGTCTCCATCCGGTACAACCATGCGTAGCCGAGCGCATAGACCCTGTTAAGATGCCGCCCATCCGCGTTAAGAATTCGTTCGGGCCGTACTTGGTCGCCTTTGCCATCGTGTTGGCGACCTTCGCCGTCGTCGGCCTGCTGCAGTCGACGCTGGTCGAGCTGCCGTCGGCAATTCTGCTGTATCTGGTGCCCATTGTGCTCGCTGCGAGCCGCTGGGGACGCGGTCCGGCCATCACCACTGCCGTCCTGTCGTTACTCGGGCACGATCTGCTGTTCATCGAGCCGCGCGGCACGTTCAATGTCGCCCGCGTCGACGAAGCTCTTGGGCTCGTGCTGCTCCTGTTCACCGCGCTGGTCACCGCGCAATTGGCCGACGGTGCCCGGCGCGGCGCCGAGACTGCCCGCGAGGCAGCCGTCGTACGCCGTTCGGATGAGCTGAAAACGGCGATCCTGCGCGCGGTCACGCACAATTTGCGTACGCCGCTGGCGTCGATCAAAGCGAGTGTGTCCGGGCTACGCCAACCCGAAGCCGCCTATTCCGACGCCGACCGCGAGGAGCTGCTGGCAGAAATCGAGGAGGAGGCAGACCGGCTCGATCGGCTGGTGAACAACCTCCTCGACGCCTCGCGGCTCGAAGGTGGCGGCTTGCGCCCGTCGGCGCATCCGCAAGACCTGCGCGAGCTCGTGTACGCGGTGGTTGCCCGTCTGCAGCCGCGCATGCCTGACCGACCGGTGAGCATCGACATGGCTGATGACTTGCCCGCCGTCGCGTGCGACTACGCCCAGATCGACCAGGTCGTGACGAATCTGATCGAGAATGCGCATATCCACACGCCGCCGGGCACTCCGATCGCACTCCAGGCCAGACTCGAAGGCGACGTGGTGCGCGTCGCGGTCGTCGATAACGGGCCGGGTATCCCCGAGTCGGACCGCGAACGACTGTTCAGGGCGTTCGAGCGTGGCCAGACGCGCGCACCAGGAACCGGCCTCGGTCTGACGATTGCGCGTGGCTTTGTAGAAGCACATGGCGGCCACTTGTGGCTCGAAGACGCGCCCGAGCGCGGCGCACGGTTTGTGTTCACGCTGCCGGCCGCATGAGCGGCGAGCGGGTGTTGGTGGTCGACGACGAGCCCCAGATCCGGCGCGCCTTACGAGTGGTGTTGCGGGCCAATGGCTATGTGGTGACTGAGGTCGGCTCAGGCGAGGCGGCGTTGGATGCCGCCGCTTCGCAGGTCTTCGACCTGATGATTCTCGACCTGATGCTGCCCGATGTCGAGGGCGTCGAGGTCTGTCGGCGTCTGCGTGAATGGAGCCGGCTGCCGGTTATCGTGCTCTCGGCACACGACGAAGAGGCGATCAAAGTGCGCGCGTTGGACGAAGGGGCAGACGATTACGTATCCAAACCGTTCAGTGCGGCGGAGCTATTGGCCCGCATGCGCAGTGCGGTCCGCCGCTCGTCATTTGAAACGGCACCAACCGAACCACTCGTGCGCGCCGCCGACGGTGAGGTCGAAATGGACCTTGCTCGACGCGTGGTGTCGCGTGGCGGAGAAGAAGTCCACTTGACGCCGACCGAGTACGAGCTGTTGCGCTTCATGGCCCGCCAGGCCGGCCGAGTCATCACCCACGGGCACTTGCTGCGCGAGGTATTCGGCCAGGGCTACGCCGACGCCAATGCGGTCCTGCGGGTGCACATCGCCAGTCTGCGCAAGAAGATCGAGCCGGATCCCACCCGACCACGGGTCATCATCACCGAGCCAGGTATCGGCTACCGACTGCGGGCCGACTGATCGCCGCGCCGCTCTGACCGCCGGTGTACACTGCCGCGGAACTGCGAGTACGGGCTAAGGAGCGGCTAGTGATCGAGATACTTCGTCGTGTCGAGCGCCTGTTGGGGTTCGGGTGGGGCCATCTGCCGCCCCTGATCGTATCGTTCGCGGTCGCAGAATTCTTCTACAAGTTCCACAGCTTCACCTTCGAGTGCGGCGCGTTCCTGGTGACCTGGCGGGTGCTCGATTGGGGCTATCAGCAAGTGGCACGACGCCTACAACCCGCTGAACCAACTACCGCTGCCGCGTCGTAGCTCGGCTAGCGCGACCAGCTGTGAATTGCTTCACGCTGGTGCGGCGTGCTGCTCGCACTGCTGCTGTCGACATTCGTCACGCCGTCGGCGGTCGCGCTGCCCAAGGAGCCGCGACGGCGATCGGTAGCCGAGAGGAGCGCCTCGTCCTCAGCTCGAACGTGCGAACAGCTTGCGCCCGGTCGTCTCGCGGGCGATCGTGGCTAGTTTGGTGCGGTAGCCATTGGCCGCGTCCGTCTTGGCCTCAGGCGCCGATGCGCACGCGAGCGTGCACCCGTCGGCGTAGCCAACCAACACCCGGCCGTCCGCGTCGACGGTTGCGTCCATGAAGTCGAGCAGGTTACGGCACGGGTTCGAGCCGCCGCCTAGCCAGATACAGCCAACTTGCACGGGATCCGTCGGTGTCCCGTCTGAGGTGACCCATGTCCGACCGCCGTCAAACGTGTGCGCCACATACAGGTGCCAGACGCCGCTGAAGTTGTCCGCCTGGTAGTCGCCGGCCGTCGTCGTGCCCAGGAACGCGAACGCTGCGCGATCGTCATCACCGGCGACCACGGCCGGGAACACCACGTTCTGGAGTGCGAACGCAGCACCAACGTCCTGATCGTTGGACCACGTCTGGCCGTGGTCGTGCGAAACTGCCGCACGCGGGTGTCCGTCGGCATTTGCATAGCCAAAGTACGCGGTGCCACCTGTGCCAATGCCGACTGATGGATCGCTGCGGTGCGGCAGGCTGCTCGGGACGGGCCGCACGGCCCAATGCAGTCCGTTGTCTTCTGATACGACGACCGCCTGATGTCCGCCACAGCCTTTGTTCGGCACGTAGATCGAACCCGTAGGTCCAACCTTGACGTGCCCGTGTAGCCCGCCGCATTGGGTGACGGTGTAGATCGGCACCGCCGGGCTGAACGTGAGCCCACCGTCCCTACTCACCGAGCACAACGCATCGCCAACATCTTGCGAGCAATACACGATGCTGTTCGGATACTCAGTCAGCGGGCCGATGCCGTTCGCAGCGAAGTGTCCGCCGCCAATAGTCTGGTGATCGACGCCCGAACCGATGCCGCCACCCTCGCTCGGGGTCCACGTATCGCCGTCGTCGTCCGTAAAGCACGTCAAGCTGTTGATCGCAGGATTGGCGATCAACTGCGACTCGAACGTCCGGCCGGTCTCTTCGTCGGTAAACAGGATCGGATCGAGACTGGTCGCCGCGGTGCAATTGGGCGGCCGAGCGCTCTTGTCCCGCCACGTGGCCGTTGGCGGCGATGCCGAGTCGTCGAACGTCACGCGCAGGGTCTCGGTCAGCGCCTGGAAGAGCACCTTACCCGTGGTCCAGTTCGCGCCAATAGACGGCTCGCCGGCACTCCCACCCAAGCCGTCCGGCGCGGCGTAGTTCTGATACCGCGGCGCACGGCGGGTCGAGGGGGTCGGCGTCGACCCCTTTGGCGTGAGCTCCACTATCGCGGCATAGCTCTGACCGAGTGGCGCGAATGGCACGACCCGCACGACGTACACGCCCGCGATGGCTGGCAGCACCGCGATCTCCGGATCGCTGGACGAGGCGGCCGACGTTGCCAGGACACCAGCACTGTCATAGACGTACACATCGAAATCGGCGGCGCTGGTCGGCCAATTGACGGTAATGCGGACGTCGTTGGTCGAATTGAAGTTCGCCGGCACGGACACGGTCAGAGCGAAGTCATCACACGGCGTGGCCGCGCTGCACAGCGGATCATCTGCCGCCGCACCGGTCACGTTGGCCACCACGAACGGGCCACCGACGTACGTGACTGACGGGCTCACTGGGCTGACGGTGCCCGAGGCTGGCGTCGCCGCGTCCACGGACGCACCTACCAGCGTACACGCGATCAACACCAGGACCAATCCGATCCTGCACCCAATGCGCTGCATGCGCACCCCCCAGAACGGAAAGTTGCGTCCCGACGCAAGCAAGACTCGTGCCGCGTGTCGGGCGTATTCCTGCCGCCGCTCGAGCTGACCAGCAGCAGCGCCGCGTCGTCAGCGGCCCATGAAGTAGCGTCGCCGCAGCGCCTTCGGGCCGGGTCTCAATTGTGACGGCAGCCAATCCGTGGCGGTCTCTTTGAGATAGCCAGCGTTGGGATCCTTGGGCGCGGTGTTCGGACTCTGTTGCTCGGCTGCGCGGATCTTGCGCACGACATAGCGCGCATACAGGTGGTCGAAGATACGCATGAATTCGCCGAAATAGATATCGGCGACGCGTGTATTGCCGCGGATGACGAGCATGTTCTCGTCGTTCGCGGTCTGCGACGCGCCGCTGAAATTCGCGGTTCCGGTTACCACGATCGGATCGTCGTCAAGGGGATCGATCAGGATGAACTTGTCGTGGATGTAGTTGTTCCTGTTGAAGCCGGTCAGGCGCTCGGACAAGAAATTCACGACGTCGCCTTTTTCCAGTTTGGCTCCAACGGCGATGACGGTGTTCTTGTTCCGCTTGACCGCATCCTCCTCGCCCACCGACAGTGCCTTGTCGAATACGAAGTAGTTCACGGAGTCCTGCTCGCCGTCCAGGGCCGTGGTGAAGACTGGGTCCAGATCGAAGGCGAAGGTCATGCACACGATATGGTTGGCACTCTTGAGCAGATCGGCGTACCACTTGAGTGTTCGCCGATCCTCTTTCAAGTCGCGCAGACTGAAGAGCGTGAGCATTCGGTCGGCTGGCGGCGCTTCGCCCAGGGCGGGGGTCGCCTCCGCCGTCACGTTGCGCTTCAACAGCTCTGTTGGCTTGACGGTTGGACTGGCCAGCGCGGTCCAATAGTCCAGATAGCGCTGCGCAATCTGTCGATCCCAGACCGCGTGCCCGAGGTTGGAATGGCCGAAGATGCCGCCGGCTGAAATATTCGTCGACCCAGTCCACACGGCGATGGGCACGTTGTTGTGGATAAGGACGATGAACTTGTTGTGACGGATGCCAGCGCGGACATCCTGCGGCTGACAGTTTTCGCCGATACCCGTGTGCTGGATCATCGCTTCGTTGACGGTCTTATAGGACTGGGCCTCGTAACGGATATCCACGTCGGCACCAGCTTTAATAGCTGCCTTGAACGCCTCGCCGACGGGCGCGTAGTGAAACTCGTACAGCATGGCGCGCAGCGCCCAGTCCGGGCCAATCGCGCGGTTGACGAAACCAGTCAGGCCCTCGAACAGGCCGCGAGAGAGCCACACCATCTGATCTGACTCCGGTGCGTTCTCGTCCGGCTTAAGGTCCGGAAACTTGCGCGCGTAAGCTTGCGACCCAGCGGCGCCACGATTGAAGTAGATGTCGTGACGAGGCCTACCCGTTTTTGTCTCTTTGCCCTCCTCGCGCTCGGTCGTGACGTCGACCGTAACTGCCGAAGCCTCGCGCAGCTCCATCAGCTTGGGCGCGCCGTAGGCCGGCACGATTCGATACCGGTAGTGGGTGCCGGGTGCGGGCGTGTAGTCGCCCCACTGAAAGGACTGCACCGGATGCTCGGATGTGGGCACCGGGGTACCCGGCGGCAAGCCTTCGTCTTTCGCTTTGAAGCGCTTGATGCCGCGCAGCCAGTAGCGCTCAACAGGCTTTCCCTTGCGCAGCTCAGTCCGTTCGATGGCGAAGCCCAACAGCGCTTTGCTAGCTGCCTGCTGCTGCCCGCCGACGAAATCCCAGGCCAGTGTGACCACGTGCAGCCCGGCGATCGCGCGGGCGGCGAACACGGGTCCTTCGATTACAGATGTACGCATGCATCCCCCAACCAGTCAGGCGCTAGGGTGCCACACTGGCCGACAGCACCTCCGGCTCAGTTGGCGGGCCGGATGTTGTGGTTGAGACGGAACAGGTTCATCGGGTCGTAGGTTGCCTTGATCTGCGCCAGCCGAGCGTAGTTCGAGCCATATGCTGCTCTGACACGCTCCTCACCTTCGTCGCCCACGCCCAGGAAATTCACGTACACGCTGCCCGGTGAGAACGGCTGCACTGCCTCCCACAGAGCGCGTGACCAGGCAATATTGGCAGCGTCCTGGGCCGGATCTGTCCACGCTGAGACCGCATTCAGCGCGTAAGTCGCGTCGCGCAGCGGATAGGCGGTGTCGCGGGTCCCGACGCGGTTGATCGCTCCACCGTAGAACTCGATCAAAGCCGCTGACAGCGGCGACGGACAGTTCGCCGCACGGTCGACGATCATGTCGAGCACGTCGTCGTCAATCGTCCGCAGGATCGACGATTTCCAGTACACGCGATTGCCGGGTGGATTCAAGGCATCGAGCATCTGCTGCGCGGCCGTGTATGGCATCGGCTGGAGCATGTCCGCGACGGGCGGACCGAATGTCCGCAGTGGCCCAAGCAGCGCTTCGCCCTCTTCAGTCGGACCATGGTGAAAGGCGATCACCACGACGATCGGCAGGCCATCGGGCGACGTACCCAGGCCGGCGTAGGCGCTCGCATTCTCGGGCGCGCCCAGGGTGAACTCACGAAATGCGCGCAGGACGTCGCGCGCCATCGGCCGTGGCCAGACCAGCAAACCAGCCAGCACAGTCGGTCCGACTTGATGCAGGCGATACTCGAACGAGCTGACCACGCCAAAGTTGCCGCCTCCGCCGCGGACCGCCCAGAACAGATCCACGTTCTCCGCCTCGCTCGCGGTACGCAGTTGACCGTCGGCGGTGACGATGTCCACCGACAGCAGGTTGTCGCAACTGAGTCCGTGCGTTCGCCCGAGCCAACCAATACCACCCCCCAGCGTCAGGCCGGCGATGCCCGTCGTCGACACCACGCCGCCGGTGGTCGCCAGGCCGAAGGCCTGCGTCTCGCGGTCGAGCTCGGCCCAGGTCACGCCAGGCTCGGCGCGGACGGTGCGACGGGCGGGGTCCACGCGGATCGCCTTCATGAGCGACAGATCGAGCATCAGGCCGTCGTCGCAGACGCTGCTGCCCGCGGCGCTATGACCGCCACCGCGGACAGCCAGCGCCAGGTGGTGATCGCGCGCGAAACTGACGGCAGCAATGACATCCGCGGCGCCCGCGCATCGGACAATCAGGGCGGGGCTGCGGTCGATCATCCCATTCCAGATGTGGCGTGCGGCGTCGAATTCATCGTCGCCGGGTCGCAGTACACGGCCGCGCACGCGCTGCGCGAAGCTGTCAACACGCTGTTCGACGGTCATGGTCAACCTCTCACTAGGCTGACCATGCTATCGGCGGCGGCGCTCCTCGGAGCAGCGCGCGCAGCGACCGCGCACCACGCAGTGTCCATCCGGGTCGCCGAGTCGGTCCATCAGCTCTTGGCCCACCGAACAATGCGCCTGGGGATCGCCAGCTGTGGCGCACGCCGCGAGATGCCACTGGGTTGAAACGGTTTCGCGATCCTGCGCATGGACCACCGCGCGCCAGGCAAAACGTGACCGTATGTCTTTCGCGGGGTGGACCGCACCGGGGCGCCGGGGCGGCGCGCTCTCACCTGAGTCGTTACCTCGATCGGGTCGATCGTACCGCTTGTTGACTGGTGCGAAGACCATACAAACAGTATGGCGCAATCAAAACCACCGCCTCAGATAATGTTTCAGCGCACGCCAAAGGCTCCGCGCAGCGGAACGAAGCGAGCCCCTGTGAGCGTGTCCTGCTCGACCAGCCGCCCCGAACGTTTGACGAACGTGCTCACACGCTCGTCTCCACCTGGCCCAAGCGGCTGAACGAGGCGACCTCCTTCGGCGAGCTGATCGGCAAGGAAAGGGCTGACTTCCGTTGCCGCGGCGGCGACGACAATGGCGTCGAAGGGCGCCCGCTCCGGCACCCCAAGCGACCCGTCGCCCACGACGAGGGTGGCGTTTCGAATGCCCTCCGCATCCAGGTTCTGGCGCGCCTGCCGCGTGAGATCGGCAAACCACTCGACAGAGATGACCTCGCGGCACAAGCTGGCCAGGATCGCAGTTTGGAAGCCCAGACCCGTGCCAACCTCGAGCACGCGCTCGTCGCCCGTGAGCTCGAGCGCCTGCACCATGAGCGCGACCAGTGAAGGCTGCGTCGTGACCTGCCCGTGCGCGATCGACAACGGCACATCCTCATATGCGCTATGCCGCGCCTTGGGCGGAACGAAAGACGCTCGCGGAATGCGACTGAACACCGCGAGCACGCGCTCATCGTGAATCCCGCTTATGGGGAGGATGGCGTTGAGATCGTCCCGTGTTGGCGAGGACATGGCTTCATTGGTGCTGGCAGATTACGGGCCACGCGGGTCCCCCAGCATGCCGAGCGCAGCACAGGCCCCCGTCGCGCGACTCGAAAACCACGCCGCGCGGGCCTTCGGCAAGCTACGCCGCCCAGGGCGCGGCCGCCGCGCTTCGCCCTCTTCCATCGGACCATGATGAAAGGCGATCACGACGACGATCGGCACGCCGTCGGGCGACGTGCCCAGACCGGCGTACGCGCTGGCATTCTCAGGCGCCCAGGCTCCCCCGACCCGCCACAGCGCTCAAAGATCTAAGGCTTGTGCCAACTCATACTCTCCCCACGCACGATCCGCGCGCGCCGCTCATAGGTGCCTGGCCATTCAACCGGCAAAGAGCCATCCTCAACCATGAGCCGCAAGGGATTAACGCGCGTCTTCAAAGGCAGATAGACGCGCTGTTTCTTGCGAGCGGACTCGTACAGCGCCATCATGATCTCCTGCACCGCGCGGCCACGCTCAGCACCACTGATCGGCGCGGTCAAGCGGCCCTCGACCCAATCAAGAGCTTCCTGACACTGGTGCGCCCATGCGTCGTGCCACGGCGCCTCGACCTGCACCCAGCCGCTCGTCTGCGTGCTGAAATAGCGCACGGTCCCGATCTCGGAGTTGTAGCGCGCCGACGGTCCCTCGGGCATGTACATCGGTGCATCGGAAGGAATCTCATTGTCCGGCGGCAGCGTCGTGTCGAACTCCATGACCCCGTCGCTGCCGATGACGCGGCAGCCCTGGCCCAGTCCACGCACCAGGTTGCCCTGAATCAGAATGGTCGCCCCATTCGCCAGGCCGACCACCCCGAGGCACGCGTCTTCCGCGGGTAGGCCGCGTTCCACTCCGTCTGTGGTCCGTTCAACGGCGCCCATCACCCACTCCACAGCAGGCTCGTCCATCAAGAACAGGGCCAGCCGAATATTGTGCGAATTGGTGTTGAGCAAGTTTCCGCCGTCATCCATCTGGATCTGGCGGACGGTGCCCAGCGCACCAGTGCGAATGAGCTCGCGTGCCGCGAGCCATGTCGCATGATGCGGTCGCTGGTAGGCAATGATCAGCTTGACCCCGTTACGCTCACATGCCGTCAGCATGGCGTCCGCCTCGCCCAGATCGACCGCCATCGGCTTCTGGCACAGGATGGCTTTCGGTCGACGCGCGGCAGCGGCGATGACCATCTCGGCGTGTTGCTGGTGCCATGAGCAGACGTCGACGAAATCGGGTCGTTCCGCATCCAGCATCTCGCGAAAGTCGGCGTAGCGCTTGTCTTCGGGAATGCCGAAGAAGTCGCCGAATTCGCGCCGTGCATCCGGATGTGTGTCCGCCAGTGCGCCCAGCGTCACGGGTTGATCGGGCACGCCCAGCCAGGCGCGGGCGTGAACACGGGCAATCGTGCCGCAGGCAATGATCGCGGTCCTGTATCGGGCCATCACGCGATCCTAATCGGGAGATCGATCGTCCGTCCCGTTGCGTTGGACTGGTACGCGGCCTGGACGACCTCGACCGCGCGCTTGCCGTCTTCGCCCGTCTGGCGGGTCGGCGCGCTCTCCAGGATGCCGCGGGCATAGTCCTCCCACATGGTTCGAAATGCGGCCGTGTGATCCGTCTCTGCCAGCGGAATGTCGTGCAGCTCGGTGTCGCCGAAAAGGCGTGGCGCAATCGCACGCAGGCGTTGGCGACTCAGCTCGAGGTAGCCGTCACGACCATGCAACGTGATGGAGTGGTCGAGTGGTCCATGGGCGATGCCGAAGGTGCACGTCATCTCCGCGGCGATGCCGTTGGCAAACTTCAACAGCACGACGGCATGATCTTCGGCGCTCATGTCGACGACTTTGCGGTCACCAAAGAGACAGCTCACCCGCGCGACATCGCCCAGCAGCCAGCGCAGCACGTACATCGGATGCACCGCTTGCGACATCAACACGCCTCCGCCTCCACGCGGCGTGGCCAGCCAGGTCTGGACAGTGGGTGGTGCTTCGAAGCCAGTCGTTTGGGCCAGGAACACCTCGCCGATACCGTCCTGGCGCAGGATCTCGCCCATTTTCTCGACAGCGGCGCTGTAGACACGGTTGTGCACCGGCAAGAGCTGTCGGCCGGCGCGCTGCGCTGCCTCGAGCATCCGGGCGCACTCCGGCAGCGTTGGTGCGAGCGGCTTTTCGCACACGACGTGCTTGCCAGCCGCGAGCGCCTCGATAGCGTACTGTTCGTGGACGTCGTGGGGTAACAGCACGCCGACACACTGGACATCTGGATCGTTCAGCACGTCGTGCCAGGTGGCGAACACGCGTTGCACATTGGCGGCTTCGGCCCGCTCGCGCGCGAGTTGCAGGTTCACGTCGTAGACGCCAACCACCGCCGCCCCGCGAGCGGCCGAAAGCGCCTGCAGATGTACTCTCCCGATGCGACCCATACCCACGAGTGCCACGCCCAGGCCCATGTTCTGAAAGCCTCCGTCTATGCGTTGAGGGCCTTCGACGCGAAGGCGACCCAGCCCAGCGAGTGTAACGACTGAGCTCGCGCTGGCGGGGGACGATGGGGTTGATATACGCTGGCGGATCGTAGGACCCAGATAGGATTTTTCGAGGCGAGTTGGAAAGGATTGGGGAGCATGGCCGCACAGGCCTCTTGTCGACGTCGTCTCCTGCCGAGCCTCGTGGCTGGGGCCGGGAGCTAAGGAGGTAACACGTGTCTGCGATGAAACGTAGGTTCGCGAAGGCTCTGCTGAGGGTTGGGGTCTTCGCGTTGGTGCTCGGCTCGGTGGCCCCAGTGCAAGCTGCGCCTGCCGCTCAGCAGGTGGCGCGCAAGGATATTCTCGTCATTCCCGGAAACGTCAACATCCCGGCTCCGGACATCTGGAACCCGTACATCCCGGGCACCTTCATCCTGCAGGGGATGAACCAGAACCTGATGGAGCCGCTCTTCATGTTGAACTATGAGACGGGCGGCATCGACGGCTGGCTGGCGGTGGGGTACACGACCAACGCCGAGCAGACCGAGACGACGGTCACCCTCAAGCCGGGCACCGAGTGGAGCGACGGCTCGCCGCTGACGTCAGATGACGTGGTGTTCACCATCAACATGCTGATCACCCACGCGCCGTTGCTCAACTTCTCGATCCCGATCAAGAAGTCGGTGCAGTCAGTCGTCGCACTCGACGATCGCACGATCAAATTCACCCTGAACGCGCCTGATCCGTTCTTCGTCGTCTCGAACCTGGCCGGCACCACGTCGCAGGCCATCGTCCCGGTGCCGAAGAAGGTCTGGCAAGATGTAGATCCGGTCACGTTCAAGAACTCGTGGAACAACGGCACGGGCGCGATGTTCAGCGGCCCGTACGTTGTCAAGAGTTTCTCGTCGACCCAGTTTGACTACAAGCGCAACGACAACTGGTGGGGTGCCAAGTCGGGCGCGTACAAACTACCGGCGCCACTCGAGATCCGGCGGCCGTGGATCGGCGATGACGCGACCCGCAACCAGATGCTCGCAAGCAACGACGCCGACATCGGCGGCGTCACGACCCCAAGCGTCCAGGCTGCGATGCTGGCGCAAAATCCACTGATCAAACCCTACAACGCCGATCAAGGGTGGGTAGACCCGTGCCCACGCATGCTCACGCTGAACACCACGATCAGCCCGTGGGACAAGAAGGAGATGCGCTGGGGGCTCTCCTACGCGCTCAACCGGCGGCAGATTGTCGATGTTGTGTATGAAGGCGCCGGCGGCGACAGTGCAGTATCCAATTTCATTTTCCCGACCTACAAGGCGCTGCAGCCGTACCGCGATGCCGCGCAGGAGATCCTCGCCCCGATAGCCGAGTACAACCCCGAAAAGTCGAGGCAGATGATCGAGAGCCAGGGCTACAGGCTGGACGGCGGCTCGGGCAAGTACGTCGGCCCAGACGGCACGACGCTGTCCCTCGACGTCGTCGGGCCGCCGTTCATGGAGCCGTGGGGACGCATGGTCGTGCAGCAGCTGAGCGCGGCAGGCGTCGACGCCAATCTACGGCTCATCGAATGGGGCATCTTTCGCGACCAGACCGGGCGCGGCAATTTCACCGGGGCCGTCGACTGGGATGGCTGCGGTAGCGTCGTCGAGCCATGGTTCGGGATGAATCGCTACAACAAGACGTACGTCAATCCGATCGGCGTGCCGGGCACCGAGAACGTCGACAACACGAACAACGCGGGGCGCTGGTCGAACGACGAGTACTCGGCGCTGATGGACCAGATGGGAAGCCTGCCGCTGGGCGACCCGCGGGTCATGGATCTGTACATGAAGGCGGTCGCCATCTGGGCCGACGAACTGCCAGACATCCCGCTGGTCCAGACGCCCTCGTTACTCCTCTTCAACACGACGTACTGGACCGGCTGGCCCACGGCGGACAACAACTACATTCAGCCGCCAAGCTGGTGGGAGCACTTCCTGCGGGTGCTGGTTGAGATAAAGCCGGCGCAATAACCTCGGGGTCTAGGTGAGCCCTCTCGGCCGTCCCGCGGCTGGGAGGGCTCACGTTTGACTGCCCCTATGCTCGTGCCTGAGTTCGGACGAACACGCTCGCCGCGTACAATCGATGCCTCTATGTGGGGGCGGGAGTGGTCACTGAGGACGGTGATGTGACATGCGCGGGCTAGACATAAGCTACTTCGTGCGGCGCATTGGCATGTTTTTTCTGGTCGTGTTGGTCGCCGCGACGTTCAACTTCTTCATCCCGCGCCTGGCGCCAGGTAACCCTATCGGCGCCATCACGTCGCGCATGGCGAACGCCAGTTCTGGGATCGAGAACGGAAAGGAAATGTTCGAGGCGTACCGCGTTCGCTTCGGACTGGATCAGCCGCTGTATATCCAGTACGGCAAGTACATCTGGAATTCGGTTCGTCTCGACTTTGGCCAGTCCCTGTCCGCCTACCCAGCGGACGTCTCGGAGATCATCCGGCCGGCGGTCGGATGGTCCCTCGGCCTGATCGGCGTCAGCGTGCTCCTGACCTTTGTGTTTGGGGTAGCGATCGGCGCGCTGCTGGCGTGGAAGGGGACGCCCAGGCTGGTGAGAGCGGTGCTCCCCGTGACCATCATCGGGGGCGTACTGCCCTACTACCTGCTGGCTATGCTGCTGCTCTATGTCTTTGCGTTCACCACCCGGGTCTTGCCCATGAGCGGCGCTTTCGATAGCGGGATTCCGAACGAACTTAGCTGGCCTTACATCACCACCATGGTCCGCCACGCGATCCTGCCGGCGCTGTCTATCATCCTCACCAGCCTTGGGGGGTTTGCGCTGACCATGCGGGCATTGATGGTCAACACCAGTGGCGAAGACTACATGTTGCTGGCGGATGCCAAGGGTCTGCCGAAATGGCGCATCCTGTGGTGGTATGCCGTGCGCAACGCCATTCCGCCCCAGGTGACGCACCTGGCCATTGCTCTGGGGTATGTGGTGTCGGGCGCGATCCTGGTGGAGATTGTCTTCTCCTACCCAGGGCTCGGCTACCAGCTGTACCAGTCCATCGTCAACAGTGACTACACCGTCATCCAGGGCATCACCCTCGTCCTGACCGTGTCGGTCGGCCTGAGCGTGCTGATCATCGACCTGATCTACCCGCTACTGGACCCTCGGGTGACGTACGTGGCTGAGAGTTCGGGCTGATGACTACGGCAACGTTACCGCGAACCACGCCGTTCAACGCCGTAATGACCCTCCGCGGCGCGCTGCGCCGCGTGGCCGCCTTCGCCGGGGAGAATCGGCTCTTCACGGCCGGGGTTGTGTTGCTGCTGGCACTCTACATCTTTGGGCTCATCGGGTCGCAGCTGGTCAGCCCGAGGGCGGCCGATATGGGGGCGGTCCCACTCAATCTCGGCCCGTCCGCGCGCTATCCGCTGGGCACGGATGGATTGGGCCGCGACATGCTGGCGGTGATGGTGATCGGCATCCCCAACACCTACAAAATCGGCTTCCTGGCAGGCGCCGTGGGCGTCCTCATCGGAACGGTCATTGGCCTGTTCGCCGGCTACTACCGAGGTTGGGCGGACACGGTCTTCAGCAGCTTCGCCGACGTCATGCTGGTGATCCCCACCCTGGCCATCCTGATCACTGTCTCCGCCTACGTGCGGGTGGTCACCGTGGAACTGATGGCGGTGATCGTGGGCCTACTGGCCTGGCCGCTGTCGGCGCGGGTCATCCGCTCCCAGACGCTCAGCCTGCGCGAGCGCCTCTTCGTGCAAGTCGCCAAGCTCTCCGGCGAGAACGACTTCGAGATCATCACGCGGCAGATCCTGCCCAACCTGACCGCCTTCCTGGCGGCGTCGTTTGTGGGCGCGGTCAGCGGCGGTATCCTGGCCTCCGTCGGCCTGGAAGTGCTCGGTCTCGGCCCGCAAAACGTCCCGACCATTGGTCGTACGCTCTTCTACGCCTTCAAGTACACGGCCCTGTTCCGCGGAATGTGGTGGTGGTGGATTCCACCGGTCGTGACCCTGGCCGTCATCTTCACCGGCCTGTTCTGGATGAGCATTTCGTTGGATAAATACGCCAATCCTCGGCTCAAGAGCTCCGCACGCGGCTAGTGGCCAGTCCCATAACTTCGCACCCGCAGGACCGCAACGAATGCGTGCTGGACGTGCGCGACCTGCGCGTCAGCTATCACACCGCGGCCGGGCCGGTGCGCGCGGTGAACGGCGTCAGCTTTTTTCTCCGACCTGGCGAACGGTTGGGCCTGGTGGGCGAATCCGGTTCGGGCAAGACCACCACCGCGCTCAGCCTGATGCGGCTGCTGCAGGAGTCGGCCGTAATCGAAGGCGGCCAGGTGCTGCTGGACGGCGTCGACCTGCTGCCGCTTTCGGAAGAAGAGATGCGCCTGGCGCGGTTCGCCGACATTTCCCTCATCCCCCAGGGCGCCATGAACTCGCTCAACCCCATGTTGAAGATCGGCGAGCAAATGCGGGAAACCATCCGCGCCCATCGGAAAGGGGTGAATTCCAAAGTTACTTTGAACGCCCGGATTCAGGAAGTTTTGTATTCAGTGGACCTGGACGCCGGCGTGATGGGCAGTTATCCCCATGAGCTGAGCGGCGGCATGAAGCAGCGTGTGTGCATCGCCATGGCCATCCTGCTCAACCCCAAAGTCATCATCGCGGACGAACCGACCAGCGCTCTAGATGTTGTGGTGCAGCGCCAGGTCATGGAGACCTTACGACGGGTGCAGGAAGCCTTGGGCGCATCGGTGATCCTGGTTGGCCACGATATGGGCCTGATGGCCCAGTTTGTCGACCGAGTCGGCGTCATGTATGGCGGCAAGCTGGCAGAGGTGGGGCCGGTCCGCGGCATCTTCAAAGACCCGCTGCATCCGTACACCCAGTTGCTGATCAAGAGCTTGCCGAACCTGAAGACGAAAGAGGATTTTCGTGGCATTCCTGGACTGACGCCGTCGTTGCTTGCGCCGCCGCCCGGGTGCATGTTCCATCCGCGTTGTCCATACGTCATGCCGCGCTGTTCGGTCGACGTCCCGGTCTTGACGGAAGTCAAACCGGAGCGCTGGGTGTCGTGCCACCTGTACGATGGGAGCCCACGCTCCGCTTCGTCCAACGGGGTGCAACAGTCGTGAAATCGCTCCTGGAAGCCCAGCACGTCACACGAATCTTTGGTGGAGGCCTGCTTAGGAAGGGCCACACCATCGCCGTGGACGGCGTCTCGCTGATCATCAACGAGGACAAACCGTCCATCACGGCCATCGCGGGCGAGAGCGGCAGCGGCAAGACCACCCTGGCGCGCCTGTTGCTGGGGCTGATCCAGCCCACCAGCGGCTCGATCCTGTACCGCGGCGAGTCGCTCACCGCCATGGATGGTCGAGCGCGGAAAAACTTCCGCCGCGAGGTGCAGGCGATTTTCCAGGATCCCTACGAGGCCTACAACCCGGTCTACAAGGTGGACCAGACGCTGACCACGCCGGTACGCAAGTTTGGGTTGGGCCATTCCAAGGAAGAGGCTCGCCAGCGGATCGAAGATAGCTTGCGCATGGCCGGTCTGCGGCCGGAGGAGACGCTGGGGCGCTACCCGCATCAGTTGAGCGGTGGCCAGCGCCAGCGCATTATGGTCGCCCGAGCGCTCCTGCTCAACCCGCGCATAATTCTGGCCGACGAGCCGGTGTCCATGGTCGACGCGTCGTTGCGAGCCACAATTCTCGAGAGTCTTGTCAAGTTGAAGCGCGAGCTCGGCATCTCCCTCGTCTATATCACGCACGACCTGACGACGGCCTATCAGGTGAGCCAGAACATCTACGTTCTTTATCGCGGCTCCGTTGCGGAGGTGGGCAGCGTCGATAAGGTCATCAAGGACCCAAAACACCCGTATACGCGCTTGCTCGTCGGCTCGATGCCCCTGCCGGACCCGGACGCCCACTGGGGCGGCGAAGGCGTGATCGAGACCAAAGGCGCGGCGCGGAGCGCGCCGACGAAAGAGATCCGCGGGTGCAAGTTCGCCAACCGCTGTCCGTATGTCATGGACGAGTGTTGGCAACTTCCTCCGCCGTTGTTTTCCACCGATGACGATCGGGCGGTAGCGTGCTACCTGTACAAGGGCAGCGTGCCCGTCAGTGGCCGCGAGATGGCGGAATCACTGGCCAGTAATTAACGAGGTTTGTGCAATAGAGCCTTTCCAGGTCGGCCACGTCAGCGCCTGGTCCACGTGATGGCCTGGTTGGGGCGACGCAACACCTCCTCCAGGTGCGCGCGCACGTGCTCGTACCTTGCGTTGTACTCGTCGACGCCCTCGGTAAACACCGGACCGACGACCGTCCGCAGCGGCCGTTGGCCGGCCGGCAAATCGACGAGCCGTTTGACGGCGTCGGCAACTTCCTGCGGGTCGGGCGGCTGATGGTCGCGCGGAGGTTGTGCGCGCGCCGCCACGCTGACCGGCGCACTCGCAGCGTACGCCGCGACGATGTCCGATTCGGCGGCCGGCATCGACTTGGACGTAGCCGGCGTCGGAAAAGAGCCTGGCTCGAGAATGGCGACGTCGATGCCGAATGGTCGCACCTGGTAATGCAGCGACTCGGCAAAGCCTTCGGCGGCCCACTTCGTGGCCGGATAGAGGCCGCCGCGGCCGGGCAAGACGCGGCCCAGCGTGCTCGTGATCCACACGATCAAGCCCGAGCGACCCGTACGCATGCCTGGCAGTACGGCCTTGTTTACCCGCATCGGACCGAGCACGTTCAGGTCGAGCAGGGCCGCCATCTGGTCGATGCTGAACGCCTCTAGCGGGCCAGCCGCGCTGGCGCCGGCGTTGTTCACGACGACGTCGACGCCGCCCTCGTCCTCGATCACTCGTCCAACGGCTGCCTGAACCGACGTATCGCTGGTCACATCCAGCTCCAGCACGTACAGACTTGGCGCATGGGCAGCCGCCCACTCGCGCAGCGCATCAGCGGCGACCGCGTTCCGTGCCTCGAGGTCGCGCATCGTCGCGTACACCCGGTGGCCAGCCGCGCCCAGCGTCTTCGCGATCAGCTCGCCAAAGCCAGAGCTGCAGCCCGTGACCAGCACGATCATGCGTTCGTCCTGCGCGGGTCGAAGGCATCGTGCAGCGCGTCGGACAGGAAATTGAGGCCCGACAACAGCAACGCCAGGGCGATGCCCAACCCGGGCGCCGAGCGCAGGTCTGGACGACTGTCGTTCAGCATCGCACCGCCGGACCGCACGCGGCGAGGAGCGGTACGCCAACTACCACTCCGCTGATCCGCATCAACAGTTCCCGCCGACTCTGCCAACCTGGGCGACTGGTTCGAATCGACATGGACTGCGTTCCCCTTCCCTACGTGCTCGGCCGTGGCGGCGGGTACAGGCCAAGTTCGTCCGCTCGCCGCTGAATTTCGTCCTCCGCTAGCTCTTCAATAACCGAGTGTACGTTCCAGCGATAGCCGAACGGATCGCGTATCGAGCCGGCCCGGACACCCCACCACTGGTCCTGCGCCTCGCGCAGAAGCGTCGCACCATGCGCCACCGCTCGCGCGAGTACACCGTCCACGTCGTCGATCTCGACCAGCAGTCGTGGCGCTGCCCGGCCCACCTCGGCTGATTCAGGGCCCAGGATGTCCGCTTCAGAGAACTCGTCGAGCACAATGATCTCCGAACAGCCAATTCGCAGCACGGCGTGTCCGACGCGCTGCCAGTGCATGACGCGCCACACTTCCTCGGCGCCGAACACGCGGTTGTAGAACGCGATGGCTCGTTCCGCATTGCCGACGACCAGCAAAGTTTGGACGACCGGCCGTCGGCCTACCTCGTGTTGCACGCGAGTCAGCTCCAGAGTTCGCGCGAAGCGATTCGAGCGCCTTCGACCAGCGACTCGAACTTGGCCCACATGACTGACGGGTGGACGCGCTGGACGCCTTGCGACTGTGCGAAGCCGCAGTCCGTCCCAGCAATCACGTTCTCGCGCCCTACGAGACGCGCGAAGCGGACGATGCGATCGGCGACCAGGCGCGGATGTTCGACCGTCGTCAGGTGGTGTGTGACGACACCTGGGATCAAGCTGCGACCAGGCGGCAGCTTGCGCGACTCCCAGACGCGCCACTCGTGCTCGTGGCGCGGGTTCGCCGCCTCGATCGAATAGGCGCCAGCGCGCACCTGCAGGATGAAATCGACAATCTCCTCGAGTGGGGCATCGGCCACATGCGGCACATGCCAACTGCCGAAGCACACGTGATAGCGCACCCGCTCTTCGGGAATGCCACGCAGCGCATGGTTCAGCGCATCGACGCGCAACTGGGCCCACTCGCGGTAGCGCTGCGGACTCTGCTCGACGAGATAGTCGTACATGTTGGCCAACACCGCATCGTCGACCTGGAGCAGCAGTCCGGCGTCGAGAATAGCCTGGTACTCCTGGCGCAGTGCGTCGGCGATCGCGAAGACATAATCGTGCTCGCTCGGGTAGTACTCGTTGACCCCGTTGTAGGCCGTGCTGGCCGGTGCGACCGCGGTGAAGAACGCCTCCACCTCCCGCTCGGGCAGCGCCTGGCGAAGGGCCGTGAGCCCCGCGCCGAAGCTGTCGAGGTCGCGCTTGACCATGGCCTGGCCGGTGTAAGTGATGGGTCCGATGCACGCCTCGGTCGGCGCACCGCGCAGCGCGCCGGGCATGTCGCCTTGTGCAAAAAAGTCTCGAAACCGCTCGCGATCTCGGCCCAGCCACACCAGCGGCATGAGCTGCTCGCGGCGGACCTCGAAGCCGGTCAGACGCTCGAGCACATAAGCGGCCCAGCTCGCCTTGCCGAATTCGCCGTCGCTGATGATGTCGAGACCGACATCAGCCTGCCGGCGCACCACGCCGGCGACCTCGGCGCGCAGCTTCGCCAGGTACTCAGCTTGATCGGCTTCGCCGCCATCGCGGGCGCGCGAAGCACGCTCGAGCAGTTCGGGCGGTCGGATCAGGCTGCCCGTGTGCGTGGTGAGGATGCGCTGCTCGCTGCGCTTCACCCCAGCCTACCCCGTTGCCGAACGGTGTCCCACCGTGGCACTGTACGCGCCCGCCTCGGCGAGATGTCAAGGCTCGCCCGCCGCCACTCCGCCCAAACGTTGTTCCACAAGACGAGCGTTGCGTCCGCGGTATGGAATGCGTCTACCTGATACCGTGCTTCGGCACTTGATCGAGCTGTTGACTGAACAGCTGCTGCGGGAACTGGATGTGGCCATCGATACGGCCACCAGCGACCAGGATCGGGCCGCCCTCGAACTGCTGCTGGCCGACGACTACATGTACACCCACTCCAATGGCAAGTCGCAGTCCAAGGCGGAGTTCATCGCCGGCGTGCTGGCGCGCACCAATCCGCCGCGGCGGATGTTGAGCGACGTCAACGTCGAATTGCACGGCGACATCGCGGTTACGCGTGGCAATCTGGATATCCTGTACAACGACGAGCGAACGAATCTGTTCATGCGCTACGTGCGTGTCTATCGGCTGATCGACGACCGCTGGCAGGCCATCTCGCACCGCACGGTATACGCCACCGACCGCGCGCCATAGCCGGGCTCTCGATCGAAACACTTCCACACTGGGCGTTTTGCCGGAAGTCTGCGCCCTTCGCTGGAGACGCGATTACGCGGGAGTCCGTTGTGGCGGACTGGAGCTCAACGCGACGAAGCGGCCGAACTCCAGCCAGCCGATGCCAACGGCCAAGGGCACGATCAGCAACTCGACAGCGATCGGAGAAACGAACGCGAGGTCGGGACTGATGGTCGGCAGTCCGCCGCCCTGGAGCACGTAGATGCTCAACGACAACGCGCCGAGCACGAACGCCGCCACAGAGCTCACAAGTGCGACAAGCGGCTCGTACCCGTGCTGCGCTCCCAACGTGCCCGAAAAACGCCGCCGCGCCACCTCGACGGCGCTCACGACCAGCACGGTGCCCGCGGCCAGCTCGGTGTATCGAGCCAGGTTGGCCACCACCTCCAGGTTGGGTACGACCAGCGAATGGATGACAATCGAAAGCGGGCCGCTGCTCGAGCCATCACTACCCTGAACGAAGGCCCGGAACTGCTGGGTGTAGTTGGGGGCGACGACTTTGCTGAGTCCGGCGACGACGAACACAGCGCCGAGCGCTGCCTGGATGAGCGCGCCGGCTGCCAGGGCGGCGTTGCCGCTCCTGGGCAACCGCGGCTCGCTACGGATGCGGTTCATGATGATCTCACTGTGATGGTGCCGCGCATACCGGCGGCTGCATGGCCCGGCACTGTGCAGATAAATGTGTACGTGCCTGGGGCATCGATGGTGAACGTACCGTGGGCAGTCTGGCCGCTCTGCGCCTCGACTTTAACGGGGCTGGAAACGCCGTCGGTGATAGCGAAATCGTGGGCGACGCCTCCCTCGTTCCGGAGCGTCAGCTCGACTGGCTGACCAGCGCGCACTACTACCGATTGGGGTGCAAAGCGGAGCGAGTCGCCGAGCGCCAGCGTGACTTGCTGGGCTCCGCCTTGGTCCACGGAGGCTGGGACGGCGGCATCAGTGACGTTGCCACCAGTCCTCGCCGCGCCGCCGCAAGCGGCGGCCAGGACGCCCGCGATGACGATGAGCATGCTGAGTTGCTTGCGCATTTGCCTGAACTCCCTCATCGTGTTGGCGCCAGGCCGACGGCGGCACGCAACTCGCCAGAGCCCAACCGTGCACTCAGGAAATTCTCCCAGGTGCGACGGCCGACAGCCCGGTCTGGCGCCAGGTTCGCGCCCGCGCGAAACGCACGGGCAGCCCTGCCAGGCAGCCAGACCGGCACGAGCAGCCGGTGCTTTCCTAAGGCTCGCAGGTAGCCGCGGATCAACTCGGACATCGCATACACCCGCGGCCCAGCTATGTCGGGCACCAGGCCGGCGGGAGCGCCAAGTGCAAGTTCGACAAGCCGATCCGCCACCTCGCCAGCGTCGACCGGCTGGAACCTGACTCCAACTGGGACTGGTATGACGGGCATCCTGGCCATCTGCTGCACTGTCTTGAAGAGCAGGTCATGGAACTGTGTGGCGCGCAGCGTGGTCCACGGCACGCCAGATTCGGCCATGATCTGCTCCGCGGCCAGCTTTGACCCGAAGTACCCGAACATCGCGCGGTCGATGCCGCTCGCAATCGGGACCCTGTCGGCCCCGACGACCGAGATGTACACCACGTGGCGCACGCCGGCCCGCGAGGCGGCTGCCATGAGGTGACGGGCTTTGTCGTCGTCGCCATTGCTACTGCCGGCGATGTGCAGGATGGTCTCAGCTCCGTCCACCGCCGCTTCGATGCCTTCGCCCGTGGCCAGGTCTCCAGTCACGAACTCGACGCCGTCTTCACCGTTATGGCTCTGGCGGCTGAGGACTCTCAGCTCGTGTCCGGCGTTGCGCAATCGAGCAACCACCGCGCGCCCCAGGGTCCCGGTGCCGCCCGTGACCAGGAATTTGCCTTCAACTTTTCTCATCGAGCGTCTCCTTCTCACAACCCTCGTGGATTGGCGGGTCTCGTATCTCTGACACCTGGGAAGACGAAGATGTGACGGACCTCCGGGTGCCGCCCCGCGAGACACGCTGGCTGGCGGAACCGCGGCGGCCCAATTCGTTGGCCAGGGCGCGCGCGAATCGGTCCTGTTGGCCAGTTGCGTTAGTCGTCTCTCAGAACGGCCGCGGCGATCCTTTGCACGCGCTCGGGGTCGGCAATCGCGTCGATCGCGACGATCTTGCCATCGGTCACGGTGAATCCCATCACGGCGAATGGTTTTCCACCGACCGTGACAACCACTCCGGCAGTCCCGTTCACGAGCGCGGGGTGCAGCTGGGCGGCCGGCTGAGCACCCGTGAGCGCCTGGCCGGCGACTGCCGCCGCGCCGCGGACGACCCGCGAGACGCCGGGGCGCCTGGCGCCAAAGTCGGCTCGCAGCACGACGTCGGGGTCGAGCAAGGCGATGAGCGAGTCGAAGTCACCCCCGCGTGCCGCCTGGAAGAAGGCGTCGACCACCTCGCGTTGCCGAGCTAGATCTGCGTCGGGATCGGGTATTTCGGCGCCCTTGACACGCCGCCGTGCCCTGCTGGCGAGTTGTCGAGCCGCCTCCGGAGATCGACCGACCATGGGAGCAATCTCCTCGAAGGGCAACTCGAACATGTCGTGGAGCACGAACGCCAGGCGCTCCGCTGGTGACAGGCTATCCAGGACAACGAGCAACGCGAGGCTGACCGAGTCAGCCAGCACCGCTTCCTCCTCGGGCTGGCGCATGCCATCGTGGCTGATGACCGGATCGGGGATGCGCACGCCGAGGAAGTCCTCGCGTCGCGTGTTGCGCGCCCGCAGCAAATTCAGACACACGCGGGCGACGATCGTGGTCATCCAGCCGCCGAGGTTTTCGACGTCGCTCGCTCCTGCCCGACTGACGCGCAGCCACGCGTCTTGCACGGCGTCGTCGGCCTCGGTGAGGGAGCCGAGCATGCGGTAAGCCACCGCCCGCAGATGCGCGCGGTTCTCCTCGAAGCGGCTTGCCAGCCACTGGTTGGTTTCGTCCATTGGTCTCAAAAATAATGACACCTGACACCCGAGGCATGTGACGCTTTTCAAGGCTTCACGCCCGGGCAGGACTGCATGTGCCTCCCGCTAGATGGATTGCGCATCTGTCATACGGATGGTATCCTCGCCCAACGATGGTCAACGAGGTCGCGGCGCCCGGGCTGACGCAATCTGTCGAACGCGCGCTGTCGATCCTGACCTGCTTCACCGACAGCCAGCCGCGGCTGCGCGTCTCCGATATCGCGCGCCTGCAGGGCCTCTCGCAGAGCACGGTCTCGCGGCTGCTGGGCACGATGGAGTCACTCGGTTTCGTCGAGCGCGACCCACAGACGGGGCTATATCAGCTGGGCTTAGAGCTGGTCACCCTCGCCGGTGTGGCGCTCAACCAGATCGAGGTGCGCCGCCAGGCTATGGCCGAGCTCTCGAGTGTTGCCGCCGAGACCGGGCTGGCGGCCAACCTGGCTATCTTGCGCGACGACGCCATCTTCTACCTGGCGACCGTCGAAGGTCCCCGCGCGCCGAAGCTGTTCACGATGATCGGCAAGCGCAACCCGCTGCACTGCACAGGCATGGGCAAGGCGCTGCTTGCCCACCTGCCTGAGGACGAGCGCAGCGCCATCCTGGCGCGGCTCGAGTACCCACACTACACGCCAGCCACGGCCAGCTCCGCCGACGAGCTGCGGCCGATGCTGCAGCGCGTGCTCGAGCGTGGCTACGCCACCGAGCGCGAAGAGCTCGCGTTCGGCCGGGCGTGCGTCGCAGCGGCCATTCGCGACGCCTCGGGTCTGGTCGTGGCGGCTACGAGCATCTCCGGGCCGCTGAGCGCACTCGACCTCGAGCGGCGTGAGGGCGAGCTGGCGAACCGGGTTATCGAGATGGCCGATCACATCTCGCACAAGCTGGGCTTCATCACGATTCCACCAGCCAGCGGCGCTGGCCGCCAGTTGGCCGGCAGTCGTGGTTAATTCGAGGGAGGGCTCTATGACCGATCCATCCGCTGTGCAACCGCCGCAATTGCTCCGTCGGCGCGCCTTCCTGAGGCTGGCCGGGCTGAGCGTCGCCGCGCTTGGTCTGGCCGCCGCATGCGCGCCAACGCCGACGCCCACCACCGTGCCCGCGCAACCCAGCGCGCCGACGGCGGCGCCGGCTGGCCAGGCCGCGCCGGCGCAGGCCACCGCGGGCGGCGCGGTCAAGTTCTGGCACGTCTGGGGCGGTGACCGGCAGCCGATCATCGAGAAAGTGATCGCCGATTTCCAGGCGAAGACGCCGAGCGTCAAGATCGAGCACACCGTGCTGTCGCAGCAAGGGCTGCAGGAGAAATACCTGACGGCCATTGCGGGTGGCGAGCCGCCGGATGTGCTCATGCTGGTCACGCGCGATTTGCCCAATTTCGCTTCGCGTGGTGCGCTGCGCGGAGTGGACGACCTGATTCAGCGTGACAAGCTGGATCTGAAGTCGACCTTCTATCCGGGCGAGCTGCAGACGAGCACGTATCAAGGCAAGCTGTATGGCTTGCCGCTTACGGCGGGCGGCTCGAATTACCTGGTGTTCTGGAACAAGGCGCACTTCCGCGAGGCGGGCCTGGATCCGGACAAGGCGCCCAAGACCTTTGCGGAGTTTGCGGACGCCTCCAAGAAGCTGACCAGGATCTCCGGGGGGAATGTGGAGCGCGTTGGCTCGCTGTACTGGATCAGCGACAACAACTGGCACAAGCAATGGGCCTATAGCAACGCCGCCACGCTGTACTCCGAGGACGGCCTGAAGGTCATGTTCGATTCGAAGGAGAGTGTCGAGGCGCTGAAGTACATGCTCGATAGTCTCGAGCGCGACGCCGGTGGGTATGAGAAGGTGCGCTCGTTCGCGACGCAGCCCGGGCCAGGCGGCGCTGAGGGCAACCAGTCGTTCTTCCAGGGCAAGCTGTCGATGCACCTCAACGGCGTGTTCCACTTCCTGCAGCTCGAGAAGGAAGCGCCGTCTTTGGAGTATGGCGTGGGCGTGTTCCCGTTCAACGACCAGAATCCGGCCGCCAAGCCGGTGCAACTTGTCGACGGTGTCTGGAACTACATGATTCCCAAGGGCGCCAAGAACGTCGACGGCGCCTGGGAACTGATCAAGTACACCACCGCCGGCCAGGGCCAGGCGGACTTCTTCAAAGCCCAGGGCCGACCGAGCGTCGTGCCCAAGTACAACGAGGATCCGGAGTATACGAAGGCCAACAAGTTCTGGCCCGTCGTTCAGGACGCGCTCAAGCAGACACGTGCATTGCCCGTGACGCCGGTTTACGCGGAAGACATGAAAATCCTGGCGCAATACACAGAGGAAGCGCTCTTGAAGAAACGCAGCGCCGAGGAAGCACTGCGCATGGCCACGCTCGAGGCGCAGAAGGTCCACGACGAGAAGCTCAAAGCCTGACGCGGCGCGGTCAACGAGCGTGTCCGTAATCCACGCGCAGCGGATCGATGCGTCGCGCCAGCGTGCGCGCGGCTTATCGATCGCGCAGCGCGAGGCCTTGTGGGGCTACTTCTTCGTGTCGCCGTTCATCGTCGGCTTCGCGTTGTTTTCGGCGTTTCCGATCCTGGCGGTGCTGTACCTGGGCTTCACCGAGTACAGCGTCTTCGAAGCGCCGCGTTGGGTCGGCCTGAAGAACTACATCAAGATTTTCACCGACGACCGACTCTTCTGGAGCACGCTCTGGAACACCACCTACTACGTGCTGCTGGCGGTGCCCGGCCAGATGCTGCTCGGCTTCGGCGCGGCGCTGCTGCTGAATCAGAAGGTGCGCTGGCTCACCTTCTGGCGCTCGGCCTTCTACTTGCCCGTCGTGGTCCCGTACATCGTCTCGTCGATCCTGTTCGTGTGGATCCTCGAGCCACAAGTCGGTGTCTTGAAGTTCGCTCTGGACCAGGTCGGCATCCCCAGCCCCCAGTGGCTGCAAAGTGAAATCTGGGCCAAACCAGCGATCGTGCTGCTCAGTTTGTGGCACATGGGCAGCTACATGCTCATCTTCCTGGCCGGCCTGCAGGGCATCCCCGAGCATCTGTACGAAGCCGCCGACCTGGACGGCGCCGGCCCGCTCACCAAACTGCGCCACGTCACCATTCCGATGCTCACACCGACGATCCTGTTCAACCTGGTCGTAGGCATCATCAACAGCTTTCAGGTGTTCACGTTCGCCTACGTGATGACCAAAGGCGGACCGCTGAATTCGACGCTCTTCTACGTGTATTACATCTATCAGCGCGCGTTTCAGTTCTTCGAAACGGGCTACGCCTCGGCGCTGGCGACGATCCTATTTGTAGTCGTGCTGCTGCTGACGCTGGCAATCTTCAAATGGTCCAACCGCTGGGTGTACTACGAAGGCGGAGTGCGCTGATGCGTCCAGGTCGCGTCGCTCTTTACAGCCTGTTGATCGTGGGCGCGTTCCTGGCGTTGTTCCCGCTGTACTGGATGCTCAGCACGTCGCTCAAGCTGCTGCCCGAAACACGCGCCTATCCACCTATCTTCTTCCCGCTGCCGCATTGGGAAAACTATCCACAAGCGCTCACGTTTCAGCCGTTCGCACGCTATTTCGCCAACTCGTTCCTGGTCGCTGGCTCCGTAGTCGTGGCCGATCTGGTGTCGTGCTCGTTCGTCGCGTACGGTTTCGCGCGCCTGCGCTTCCCAGGGCGCGACTTCCTGTTCCTGGTGCTGATCAGCACGATGATGATCCCGTTCATCGTGCGCCTCGTGCCGTTGTTTCTGCTGTTCCAACAGCTCAAGTGGATCAACACCTACCTTCCCCTGATCGTGCCCGCGCTGTTCGGAACGCCATTTTTCATCTTCCTGCTGCGTCAGTTCTTCCTGTCCATTCCTGGTGAGCTAGCCGAGGCAGCCCGCATCGATGGCGCAAACGAGCTCCGCATCTGGTGGCAGATCTACCTGCCACTATCCGGCCCAGCGCTGGCTGTGGTGGCCGTCTTCGCCTTCCAACAGAGCTGGAACGACTTTCTCGCACCGCTGATTTTCATCAACGACACCGAAAAGTTCACAGCCGCCCTGGGGCTCGCCCACATGCTCTCTCAGAGCGGCGCATCAACGGAGTATTGGAACTTGCTTATGGCCGCGGCCACCATGACCGTCCTGCCCGTCGTCGTCCTGTTCGTGACCATGCAACGCTATTTCGTGCGCGGCGTTGCGCTCTCCGGCATCAAAGGATGACTGGACCCACGGCGCGCATAGCCGACGTCAGGGCATACGTCATCGTTGGCACCAAGGACTACGTCGCCGGCGCCGGACTGACCTCGGTCCGGAAGCCCTCCGGAGCACGCGCGCTGGCAGAGATCGGAGATCTCCACGTGTGTGCCTATCCGCCGCAGGCCCAATCGTGCCTGGTCAAAATCACCACCGAGGACGGCACCGTCGGCTGGGGCGAAGGTCATGCCCCGCTCGGCCCACGCGCCACGCAGGCGGTCGTCGAAGACGTGCTGGCGCCGATGCTACTGGGCGAAGACCCGCTGCGCATCGCCTATCTTTGGGAGCGCATGTACGGCTCGATGCGCCTGCGCGGGCACGTGGCCGGCTATCAGCTCGAGGCGCTCAGCGGCGTGGACATTGCGCTGTGGGATCTCACGGGCAAACTCCTCGACCTGCCGGTGTATCGGCTGCTGGGCGGTCCGTTCAACACGGAATTACCAGCATATGCCTCGGGCATCCCAGGCAATACGACCGACGACCGGGTCCGGACAGCGAGCGCGTTCGTCGACGACGGCTACACCGCCATGAAGGCGTCCATCGGCCGCGGCGACATCGACTCCGACCTGGCCGGCATCGCCGCCATCGCCGACGCGGTACGCGGCAAAGCGGACCTCCTGGTCGACGCGCATGGCGCCTACACCGCCGACAACGCCCTACACGTTGGCCGCGCACTGCAGGACATGGGCGTCACGTGGCTAGAAGATCCGCTGCCGCCCGAAGATGTCGACGGCTATGTGCACCTCGCGGCCGCGCTGGACATGGCCGTTGCTTCGGGCGAGACGGAATGCACGCGCTGGCAGTTCGAAGAGCGCCTGCGGCGGCGCGCTGTCGACGTCATCCTGCCGGATATCTCGCGCGCGGGCGGCATCAGCGAAGGGCGCCAGATCGCAACGGTGGCGAGCGTCCATAACACGCGCTGGGCGGCGCACGTGAGCATGGGCACGTCAGTCCACGTTGCGGCAGCGGCACACCTCGCCGCGGCGAGCGCCAACTTCCTGATCTTCGAGTTCTCGAGTACGCCGAACCCGATTGGCGACTGTCTGCTTACGCACCCGCTGCATCCGGAGTCAGGCGTCCTGCGCGTGCCCGACGGCCCAGGCCTGGGCATAGAGTTCGATCCACAACGACTGCAAGACCACATCCAGGAAAGAGCATGACCGTTTTTCGTGGCGTTTTCGCGATTCCACCAACCCCTTTTGACGATGCTGGCAATGTCGACGAGGCATCGCTGCGCAGTTGCGTCGAGTTCTGTGTCCGCGCTAGTAGCCACGGCATCGTGGCCCCGGTCAACGCCAGCGAGTCGATTGCGCTCACCGACGCGGAGCGCTTGCACGTCGCGGAGGTACTGGTCGAGCAGGCCGCCGGACGACTGCCGGTGGTGGTCGGCGTTTCCGGCATCAGCACCGCCGCATCGGTGCTGTACACGGCGCACGCGGCGCAACTTGGCGCGGACGCAGTGATCGCCATGCCGCCGTACGTCAGACACGCACCCGCCGATGAGATCTTCGACTTCTACGTGGAGGTGGCACGCGCCGCTGACGGCTTGCCGGTGTGGATACAGGATTACGTCGGACCGGTCGGCACGCCCATGGCTGCGTCGCTGCTGACGCGTCTGCTCAGGGAGATCCCGGGCGTCGACTTTCTCAAGGAGGAGACCGCATTCGCCCCGCAAGTCATGACCCGCGTACGCGGCCTGGCCGGCGACGCGCTCAAAGGAGTGATGGGCGGCATGGCCGGCCGGTTCCTGCTCGAGGAGTACCGCCGCGGCGCATGCGGCACCATGCCGGCGTGCGAGGTGGCCGACGCGCACGTGCAGGTCTGGGATGCACTGGAGCGCGGCGATTCGGACACAGCGCGACGGCTGCACACCCAGCTACTGCCGCTGCTGAACTACGAAGCGATGTACTCGTTTACTATTTATAAGGAGGTCCTGCTGCGGCGCGGCGTGATCCGCTCGGCGAAAACGCGCGTGCCTGGTGCGGGCCAACTGGACGCGGAAAACCATCGCGAGCTCGACGCGTTGCTGCGCGATCTGGAGCCGTTGCTCACGGCCGACACGACTGTCGTCGCTGTGCAGTGACCGCGCCACACGTGACGCAGGAGTCGGAAGAAAGCGCGCGGTTGTGGCGCCTGATCGGCGCACTGGCCGACGCGACGATGGGCTATCCGTTCAAGCTATGGGGCTTCGGCGAGAGCATTGCCATGCACGGTTTGCTAGGGTCGGGCGCAGCTGGGCGCGCGTTCGCCGAGCAACGCCTGCGCGCTTGGGCACTCGACCCGCGACCACTCGCCGCCGATCCGCTGGCGCACGTCGCGCCTGGCGTGCCATTGCTGGTGCTCTACCGTCTCACCCGGGCCGGAGAGCTGCTGCCGCGCGCGGTGGAGTTGGCCGAGCTTCTCGACGACACCCGCCGCGGCCGGCACGGTGCTCGCATCCACCGGCCTGGCCTGGCTGGTTGGGAACACGAGGTGTGGGTCGACTGCATGCACCTCGATGGGCCATTTCTCGTCCTGCTGGGCCGCGAGCTACCCGAAAGACGCTGGATCGACCTGGGAGTGGAGCTCTTGATGTCGCACGCGCGCGTGTTGCAGGACGAGGGCAACGGCCTGTTCTCGCACGGTTTCGACGACGCGACTGGGTGCCGAAATCAGGTGTTCTGGGGGCGTGGCCAGGGCTGGGCACTGCTTGGGCTAGTCGATACGTTGCGCGAGCTTCTCGGCGTCCAGCACGCAGTCGAATCCGAACTGCGCCAGCGTCTGACAGCGCTCGTCACGGCCCTCGCGGCAACCGAAGAAGCCGACACTGGCCGGTGGCATACCGTCGTGGACGCGCCGGATACGTACATCGAGCCTTCCGTGAGCGCACTCGTCGCACACGGCATCTCCGAGGCCATTGCGCACGGACTGATCGATCGCAGCTATGCATCGCTGGCCGAGCGGGCATGGCAGGCGACGCTGGCAGGCATCAATCCGGTCGGCGAGCTGGTCGGAGTCTCCGACGCCACGCCCGTTGGACAGACCGCCTTGGACTACAACGCACGGCCGCGAGGTGTTTTTCCGTGGGGCCAGGGCCCAGCCTTGCTGGCGATTCAGGGTCGTCACACGGAGCTGCTGATCCCATGACCGCGGAGCGGATCGCGCACTTCGAGACATTTGCCTTGAAGGCGCGGCTGCCGGCCGGCAAGACGTACTGGGGCAAGGCCAGCTGGGGCTCCGCCGACCACGCTCGGCACAAGCTCATGTCGGCCGAATACCCAGCGCCGCAGCGCCGACGCTACATCTACTCCGATACCCTCGACTGCGTCCTGGTGCGCCTGGAGACGACGTCCGGCGCCGTCGGCTGGGGCGAAGCGAAGGCACCCGTCGCTGCCGACGCCACGGCCAGGATCATCCAGGACCTGCTGGCGCCGATGCTGGTGGGTGAGAACCCACTCCAGATTCGGGTGCATTGGGAGCGTATGTATTCCGCCATGCGCGTGCGCGGCCATTCGACTGGCTTCTGGCTGGAGGCTATTTCGGGCGTCGACATTGCGCTGTGGGACCTCGCCGGTCAGCTGTTGGATCAACCCATCCACGTTTTGCTCGGCGGCGCGTTCCGCGACCGACTGCGCGTCTATGCCTCGGGTCTGCCGGCCCTGTATGACGGCTCGGACGACACCGCCCTGCAACGCCTCGCTGACGCCGCCAGTGATTACGTCGCCAGTGGCTACCATGCGCTGAAGATGGCCGTCGGCCATGGTATCGAGTGCGACGTGCAGGCCGTCGAGGCTGTCCGCGCCGCTGTCGGACCGAACGTCGATGTATTCGTTGATGCCGCCGGTGTCTACGAGCCGCAGCAGGCCATCCGACTCGGCCGTCACCTGGAGCGGCTGAACGTCGGCTTTTTCGAAATGCCCATCCCGACCGACAACCTCCCTGGCTACATCCAGGTCGCTAACGCGCTTGACATCCCGATCGCGCTGGATGCGCTCGCCAATCGCTTTCAGGCGCGCGATTACATCGCCGGTGGCGGGCTGGACATCGTGCAGCCAGATGTGTGCCGCGCGGGCGGCATCACCGAGAGCCTCAAGATGGCCGAAGTCGCCGACCTGTTCGGGGCGGCCTGCGCGCCGCACGTCAGCATCGGCTCGGCAGTCCACTTCGCGGCGACGTTGCAGCTCGGGTTGGCATTGCCCAACCTGCTCACCGCCGAGCAGAACATGGTCGACGGCAACCCACTGGGTGATCCACTGCTCGCGACGCCGATGCCGCGGCCAGTCGACGGTTACGTCAACGCCCCTGACGGCCCGGGCCTCGGCATCCGGCTGGACGAGGGCGCGGTGCGCGAGTTGGCGCGGCAGTCCGCGGCATGAGCGGGCTCCTGGCGGGCCAGGTGGCGCTGGTCACCGGCGCTGCGACGGGCATCGGTCGCGCAGTTGCCCTGCGCTTCGCCCGCGAGGGTGCGCGACTCGTTTTGGTGACACGCCACAACCTGGCTGGGTTGGAATCCACCGCGGAGGCAGTGCGCGCGTTCGGTACCGACGCGCTTGCGCTGCGCGCGGACGTATCGGTCGAATCGGACGTTAAGTCGGCGATCGACGCGGCAATCGACGCCTTTGGCCGACTGGACGTGCTGGTCAACAACGCCGCCTACCAGCAGGCGCGCGCCGCGGCGGATCGACTGGACGAAGCGGAGTGGGATCGCACCCTGGATGTGAGTCTGAAAGGCGCATTCTTTGGCGCCAAGTGGGCCATCCCGGCCATGCTGCGCAGCGTGGGCCACGGCGCGGTGGTTAACGTCTCGTCGGTCAACAGCTTCATCCACGCGCCCGGCTTGCCTGCGTACAGCGCCGCCAAGGGCGGACTGGATGCACTGACGCGCCAGCTTGCACTCGAGTACGGCCCGCGCGGTATCCGCGTGAACGCAGTGAATCCGGGCTTGATCGCCGTCGAGAGCGTGGCCGATGCGCTGGCGCGCGACCCCGAGTCGGCCAGGCTCGCGCGCGAGTGCTATCCACTCGATCGCATCGGCCTGCCGGAGGAAGTCGCCGCCGCTGTGCTGTTTCTCGCGTCGAGTGAGGCGAGCTTCATCACCGGCGTTACGTTGCCCGTCGATGGCGGCCTCGGCATCCAGTCCGCCGCCGCGCTCCTCCGCCCACAGCTGCGCCAGGGCTGGCGCTCCGGCCAGCTCGTCCTCGACGACACACGCTGACTAAACTCACGCGGACCGCTTCCCCCCGCGCCTCCGCGCCCGGCGGCGCGCGGAGCGCGAGGACGGCTTCCACTCTGAGGCGGGGCTGCCTGCGCTTGCACCTTCCGGCATCAGGCCCATCACCGCCTCCGCGCCCGGCGGCGCGCGCAGCGCGAGGACGGCTTCCACTCCGCGGCGCAATGCGGGCGGTTAGTGCTGCGCTACCGTTCGCTCTTTAGTTTGCGCCAGCCACCGGCGCGGTTATTCGCGATGATCTGCTTGAACATGGCTGTGAGCGCGGCGGCGTTGATCGTTTCGCCGCGCCGCACGGCGACCGTGCGCGCGGTTTTGTTGTCGTGCCCGGCCGTGATGATGCCCTCGGGATCGGGAACGATCGCGCCGTCGTACAGAAAGATGTTGACGTGGTCCTTCGCAGCGAGCAGGGCGCAAATATTGCCCTGCAACACAAAGTACGGCTGGCGCGTGCGTTTGATGGTTTCGACCACGTCGTCGTCCGCCGCATGGACCAGCTCGCGCACCTCGCGGCAGATGGCTTGCTGCCAATCGGCCAGGCCATCTATGTAGGCGTCAACGCGTGGGTCGACGGTATAGGTCACGCTAGATCGACGGCCCGGCCACTGGCAGCGGCGGAGTAGATAGCATCAAGAACTTTTAGTACGCGCATGGCATCAGTCGCGTCCGCGGGCGTGGCCTGACCGGGTCCGGCGCTGAGAAATGCGTGGAAGAAATCCAGGCCAGACTGGCCACCATAACCAGGCGATAACAAAGGAGTGAACTCATAGCTGCGCCGAGCCGCGGCCCGCCACTCTGGGGCGACACTCTCGAGCAGCAGCGGCGCCTGATTGCGTCCCCCAGTGTAGTAGAGCGCGCCGAGCATGCCGCGCAAGATCAACGCGATGTCGTGTCCGGCGGCGCGGTAGCCGGGGTTGCCAACCGCCAGCACATAACCAGCGTGCAACGACCCGACTGCGCCGCCGGCGGTGCGAAACGCGACCGCGGCGGTGTCCTCGACGTCGATGGCTTCACCGCTTGTGGTGGCCAACTCCGCTTGCACGCGTACGATCTCGTCGCCGGTCACGTAGCGCAAGGCGTCCAGCCAGTGGCAAGCAAGCCAGGCCAGCACGCCGCCGCCGGCTGCTTGTTGGTTGAACAACCACGACGCGGGACCGCGCATGCCAACCTGCGTCGTAACCATGCGGATTTCGACCGACGTGAGGCGGCCGATGGCGCCGCCGCGGATGAGGTCGCGTACCTGGCGGATGGCCGGCGCCCAGCGGTTGAGGTAGGCGACGGCGAAGGGCACTGGATGCCGCTGAAGAGCGTCAAGAACAGGCTGGAAATCGGCAGCGGAGCGGGCGCCAGGCTTCTCGGTCAGAACAGCCTTGCCGGCCTCGATGGCCTCGATCAGCGCCGCGGGCGTGCGGTCGTTGGGCAGCGCGACAAGGACGTGGGTGACGTCGTCGCGCCGCAACGCCGACTGTAAATCGCTACACCGCGCAATGGCCTTCGCGCTGTGCGTGCTCTGACCGGCATCCACGAGGACGATGCCGCGCACCTCGTCGAGCGCCTCCAGTGTCTCGAGATACATATCGGCGTGCGGATGCGAGGCCCCGTCGAAGGCGACGACGGACTGTAGGGTCGTTATGGCTGTTCTACCTCCTGCCAGCTACCCGCTGCGGCGGCGCGATGCGCGGCTTCGACGATGGCGACCGCGGCCAGACCATCCGTTGCCGCAACGCTCGGTGGGCGCGCTTCGCGAATAGCTGCGACGAGCTCGCGCACCTGACTGGCGTACGCCTCCATGCGCAGAAAGGCATAGTGACCGTCCCACACCGGCAGGCTGGTGTGCGCCTGCCAGCCGTCGCGCGTGCTGGTTCGCACCTCGCCGTACATGTCGACCTGCAGGACGCCACGCTCGCCGGTGAGCACGGCGTCGAAGCGGACCACGCCGGAGCCCGGCGGCGGGACTGACCCAGGAATCACGGATTCTTGAAATGATGCGTGTGCGCCGCTTGCGAATTCCAGCAGGAGCAAGCTGCCGTTTTCGACATGTTCGCCGCGATACTGGCCGGTCAAAGCCGCGACACGCCGCACGTCGCCGAGCCACCAGCGCAGCATATCGAGTCCATGCACGCCGCCACCGAGCAGATAGCCGCCGTTTTCCGGTTTGGTCAGCCAGGTGGTCTGGTCTGGCTCGGTCTGGACCATGGCCGCCATGTCGACGCGGCCGATGCTGCCGCGATCGAGCAGCAGTTTCGCAGCGATGCCATTGCGGCGGAAGCGATGGTGATGGCCAACCATCAGTACCACGCCATTGCGCTGGCAGGCGTCAACCATGGCGCGACACTCCGCGACCGACAGCGCCATAGGCTTTTCGACCAGCACGTGCTTGCCTGCCTGTGCAGCGCGCACAGTCTGCGGAGCGTGAAACGGATTCGGCGAGGCGATCAGGACGGCATCGACATCGGATGAATCCAGGACAGCGTCGACGTCGGCGACCGCGCGCACGCCGTGCAAGGCTGCAAGCTCACCAGCCCTTCGACCGCCGGCAACAATGACCAACTCCGCGTCAGGCGCATAGCGCACCGCTTCCGCGTAGGTGGAGCCAGCAAAGCCAGAGCCGATGACGGCACACCGCACCCGACTCACGCGCCGCTCAGCATGCGTCGTGGATTCTCAACCATGAACATATGCAGCGTCTCTTCATCCAGTCCAGCCTCGCGCAGCCGAGGCAGAAAGCAGCTCAAGATGTAGTCGTAGCCATTGCCACCATAGGCCTTCAGATGCGAGCGGTGACACACGTCCTGGCTCAACAAGACCCGGTTGGTCCAGCCACGGCGGACGAGCTCCACAATGACAGGAATGAGCCGCGATTCCAGTGACGCGACGATCGGCAGCTTATAGCCGATATTGTCGAACTGTACGTAGCACCCTGATTGCAACACAGACTCGAGATACTCCAGATACGGATAGCTGTCGCTGTGGCCAATGACCACCCGCGCTGGATCGGTGCCTTCCTCGCACAAAATGCGTAGGTGCTCCAGGCCAATTGGCGACGCCACCGAGTGGGTGCTCACGGCCAGCCCAGTGGCAGCCGAGGCCCGGCCGGCAGCCCGAAACACGCGCTCTTCTTGTGCGGAGACGAAGTCTTTGTGCGAGCCGATCTCGCCGATGATGCCGGGCCGCACGTCGGTGCCGTCCAGCCCGCGTTCAATTTCGAAGACCAGGGTTTCTGCCAGTGCCGCGGTGCTGGTGCGATCGATGAGCGCCTCGGCGGGGTAGTACGGCTGGCGATACCAGCCGCAGCCCATAACGACGTGGACGCCCGTTGCTTCGGAGACACGCCGCACGCCTGATGGGTCGCGGCGCAGCCCGACATTGGTCAGGTCGACGAGGCTGCGGCCACCGGCGTCGGCGTAGGCACTGAGCTCCTCGATCGCCAGTGCCTCGTCGTCGAGAATGCCGTCCAACGAGAAGCGATTGTCGATCCACTCTACGTTGAGCAGCAGGTGCTCGTGCGTTTGGGTGTAGCCGAGCTCGCCGACCGGCAGCGGTCCGCGCACGGTCATGACTGATGGTTCGCTCATCAGTTGAGCAGGAGGCGCGCCGGCACGCGATAGCGGCCAATCACGTCGCGCAGGGTCTCGCGCTCCGTAATCACCTCGGCGCGATCGCCACTAACCAGCACCGTCGCCGGACGCGGCTGGGCATTGAACGTGGCGGCTTTCGTTTCGCCGTAGGCACCGGTATCGAGGAACGCGACCACATCGCCGCGCTGCAGACGCGGCATGCACCGGGCGGCGCCCATCACGTCGAAGGTGCACAGCGGCCCGACCAGATCGACTTCGCTCGTCTCCGCCGGATCCGGATCAGCGTTGGCGGCGGCGACTGCGTGGTAGTACCAGTTCGCGCTGAGAATATTCGGCAAATGATTCTGGCTCGCATCGACGTTGACCCACGTCTTGTGCCCCGGCCAGGTCTTGACCGTGCCGACGCGCGTCAGCAGGACGCCAATGTTCGAGGCGAGGGCACGACCCGGCTCGATCAGCAGCAGCGGTGCATCCAGTCCGTACCGCTCCAACTCCTGACGGAGCGTGGTCGCGATGGACTCGGCGTATGCGTCATACTCCGGCGCAACCCGATCGTTGCCACCCGGACCATGGCCCTCCGGACGGCCCCAGGCCAGCCCGCCGCCGATGTCGAGGTGCGCCGCGGTCCAGCCCAACGCGTCGCGCAGTTGGGCCATCCACGCTACCTGCTCGCGCACCACAGCCGCGTGCAAGCTCAGGTCATTCGTCCAGCGGCCAACGTGATGGTGCAGCCCGACAAGCTCCAGCCAGTCCGAGCCACGTGCACGGCGACACACCTCGAGCACATCCTCGTAGTGCATCCCGAACTTGTGCCCGCGCGCCCCAGGGCCAACCGGAATACCGCGCGGCCAGTCAGCGTCAACGCCATCCAGATCGGACAGCATCAGCCGCGTGCGCGGGTTGACTTTGGCGGGTCGTCCGACACGCTCGGCGACTTCCGCGACCGTATCGGTTTCCTCGAGGCTGTCCAGGTTGATCGTGACACCGCTCTCGATCGCCAGCGTCAGCTCCGGAGCCTGCTTGTAACTGCCGTTGAGCATGAGTCGGCCCGGATCCGTGCCAGCCATCAATGACAGGTACAGCTCGCCATAGCCGAAGCAATCGCCGCCGGCGCCTTCCTGGTTGAAGATGCGCCGCACCGCGGGGTTGTTGTTGGCTTTGTTCGAGAACAGGATGTCGGTCCGCGCATAGCGATCGCGAAAGGCACGCGTGAGCGCCCGCACGTTGTGCCGGATCTGGCCCTCCGAGATCACATACAGCGGCGTCCCGAACGCTTCAGCCAGTTCATCCGCGTCGCGATCCTCGATGCGCAGGTAGCCGCGCTCGTCGACTCCGATGCAAGCGCTGAAACGACGTGTCATCGCCCACCTCCGCGAACCAAGACAGGCATCACCTCACATACGCGGTCAGCACGCACACCGAGCAACTCGTCCGCCAGATTGGTGACCGTGCAGGCGTGATTGGGCACGATGCGCAGACGATCGCCGACATCGACAATCTGATCGCCCACGCCGACGACCGCGTGCTCCTCGGACAAGCGCTCCAAGATCAAACCGTGCTGGCGATCCTGACCGTAGCCGGCCAGGGCATCCATCCCATGGGCGCCGCGGTCCAGCGCGAACGTCTTGCTACCGGCGTCGAGCACGGCACGATCGGGCCGCGGTCGACTGATGACGCGCGCCAGCACACTCAGCGAGCAGTCGTCGAGCGACGCGACACCCAGGCCAACCTGCATGCGATCGTAGAACACATAGTTCCCTGGGCGGATCTCGGTCACGCCGGCGACGGCCCCGCTGTGCAGCGCCGTCGGCGTCGAGCCAACGCTCACCACCTCGCAGTTGATGCCGTGCGCACGCAGAACCTCCGCCGATTCGACGAGCAGTTCGCCTTCCAGCCGACCAATGCGAGCGACCTCTTCGCGCGATGCGGCGCCGTACGCATGCCCAGCATGGGTAAACAGCCCTCGCAGTTGCAGACCCTTCAAGTCCGCCAGGTGCTCGGCTAGCGCCAACGCCGCGGCACCCGGTGTGACGCCGGCCCGTCCGAGTCCGGAGTCCACCTCGATCAGAACCGGAACCTCGACGCCATTGGCGCGCGCAATTGCATCCAGGCCACTCGCGGCGAGTGCGCTGTCGATGCCGACCGCAACTCGACCGCGCTGTTGCAACCGAGCGAGGCGGTACCACTTGTCCACGCCTACGACTTCATTAGCGATGAACAGGTCTGCAAAGCCAGCATTGAGGAAGGCTTCTGCTTCGTCGAGTTTGGCGACAGTGAGTCCGGTGCAGCCGGCCGTGCGCTGGCGCATGGCGACCTCGACCGTCTTGTGCGACTTGGCATGCGGCCGCAGCTGCACCTTACGCTCGCGCGCGAACTGCGCCATACGCTCGACATTCCGCTCGAGTACGTCGAGATCGATCACTACACGCGGCGTGTCGAGCTCGTCGATAGCGCTGCCGATCGACATTAGAACGTGTCCGCCGGACTGATGACCATGAGCACCTCGGCGCTGTGTGAACCATTGTTCGCCACGCGGTGCGGTGCGTTGCGTTGAATGGAGATGCTGTCGCCCGCGCCCAGCGCGTACGACACACCAGCCACTTCGACGTCGACGTCACCGTGCAGAATGAGCATGCACTCTTCGCTGTCGTGGCCGAGCGGTTCTTCGCCGCTGGCCGCACCTGGTGCCAGGTCCATGGCCAATATTTCGAATGGCCCGCGCAGATTCGGCGTCAGCAACTGATACTGCATCGAGCGATTGGGGAAGGTGATTGTCTGCCGTGCGGTCCGACGTACCACGGGATCCGGACTGTCCCGTTCGAGCAGGAACTGGAAAAACGGCACCCGCAACGCGGAAGCAATACGGCGCAGCGAACCGATCGACGGGTCAGTAACGCCGCGCTCGATCTGGCTGAGCGCGCTGGCGGACAGTCCAGTGAGCTCCGCGAGCCGCGCCAGGGTCATGTTCTGGCGCAGGCGCTCGGCGCGAATGCCCGTGCCCAGCGCGGCCGCTGGGTCGGATTCGTGAACAGCGCTGTGTGTGTTCACACCGGTCACGCTTCGACCCGCATTAGCGCCTCCTCGATGTACTCCACGACCAGCGCGCGCAAGTCATCAATGGCTTCTACGGTGAAAGCCGCCGCGTGCGGCGTGACGAGCACGTCATCACGTGCCGCGAGCGGATCGTTGGCCACGCTCGGCTCCTGTGCTCGGACGTCGAGCGCAGCACCGGCGATGCGTCGCTCCTCCAGCGCCGCCAGTAGAGCCGTCTCGTCGACGAGGCCGCCGCGGCCGTTGTTGATCAGGAACGCCGTCGGCTTCATCGCGCGCAATTCACCCATGCCGATGAGGTTACGGGTCTCCATCAGCAGCGGCGCGTGCAGTGATACATAGTCGCTCTGGCCGAGCATGTCGTGCAGCGGCAGTAGCTGGCATGGGAAGTCCGACGGTGGCGCGGCGAGCAGCGGATCATAGCCCAGGATACGCATCCCCAGCGCGGACGCTTTGCGTCCCAGCGCCCGGCCGATGCGCCCTACGCCGACGATCCCTAGCGTCTGCTTGGACAATCGGTGGCGGCCGGGCGCCGAGTTGATCACATCCCACGTTCCACGCGCGCGCAGCTCGCGGTCGAGCTGATGCAGCCGCCGCGCACACGAAAGAATCATCGCCAGGGCATGTTCGGCGACGTCTTCGGTACAGTAGCCGGCCACTCCGCGCACGCGAATGTCGCGCGCTTCGGCGGCTTCGACGTCGATGTGATCGACTCCAGTGCTGTAGGTAACAATCAATCTGCAGTTCGGTACGCTGTCGAGGAAGGCCGCGTCCATCGGCACACTGTGGCTCAGCACCACTGTTGCCTCCGATAGCGTGCCGGCGTCAGGCGGAGCGTCGGCATGAAACGAGGCGCCGAGCCGTTGCGCCGCCGCGCGCTCCACCGTGTACGGCTGATAGAAGTCGAGCGGATTCAGGACGACCACACTGGGCATCAGCGCATGCCCATGCGCGGATCGAACGCATCGCGCAACGCATCGCCAACAAAGTTGGCGCACAACACCGTGGCGGCGATGGCAAAACCTGGTGGCACCCACAACCACGGTTGACTTTCGAGCACGGTCAGCGACTGCGCCGAGTTCATCATGCCGCCCCAGCTTGGAATGGGCATCTGTACACCCAGACCGAGGAAGCTCAGCGCGGCCTCGGTCAGGATGGCCTGCGCCAGCGCCAATGCCCCGTATACGGCCAGGTACGGCAGCACGCCTGGCAGCACGTGCACGAAGATCACCCGCCGACCGCGGGCGCCAATCGCGCGCGCCGCCTCGACGTACTGTTGTTGGCGGAGTGACAGCACCTGCCCACGAACAAGCCGCGCCAATCCTGGCCATGACAGCAGCCCAATCACCGCCATCACGTTGAACAGGTTCGGACCGACCAGGGCAACCAGAATGACGACGGCAAAGAACAGCGGAAACGTCTGCACGAATTCGGTCAGGCGCATCAGCAGGTTGTCGATCTTGCCACCGCCATAGCCTGACGTCAGACCAACGAGTGTGCCGACACATGTGGCAATGGCGACAGCGGCCAGGCCGACGCTCATCGATACTCGCGCACCGAACAGCAGGCGAGCCAGCACATCGCGCCCGGCGGAATCCGTACCCAGCACATGCATCGCGCTGGGCGGCTTCTTAACCGCATCCAGATCGACCGAAAACGGATCCGGCGCCAGCCACGGCGCGAAGACGGCCAGCAACACCACGATCGCCAGCATCACCAGCCCGAAGCCAGCCACCCGATCGCGCCGAAAACGCGACCAGGCGGTATTCGAGCCGCGCCGCGGTGCAGCGGCACCCAATACAGGCGCCGCTCGCGCCGGCGCGGTTGCAACGCTCGCCATCCTAGCTGTACCTGATCCGTGGATCGGCGTACGCGTACAGAATGTCGGCGATCAGATTGCTCAGCAACACCAGGCTCGCAGTCATCAACGTCAGCCCCATCAGCACGGGGTAGTCGCGTTGTTCGATCGACGTGATCGCCAGGGTGCCCATACCCGGCCATTGGAAGACGTATTCGATGACCACCGCGCCGCCAAGCAGCAGCGGAATGCGCAGAGACACGACGGTAATGACGGGCAGCAGCGCGTTCCGAAACGCGTGTCTGAGGGTCACGAGGCGTTCAGGCAGACCCTTGGCGCGGGCAGTCACGACAAAGTCCTGGCTGAGCACGTCCATCATCGACGCCCGCGTATAGCGGGTAATCCCGGCCAGTGCCTCCAGACTCAGCACGATGGCCGGCAGAATGAGGTGTTTGAGATGGTCGAGCGGATCCGTGGAGCCAGGCGTAACCATGCCGAAGGTCGGCAGGACATTCAGGCGCAAGGCAAAGACATACAGTCCGACAAGTCCGAAAAAGAACGCGGGCACCGATACCCACGTCAGGCTCAGCACCGTCAGCGAGTAATCCCAGAACGAATAGCGCTTGAGCGCGGAACCAATGCCCAATGCGCTGCCCACGACGGTGGAGATCAAGAGTGCCGTGCCCATCAGCTCAATGGTCGCGGGGACCCGCTCGCCAATGCGCCGAATGACCGCCTGACCGGTGCGATACGAGTAGCCGAAGTTGCCCGTGGCGACTTCTTTTAGCCAGATCGCATATCGCACCGGCAACGGTTTGTTCAGTCCGAGCGACTCACGCACCGCGACCATGTCGAGCCCACCCGAGCCTTGCTGCGGGTCGATCATGGCCGTGACCGGGTCACCCGGCGCGACGTTGATAAATGTGAACGCCACAACCGTGATGCCAACGAGCATCGGCACCAGTAACAGCACCCGCCGGAAAATGTACTGGCTCACGCGCTCTGTTAATCCGGGTCGGGGGAGCCCACGCTCCGCTTCGTCCACCCGTACCGAAGGTACAGGGCTCCGCGGGATGCACCTGCGGCCCCCCGCCGCCAGTCGCTACCCGGATTCGTCGAGCGGCCCGGAGCGAAAACGTAGATCAACTAGCTCGTGACCGCCCATTCTTCAACCTTAGAGAACCACGTGAACAATGCCTGCACCGGCAGGAATGGCACGTCGGCAATCGTCTTGGGGTTACTCGCCGGCACCGGAATGAACGGAATGTTGACGCGCCGATTGAAGATGTAGTTGTCGGCCACGCTCCACAGCCAGACCCAGGGCTGATCTTCGTTCAACTGGTCGCCGATCGTCTTGTAGATCTCGGCGCGCTCGGCCGGCGTCTTGGCCCGCCGGCCCTTGTCGATCAGGTCGTCGAACGCGGGCGTCGCATAGCCGACACCATTGCGCGACGTCGTCGTGAAGTGGAAGTCCAGGAACAGGTGCGGATCCGCGAAGTTCGTCGCCGGAATGAACACCATATCGTGGGTGTGATCGTTGTAAAACTTGCCGACCCAGACCGATGACTCGAGCTCCTCCCAGCGGGTCTTGATGCCGACGGCCTGGAGCTGCTGCTGCACCGCGGCGCGCGTCGCTCGTTCGGTCTCGGAGTCTGGTGGCAGTGCCGACACGAGCACTTCGCGACTGGCATCCCAACCCGCTTCGGCGAGTAGTTGCTTGGCCTTGTCCGGGTTGTACGCATAGTCGTTCTTCGGCTTGTAGCCGACGAACGCGTGGCGGATCGGCGAGTTGACGCTCGCGGCGTTGCCACCCAACAGGCTGTCGATGATCTTCTTGCGATCGACGGCGTACGCGAGCGCCTGGCGCACCCGCTTGTCCTTCCAGTGGTCGAGGCGCAGGTTGAAGCCGAGCGTATTGGACACAGGATTATTCATCCGGTGCAGGAACAGCGACTGCTGGCCGAGCAGGCGGTTGAGCACGTCGGGGTCGCGGATGACGTTGGGCGGTGCCGCGGTGAAATCCACTTCGCCACGCTCGAGCGCGATCTGGGCTGCATCCGCCTGCTTGACGATACGAAAGACCATCCGGTCCAGCTTCGGCTTGCCGCGATAGAACTCCGCATTGGCAGCAATTTCGGAAGACTGGTCCGACAGGTTCTTGACCGCTTTGAACGGACCGCTGCCCAGCGGCGAATCGAACATATTGGCGTGTTTCTCGATCTCGTCCGGCTTGACCGTGCCCAGCGCGTGCTTGGGCAGGATGGGCAGGTCGGTTTCGAGCAGGAACAGCGCGTTCGGGAACTCCATGTCGAAGCGGATGGTGTTGTCGTCGAGCGGCACGATACCGGCGACCTTGTCCGCCTTGCCGGCCGAGAAATCAGCGCCGCCTTTGATCAGCGACAGACGCGACAGACGATTCGACTTTGTCGCGCTGTTCAAGGCCAACGTATAGCTGAACTCCACGTCGGCCGACGTGAGCGGCTTGCCATCGTGGAACCTCGCCTTGGGGTCGAGCTTGAACGTATACGACGAGGCATCTGGACTGGCCGTGACGGTCGCCAGCTCCGGCTCGATCTTCGTCTTGTCCGGCGACGGCAGCATCAGCGCGGAGAAGACCGACGCGAAGTACTGGAACTGCGCGTTCGTGACCGCCTGGAACGGATTGACGTGGGCGAGCGTGGCACCCCACAGCGGAGTGAGCGTGCCGCCTGTCGCGGCCGGCTTCGGCGCAGCCGTTGGTTGGGCCGCCGGCGCAGTAGTCGGCTTGGCCGCTGGCGCAGCAGTTGGGGCTGGGGCGGGAGCGGTGGTGGGGGCGGCGGCAGCGGGCGCCGAAGTGGGCTTGGGGGCCGCGGGCGCGGCCGTCGGGGCGGGTGGCGCGGCAGGCGTGCACGCCTGGAGCAGGGCAGCGACACCGCCCAGAGCGGTGAGTCGCAGAAGCTGGCGACGCGCGAGCATAGGGGGCCTTCCTCTCTCAAGTAGGCGTGGACCGGCCGTAGTCCCCGCAAAAAAATTCACCGTTGCTTCAAAGGCGGCGCCAGTCTAAAGTGACACTGAATTTTGTGTCAAGGTCCGCGTCTGCGCATCATCGCCGTTGAGACCATCCACACGCGCTACCCGCTCAGCCGGCCGACCGGTCCGGCTGGCGCGTTCAACGCGGCGCGCCAATCGCTGGTCATCAAAGTCACGACCGACGCGGGCTTGATCGGCTGGGGCGAGACGTATGCGCTGGCCGGCGTGCGCGCGGCCATCGATCGGGTAGTGGCGCCGCTGCTCATCGGCGGCGATCCGCTCGACCGCGCGCGACTGTGGCAGCAGGTATGGGCCGCGACGTTCGGCAACGGCTTCGCCGTCGGTGGCATCGACATCGCATTGCACGACCTGTGCGGTAAGGCGCTCGGCGTGCCGGTGCACCACTTATATGGCGGCGCGCAGCGCTCCGAAGTGCCCGTCTACGCCTCCGGACTGTGCTACTTCCCCGACGTCGATCCAGCAGCCTACTGGGAAGATGAGGCCGGTGCGCTTGTGCAACGCGGCTTCGTCCGTGGCATCAAAATGCGGATCGGCCGTTTTTCACCCGAGCACGAATTGCCACTGATCGCAGGTGTCCGTGCGGCCCTACCGTCCAGCGTCAAGCTCATGGTCGATGCCTGGGGCTCGTACACACCGCCGACGGCGCTGCGCGTCGGACGCGCATTGCATGAGCTTGGCCTGCACTGGTACGAGGAGCCACTGCCCCAGGCCGGCTACGCGGGCTATGCCGAGCTGGCCGCGGCACTGGACATCGCGGTCGCCGGTGGCGAAATGCTGCAATCGCGTGCTGGGTTCAAGTCGCTGATCGACGCGCACGCGGTAGACATCGTGCAGCCCGACATCTGTATCTGTGGTGGTATTGGCGAAACGTTGTTCGTGTCCGAGCTTGCCCGTCTCTCTGGCATCCAGTGCGCGCCACACTCGTGGAATGGCCAGATCATGAACGCGGCTACGCTGCACGTTGCCGCGCTGTTGCCCGACCCAACTCGAGTCGCGGGCAACGACGTGCCGATGCTCGAGTTCGACACGACCGAGAACCCGTGCATGACCGAGGAATTGGCTGAGCCATTGTGCTTGCGCGACGGCTGCTTTCTGACGCCGATGGCGCCCGGCCTGGGCATCGAGGTCGACGAGCAACGCATCAGGGCCGCGGCGATCGACGAATGATCGTGCCTGCCGGCCCAGACCACGGCGGCTCGAAGGTCGAAGAGCCGCGCGCGCCAGCCGATGGCATGGTCGTCATGGCCCGCCGAACCGCGCGCGTGCAACCAGGCGAAAGCGCCTATCTTCTCGCTTACCCGGAGGACTCCACACGATGATCGCTCCCAGCGCACCGATGTCACCCGATGCCCTGCAGGGCATTGTGCCCGCGCTCATCACACCACTCGATCCGGATGGGCACGTGGACGAAGAGTCCGTCGCGTCGCTGGTCGAATTTCAGATAGACGCCGGCGTAAACGGGCTGCTCATACTTGGCTCCACCGGCGAAGGCCCGCTGCTATCCGTCGAAAACAAGCTGCGCCTGGTGCGCACTACCGTCGCGGCGGCACGCGGCCGCGTGCCAGTCATGGTCGGCATCGCCCACTCCAGTCCGGCCGAGAGCGCGGCTTTTGGCAACCTGGCACATCAGGCCGGCGCGAATGCGCTGGTCACGACACCACCTTTCTACTTTCTGTCCAGCCAACCGGAGCTGATTGGCTACTACCGCTACCTGCATCCACGCCTGGACTTGCCGCTAATTACCTACGACGTGCCCAGCGCAGTCAAGACCAAGATCGCGGCGAGCACGGTGCGCGCTCTTGCCGAGGACGGGCTGATTATTGGTATCAAAGACTCGAGTGGCGATCTGGCCGGGTTCCGCGACATGCTCATCGCGACGCAGCATCTGCCCCACTTCCATGCCTTGACCGGCTCCGAGCACTATGTCGACGCGGCCATGCTGGTTGGCGGACACGGCGGCGTGCTCGGACTGGCGAGCGTCATTCCGGAGGTCTACGTCGATATCTGCTCCGCGGTTCGTTCGGGTGACTGGCCGCGCGCGAACCAGTTGCAACAGCGGGCCATCGCCGCGTTGCAGATGATCTACGTCAATAGCAGCGGCGGCTCGCTCACGGCGGGTGCAATCGGCAGCTTCAAGCTGGCCTTGTGCGACATGGGTGTGATTCGACATCCCACGGTGTCCAATCCACTGCTCACCCTCAACGACGAGGACCGCGCGCGCGTCCGCGCCATCATGTCAGGCGTAGGCATCCAGGCGCACGCCACCCACACCTGACGCCGCACCGGCCGGACCCTGCGGCTCATGCAACTCGCGTTGCAGCCAGCCCCCAGGTCTGTATCTCATTCACTGCACCGACCTTGAACTCCCAGCTCCCGGTGCCGTCCCCATGGTCGATGAAAATGCGACCCAGGACCCAGATACCAATCGCCATTGGGGAGCACCACCAGCTCGTCGAACGACGTGTCCGCGTTGACGCTGGCCGCGGAAGCTGCTTGCTATGTGACGCGGCGGACTTTGATTGCCACGGCGCGCTGGAATAATGGCAGCTCGAGCGTTGCGCTATGGCCGACGGCAATGCGCAGCCGCGACTCGGTGTAGCTGCCGCGCTGCGTATCCCAGTACTGGGCGACGTACGTGCCAGGCGCCAGGCCCGACAGCTTCAGCCCAGCTGGACTGCGCCGGTCGGCCCGAGTAGGCACTCGGACGGTACGCTGTCATTTAGACGCACATGGCGCTGGATGTCCTCATCCGAAATGGCCAGCTGATCGACGGTACGGGCAACCCCTGGCTCCGCGCCGACGTAGGCATCCTGGATGGTCGCGTGGCGAGCGTCGGCGTGCTCGGCGACGAGCCCGCGCGGCGCGTCATCGATGCACGTGGCTTGTATGTCTGTCCGGGCTTTGTCGATATGCACGCCCACTCCGATTTGCAGCTGCTCGTGCAGCCCGAATGGGAGGTCAAGCTCGCGCAGGGGGTCACCCTGGAGGTCATCGGCCAGGATGGTCTGGGTATCGCGCCGCTGACGGACGAGATCGTGGCTCCATTGCGCCAGCAGCTCACCGCCTGGAACGGTGATCCGCCCGAGATCGATTGGACCTGGCGTTCGATGGCCGACTACCTGGCCAGGTTCGACGGTCGGGTGTCGCCCAACGTGGCGTGTCTGGTTGGCCACGGCACCATCCGCATGCAGGTGATGGGTATGGACGACCGCGCGCCGAGCGACGCCGAGCTCCGCCAGATGCAGGCAGTCGTTCGCCAGGCTATGTCCGACGGCGCGGTTGGCCTGTCAGCCGGTCTAACCTATGCGCCCGCCGTGTTTTCTGAGGACGACGAGCTGGTCGAGCTGTGCCGACCCCTAGTCGAATGGGGTGGTCACTACCAGCCCCACCACCGCAACTACGGCGCCGGTGCGCTGGAGGCCTATGCGGCCAGTATCGACATCGGTCGTCGAGCGAACGTTCCGGTACACCTGACCCACGCCCACATGAGCACGCCTGCGAACCGCGGCCGCGGACCGGAGCTTCTGCGGCTGGTGTCCGAGTCACGTGCGCACGGTGTGGACGTTACGCTCGATAGCTACCCGTACCTGGCGGGCAACACGTACCTGCACGCGAGTTTGCCCAGTTGGGTGCACATCGGTGGCAATTCCGCCATCCTGGATCGGCTGCGTGATCCGGATACGCGGCAGCGGATCGAGGCGGAGATGGACGCCGTCGACTGGAGTCACATCGTCTTGGCCAGCGTCTCACGCGCGGAGAGCCGTCGTTTCGTCGGCTCCAGCGTGGCCGACGCCGCGCATGCCGCGGGCAAGCCGTCAGCATTCGACTTCTACTGCGATCTGCTCGTCGACAATGCGCTTGGCGTGGGGGCGATCAACTTCATCGGCATTGAGGAGAATGTTCGTACCATCCTTCAGCATCCGGCCCATATGGCCGGAAGCGATGGCATCGTCGTCGGCGATCGTCCCCATCCGCGGGCCTGGGGTACCTTCGCGCGCTATCTCTCGGAGTACGTGCGCGAGCTGGGACTGGTGCGTCTGGAAGAGATGGTCCGCAAGATGACGGGCTTGCCGGCGCAACGTCTGGGCCTGGTCGACCGCGGCCTGATCCGGCCTGGCTTCGCCGCCGATGTAGTCTGTTTCGATGCACTGCACGTGCGCGACCGAGCAACGTACGAACATCCGCGCCAGGCGCCCGACGGAATCCCGTACGTTTTAGTCAACGGCGAAGTCGTCGTCGATAACCACCAGCACACCGGCAAGAAACCAGGTCGCGTGCTGCGCAGATCACCGCGGCCCGGATCACCACCAGGTTCCCCCATCCACTGAAACCTGGCTCGCAAAACGCTACGCTTCCAGGAAGCTCGCGCGCAATTCCGTGCCCGCAATGACAGCCTGCACCTTCAGCGATCCACTGCCGACGTTGACGAAGCCGTGTATGGCGGCTGTGCCGCACGAACACGGTCGTGCCCGGTCCGACCACACTCGTGCGTTTGCCTCGGCGGCGGCTGTGGTTGCAGACTAGGGTCGGAAACGACATGCAGGTCAAAGCCGCAATTCTCGTCGCAGTCCGAGAACCCCTGGTCGTCGACGACGTCGAGCTGGCCGAGCCGAGGCGAGGTGAGGTGCTCGTCAAGTTGGCGGCCAGCGGCCTGTGCCATACCGACCTGCATGCGATGACGGGTGATCGTCCACGGCCGCTCCCCGCGGTGCTCGGCCACGAGGGCGCCGGCGTGATCGAGGCGGTCGGTGAGGGCGTGGCACGCAGCCGCGTGGGCGAGCACGTGATTTGCTCGTGGGCACCAAACTGTGGTCGCTGTTTCTTCTGCGACCAGGGGCAGCCGATTCTGTGCGAAGCGCTGACCGTTGCCAGCCCCGCGGGTGTCCTGTTCGACGGCACACCCCGCATGAGCCGGCATGGCCAGCCGGTCTACCACTTCACGATGGTGTCCTCACATGCGGAGTACTGCGTCGTCCCGGACGGCGCGGCGGTACCGATCCCCAAGGAGATGCCGCTCGACCGAGCGTGTTTGATTGGCTGCGGGGTCATGACCGGTGTTGGTGCGGCGATGAACGTCGCGCGGGTCCAGCCCGGCACGAGCGTCGTTGTCTTCGGCTGTGGGGGTGTCGGACTCAACGTCATCCAGGGCGCGCGGCTGGCGAACGCCGCCACAATCGTCGCGGTTGACCTGAATCCGCGCAAGCTAGAGTGGGCACGTACGTTTGGCGCGACGCATACCGTCGATGCCACGGTGGTCGATCCAGTGGTGGCGGTCCACGACGTGACCGTCGGTCGGGGCGCCGACTACGCCTTCGAAGCCGTCGGACACCCGGAGTCTATTCGCACTACCCTTGCAGCGGTGCGTAAGGGAGGCAAAGCAGTGATCCTGGGCATGGCCCCAGCCGGAACCGAGCTGTCAATCCCATTCGATCTCCTGCTGGGCGAGAAGCAGATCACGCGTAGTAGCTACGGGAACGCGCGGCCGCGCGTCGAGTTTCCCCGACTGGTGCAGCTTTATCTTCAGGGCAAGCTTCTGCTCGACGAGCTCATCAGTACGCGCTTATCGCTCGCTGACATCAACGACGGCTTTGCCCAGGTCGCTGCCGGCGACGTGGCTCGTGCCGTCGTGACCTTCCGTTAGGAGCGAGCAAAGGAGTGAACATGCCAATCTTGACCGCGGCGCAGCGAAAGCAGTTCGACGATGAGGGGTACGTCGTCGTTGACGACGTCCTCGATTCCGTTCGAGACATCGGCCCGGTGCTGACCGAGTACGAGAGCGTGCTCGACCAGATCGCGCGGGCGCTCAAAGCCGAGCGAGCCATCGCCTCGCTGTACCGTGAGCTGCCCTTTCCGGAGCGGCTCATCCGGATCTGCGTCGAATCCGGCCGCAACTTCCCGCAGCACTTCGACTTCAGCTTGCCGCAGAAAAACGTGCGCGCGGATACGCCTTTCCACGCCGGCCCAGCAGTGTTCAATCTGCTCACCAATCCACGCCTCCTGGACATCGCCGAGGAGATTATCGGTCCCGAGGTGTACTCCAATCCGGTCCAGCACATTCGGATGAAGCTGCCACGGCGCGCTGTGTCTGAGGAAGGCGGCTACAGTGGGCTGATCTCGCGCATCCCCTGGCACCAGGATAACGGCGTCCTGCTCGCGGAGGCGGACGACGCGACGATCCTGACCATCTGGGCGCCGATCACCGAGGCGACGATCGAGAACGGATGTTTGCAGGTCATTCCGGGTAGCCACCGCAAAGATCTGGTGGCTCATTGTCCGACCGAGCAAGGCTTGACGATTCCCGACAAACTCCTCCCCGCGCAGCCGCCGGTGCCGTTGCCAATGCAGCCTGGCAGTCTGCTCCTGATGACTCAGCGCACGATGCACTCCTCGCTGGACAATGTCAGCCAGGACAACGTCCGTATCAGCTTCGACCTGCGCTATCAACCCGTCGGTCAACCAACGGGACGACCGTCGTTTCCCGGCTTTGTGGCCCGCAGCACGGCGCGGCCGGAGACGGTGCTGCGCGATCCGGAGGTCTGGTCACGCAGTTGGTTCGACGCGCGCGCCCGCCTGGCCGAACAAGAAGATCCGAGCTACAACCGCTGGCGCGCCGATTCGCCGGTGTGCGCCTAGCGAAACGCAAATACGGTGAAGCGCCTTCTCGCCGCTGGCGGTCAGGTGCTGCTGGTCGATGTGCCGGAGCCACAGGTGGGGCGCGGAGATGTCCTGGTTGAGACCATCAATTCCGTTGTCAGCACCGGGACCGAGACGCACATCATCCGCGCCAGCGTCTCGCCCGAGGCGCTCGAAACAGACCAATACCCACGTTCGACACCGTTCGGTCCACAAATTCGCGGTCGCGGCGTCCAGTGGCATGGCCCGCGGCCGAACCGCGCGCCACCTGGTTATGCCTCGCTGGGCTACAGTCTGGCCGGTCGGGTCATCGCAGTCGGCGAGGACGTTGCCGACCTGACGCCAGGCGACCTCGTCGCGTGCTCGGGGAACCAGTGCTCCGTGCACGCCGAGCGCGTCGCGGTGCCGCGCAACCTGATAGCGCGCGTGCCACCGGGTGTCAAACTAGAGGATGCGGCGTTTGTCACACTTGGGTCGGTTGCGATTCACGGCCTGCGTCGCACGGGTTGTCAGTTCGGCGAAACCGTCGTCGTGGTGGGACTGGGCGTGCTCGGCCTGCTCGCCGTGCAAGTGGCCCGCACGGCCGGCATGCGCGTGCTCGGCGTCGACCCGAACGGGGAGCGGCGCGACCAGGCGCGCATGCTCGGCGCGCACGAGGTGATTGGCGCAGACTCGACGGAGGCCATCGCGCTGGTCAAGCGAACCACCGACGGCTTCGGTGCCGATGGAGTGCTGGTGATGGCCGCGACCGAGTCGAGTGACGCGCTCAATCTGGCGTTCGATCTGTGTCGCCAGCGCGGCGCCGTCGTCGGCGTAGGCCTATTTGGCATGTGCATCGACCGCGCCAGGATGTTCGGCGCCGACGTGGCCTTCTATCCTTCGGTTGCGTACGGCCCGGGCCGCTACGACCCCGTCTACGAGGAGGGCGGCGTCGATTATCCGATCGGCTATGCGCGCTGGACCGAGAACCGCAACATGCAACTGTTCTTGCAGTTGCTGCTCGATGGCCGGCTGCAAGTCCAGCCACTCGCGCCCCTGCAGGTGCCCCTGCATGAGGCGCCCGCGGCGTACCGCGTGCTGCTCGAGGACGCGCACCGGCCGCCGACCGTCGTCATCCGCTATGGGAGCACATAGGACCGCCTGAGAAGCCGCGTATTGGTCGCCGATCGCCAGCCGCGGCTGGCGCTGAGCTTTCGGCCACACGCTGAGGCCAATCTCGGGCGATTTACGCTAATCCATGTGATTGGCATCCTCGAGCTCGTGGTCGCCATTGTGTTGGCGATCGTTTTCGGCTGGCTCTGCCTGCGTGCGTGGCACCGCCGCAACCTGGCGATCCGCATCGTCCTTGGGCTCATCGCCACGGTGCTGACAGTGGTCCTGGCGCTTGTCTCGATCGTGGGCGTGGTCGGCGCCTATCGCCTGTATGCACCGCACGGCGGTCCGCCGGCCAACGTGACCGCGCAAGCGCCAGCGGATGTCGTCGCCGCGGCCGGCCGGCGTGCCAACGGCTGCACGGGCTGTCACAGCAGTACCGGCGACTTGCCGCTCGACGGTGGCAGCGACAACTTTCTTGGCGGCCCGCTGGGGACGTTGTACGCGCCCAATCTGACGCAGGGCGGTCCACTCAAGGACTGGACCGACGGCGAGATCGTCCGCGCGATTCGCGAAGGTGTCGATCGCGACGGCCACCCGCTCATCATCATGCCCTCGGACGCGTTCCACTTCCTGAGTGATGCCGATGTGCAGGCGCTGGTCGCGTTCCTCCGTTCGCAGCCAGCCAGCACCCACACCACTCCAGCACGAGATCTCGGCATCATGGCACTGGTCCTGATCGGCGGTGGACTGTTTCCAACCGCCGAACAGCCGCTCATCACGCAATCGCAGTCCGCGCCACCGCCTGGCGTGTCGGCAGCGTACGGCAAGTATCTGGTCGATATCACCGGCTGCCGACTCTGCCATGGCCAAACGCTCGAGGGCGGGGCACCGGGCGGCTTCGGACCGCCACCCGGGCCGGGCCTGCGCGCGTTGGTCCCAACGTGGCAGGAAGCTGCGTTCATCAGCTTCTTCCGCACTGGCGTCGACCCGTACGATCGCGCCATCGACCCGAACGAGATGCCCTGGAAGGACATTGGCAAAGCCTATTCGGACGACGAGCTACGCGCTATGTACGCCTACATCAAAAGTCCCAACTAGCCTGACCAGTCCGCGGTGAGACGCGGACGCGACGCTTACCGCGTGGCGACCGCCTGGCTGGGATAGGCGAGCTCCGGGTACCAATCGTCGCGACCATAGGGCGTCAGGTCGAGCATGTGCCACACCGGCGACAGCAGGTCGATGCCCCGCTCGCCAATCTCTTCGGACATGCGCGGGTGGGCCGAATAGCGGTGGCGAATCACGCCACGCTCGTCGCGGGTAAACACCGAGACGGTGGAATCCTGGTTGCCGGCCTCATCTTCGCTGTTCAGGTCATATTTGAACGAAGAGTCGCCACAGCTCAGGAGGCGCACATTGCGCCACCCCCGAGTACGCGCATGCGCGCGCAGCGCGGCTGGCTCGGCCGCCGCGGCGACCACAAAGTCCACGTTCCGCTCGAGATGCTGGACGACGCCATTGATGCCGTCGATCCACATCGTGCACATCGGACACGGCGAGGTCTGCAGCTTGCCGAACATCAGATGGTAGACGACGAGCGCCCGTCCGGGCGTGGAAAAGAGCTGGCTCAAGCGCACGCTCTGGATTGGCCCGTCGCCCGCATCGAGATCGCGCGGGCCTTCCACAAACGTGTAATCGTCGACGGCGGCGCCTTCCGGCAGCTGGCGGCGCAGCTCGGCGACGCGTTCGTTCTGGCGCATGAGATCGATCTCGGCGAGGCGCAGCGCTTCGCGCTGGGCCAGATAGTCAGCGGATTCGTTACGCAGGCGGGTGTGCCGCATGATGTCCTTCACCTCGTACAGTGGCTTGCAACCGATTGGTTGCAGCATAGTCCTGGGCCGGCCGAGACTGCAACCGCCGGGTTGCAGTATTAATAGAGTGAGCCGTCGGTGGACACGCCTGACACAATCGAGCGCGAGCTGATCCTGCCCGTCCCCCGCGCCCGGGTGTGGGCCGCGCTCACCGAGCCGGCCGGCCTGAGCGCCTGGTTCGGTACAAGCGTCAGTATCGACCTGCGGCCAGGGGGCGTGGTCATCTTCGATTGGGATGGCAGCACCGGTCCGCGCGGCACCAACCGCGGCGTCATCGATGTGGTCGAGCCACTGCAGCGCTTCGCCTTCCGCTGGCAGACCCACGCCGAGGACCCGACCGTCCCGCTCACGCGAGTTGAGTTCACCCTCGAAGATCATCCCCAGGGCACGCGCCTGCGCCTGGTCGAATCGGGCTTCGCCAGCCTGCCGCCTGACCTGCGGCGCAGCTCACACGACGACAATACACAAGGCTGGGCGCGCGAGCTAGGCGAGCTCGCAACCTACCTGTCCGTACATCCCGACCAGCATTGATTGCCAACCATGATCTCCGTTCGACAGAGCGCCGTGGTGCGGCACCGACGATGATCGCCGATGCCCCGGACGCGGTGTTTACGGCCCTGGCCGATCCGACGCGGCGTCGGGTGCTGCGGCTGGTTGCCGAGCGGGGCCCGGCGTCGGCGACGACGCTCGAGCGCGAGCTGCCCGTCAGTCGCCAGGCGATCGTGAAACACCTGGTGGTGCTGAGACGGGCCGGCCTGGTGATGGGCCAACGCCAGGGCCAGGAGGTCCGCTACGGGCTCCGTCCTGAACCGCTCGGCGAAGCGGCCGAGTGGCTAGCCGCGATCGGCGCGAACTGGGACGCGCGCTTGGCCCGCCTGCGGGCGTACGTGCTCGAAACAGACAGCTAGGTCCACCGGCGAAGGCACCGCCAGCCGGACCTTGCCGACCCTGGGCACGCAGACGGTGTCCTTCAAGCGCGGCGACTACGCGTTCCTGGTGCGCCGCGCTTGACGCCTCGGCAGCACTGCCGCCGCGGCATCTACGGCTGCCGCGACATCGCCGTCGGCGGGGTACAGCAGCGTTCGGCCGACCACGAGACCGCGCACTTGCGGCGCGGCCATCGCCTGCGCCCACCTATCGACCAGCGCCGCACCCGAGCTCGGATCACCGCCGAGCAGAACGGTCGGCAGTGTGGTGGCGCTCAGCACGCGCTGCATGTCGGCGACGACCGGCAGTTTCAGCCACGTGTAGGCTGATGTGCCGCCCAGCCCGGAAGCAATCGTCACCGCGCGCATGAGCGCATCGGGATCGTCGGTACTGGCAAACACCTCAACCATGGCCGGCAATCTGCGCGCCGCGAGCGCGCTGATCGCGTCGGCGCAGGCGACCAGCGTCGACAGTGTCCCGAATTCGTCGTCGTGGATGCGAACCATCATCTTGCCGCCGTCCAGGCCTGCTGCCGCGATGGCCTCGGCCGTATAGGCGGTGAATCGATCGTCCAGCTCGAACGAGGCGCCGCCCAGCCCGCCGCGATTCATCGAGCCAAAGACAACTTTGTTGTCCAGTGCACCCAGCAGCGCCAGGTCCTCGACGATATCCGCCGTCGCCAGCAATCCATCGACGCCCGGTCGGCTCAAGGCGACCATCAGCCGGCTCAACAGCTCGCCGCGATCTGCCATGGCCATGGGATCCGCGCCTGCTTTGAGCACCCCGCGCGCGGTATGGTCGGCGGCGATCAGGAACAGCACCCCGTCTTCGTTCAGTAGAGGACGGCGGCGGCGCTGCTCGAGCGCCTCGGCTATGGCCCGCGGTCGCGTCGCGCGGATCTCCGAGATGCGCGCGACCAGACCGAGAGCTTGTTCCCGCCTAGACGACGGCGCAGCTTCTGGCACTGTCAGTCGATTTCATCACTTCGGCAGGCACTCCGGACATACGGACGCCTACGGTTGCGGATCGAGCGCGGTTTTGACGACCCAGCCGTGCGTGCCAATGGGTGCGCGGCGTTCGTGGCCCGTGGTCGAGTCAGACGGGCAACTGACGAGTCTGACCCGCGCGGCGCGGTCGGTCGTGGTCAGCACTTCGACCTGACAGCCGACGTCCAGGCGGCCCAGATCAGCCAGGTCGAGAAAGCGGCTGCGGATTGCGGCGGCCTCGCTGGCTGCGAACTCGACGGACAGGTCGATGACCGTGGCCAGGCGCGGCGCAGCAGTGGGCTGCGCTGCCGGCGGTGTGCTCGGCGCGGGTGCGACGCAGCTAGTCACAAGGAGGACGGTCGCGACCAGCCTGGGACGTACGCGCTGCACGCGCTCATCATCGCACCCTGGACATCACCATCGCGGCGACCGCCTGAGTGGCGGGAACCGTCCGCCTCGAACAACTCATCGAGACGACCGATTACGCTGCGCTGGCCGCGTTGACCTTCGGCCTGCCCAACCTGCCGATTGACGCCGCCCGCGCAGCCCTGGCAGGCCGCGCCGCCGAGTAGGTTTCGGCGCCATATTCCCCTGGCCGGGGCGGCAGTGGGACACGCTGGGCCCGTCGGGCTCGGGGCCAGGCATTTCGGACGCTCGAGCGGTCCTCGGCGCTGCGCGCCGCCATCCGGCGCACAGGGAGGTGTGGATGACCTGAGATCAGCCGCAGGCAGGCCGCACCGGGCGGCAGGCATCGAACGCGATGGCGACGCCAGTACGATGGCCAACCATGAAAATCGTCGACATCAAGGTCTTTCCCACCTGGGTCGGCAGCCGTAACCAGCTGATCGTCAAGGTCGAGACCGACGAAGGCCTGTATGGGTGGGGCGAGTCCGGCGTATCAGGCCGAGAGCTGGCCGTCGCCGGTGCGATCCAGCACTATCGCGAGTTTCTGATCGGCAAGGACCCGCTGCGTCGCGGGGCGCTGTGGCAGGAGATGTACCGCAGCCAGTACTTCGAGGGTGGCCGGGTGCTGACCGGCGCCATCTCTGCGATCGACATTGCACTGCACGACCTGGCGGGCAAGGCGCTCGGCCTACCCGTGTATCAACTCCTGGGCGGCAAGCAGCGTGATTTCATCCCGTGTTTCGCGACCACCGCCGCGCCTATGGGCCCTCAGCTGATCGAGGATGCGAAGTTGCTGCTGGACCACGGCTGGAGCGTTATTCGCACCACTCCGGGCAATCCGCACGCGAGCGACGATGCCACGCTGTTCGAGCCGCGCGACTCGATCGCGATCACCGCTGAGTGGCTCACGCGCTTGCGCGAGGCAGTTGGGTCCGCGGCAGTACTGGGCATCGATTACCACCACCGCCTCAGCGTGCCCGAGGCCGCGTCGTTCTGCCAGCGCATGCCGCGTGGCACGCTCGATTTCCTCGAAGAACCGATCCGCGCCGAGAGTCCGGAAGCCTACGCCGCGCTGCGCTCGATGACCGACGTGCCCTTCGCCATCGGCGAGGAGTTTGCCAGCAAGTGGGCGTTCCTGCCATTCATCGAGCGCGGCTTGACCAACTTCGTGCGGGTCGACGTCTGCAATGTGGGCGGTCTAACGGAGGCAATGAAAGTCGCCGGTTGGGCTGAAGCCCACTACATCGACCTGATGCCACACAACCCGCTCGGTCCGATCTGCACCGCGGCTACGCTGCATCTGGCGGCCGCTGTAGCCAACTTCGCCTGGTTGGAGGTGCGCACCTCGCCGACCGAAAAGTTGGGGTTCGACGACTCCGAGCTGTTCCCAGTTCAGCCGCGTCTCGACGGCACACGCTTTCCGGTGCCTGACGCCCCCGGCCTGGGCGTCGAGTTCAACGAGACGCTGGCCGCGCGGCGTGAGTTTCAATTCTGGGAGGCGCCCCACCTGCATCGCGCCGACGGCTCGTATACCAACTGGTAGCGACCGTCACACGAACGCACAAGAGAGCGGCATCCGCATGAACGCGGCGTATCGCTCCGCCGCTTCCTTGAGCGCCGACTCCTCGCGACGTGAGGGCGCGTTGAACCAGCGCGGCTCGATTCGCAGCTGCTCTTTGACCAGCGTCCTCTTCCAGATGCCGACGACCTGGCCGCCGATGACGATCACGTTGCCGAACGGCACGTCGTCTCGCGAGCCGGGCGGGAACTTGGGTTCGCGCGAATAAAACAGCTCCCGCGAGCGGTACGCGACCGTGAACTCGTCGAAGTTTGGCAGCAGCAGGGCGCCCGGCCCCGGTGTCCTATCAGGCGCTGCAGACGACGCACACCAGTACGTCAATCCCGAGACTTTTTCGCTCACGAACCGCGCGCCATGCGCCTCCAGCCCACGTCGCCCGTCGCTCACCGTCAAGCCCGACCACCACGCAAAGTCGTTCAGCGTCGCCGGACCATGACTGGTGAAATAACGGCACGCGAGCTCGGCGATTGCCTCATCCCGCGCTAGCATTGGCGCGCGTGGCGCGCGCTCCTCGAGCAGCGCGTGGGTATGCTGTTTGCCGCGCAGTGCGCCGCTGCACACCACGCCGTCGAGCTCCGCCCGAGAGACCAGGTGACTCAACACCGAGCCATCGGCGATGGCGATGCCGGCGGCCTGCAGGGCGCCGCCAATCTCCGGTCGCGTGAGCTGCTTGCCGCCCTCGAGTGCCCGAGCGATAACCGTGTGGGTCTGCGCGACCAATGCGTCGTTCAACCCGAGCTCACGATCGCGGCTGGCCATCGCGCTTTTGACGCGTGGTGCGGTCAGCGCCAGCATCCAGCGGATGTCCTCGGGTGTCACGAAGTGCCACGTGGGCCGCAGCACGTGCGTGCGCAAGATCGCGCCGCTGTTGAAGGCGCCCTCGAGCGCTTCGCGGGTCGCCTTCGCCACCCGCAGGCCGAGCGCCCACAGCGCGGCTGGGTAGTCCTGCGACTGAACGGCGCCGAGGTGGGCGACTATCGCCCGTGGGTCGGTCGAGCGTTGCCGCGCCAGATGCTGATTGGCGAGCCGCAGCTGCAGGATCGCAGCTGGCTCGCCGAGCCCATCCTTCATACAGCACAGTCTAGGCTCAATTGCGGCCACTTCCTGTCCTGAATACGCTTGACCACAAGCGGCGGCACTTGAGGGCGCGGTGCGGCTGCCTATAATGCGGCATCGGGGAGCCCTGGAGGTCCGGACATGTCCGATCTCGGTAAGCGTACGTTTGGACGGCGGGACTTTGTACGCCTAGGAGCGGCTGCGGGAGGACTCGGCTTATTAGCCGCGTGCGCACCAGCGCCACAGGCGCCGGCTGCCACAGCGCCGCCCGCGCCGGCAGCAGCGAAGCCCACCGCGGCGCCTGCACCCGCGGCCGCGGCGGCGCCAACGCCCGCGCCAACCACTGTTTCGGCAGCCGCGGGCGCAACACAGACCACGACGCTCAAGCTGCTCGGCTGGAACTACGAGCCGCCGCTGGTCCAGGAGAACCTCGACCGTTTCGTGCAGCAGAATCCGAGCTACAAGGTCGAGTACGAGCCCATCGCGGGCGATTACCTCGTTGACCTGTTGACTCGCTTCCGCGCCAAGACGCCCATGGACGTCATCTACGTGCGCGATCAGTACCACGCATCATGGGTCGAAAGTGGCTTCTTGCAGCCGCTCGACGAGACAGACGAGATCAACGCGCTGTACGCCGACATGTTCCCGTACAACGCCAATCAAATGCAGTGGAAGGGCAAGAAATACGGCCTGCCCTACTACACCGACTTCGACGTTTTTGCCTATAACGAAAAAATGATCAACGACGCTGGCTTCAGCAACCCGCCGGCCACGCTGGACGAGCTGCGCAAGCAAGCGGAGACGATCAAGCAGAAGGGCATCAGCGACTTTCCGCTGTACATGGACGTGTCCAAGGGCTCGGACCAGATGTGGGACCTGTGGATGTACACGTTCGCCTCGGGCGGCCACCTGCTCGACCAGGCCGGCGAGCCGACCTACCCGGACAAGGACAAGGTGCCACTGGCGATCCTGGAGTGGTGGGTCGCGGCCGCCAATGACTGGAAGATCATGAACGCGCAGGCCAACATGGAGGTCCCGACCTCGGGCGCGTTGACGCCGCTGCGGACGCAGGGCAGCCAACCGGGCTACGGCGGCGTGGCCTTTGCCGCGCACTCGCGTTATGACCTCGAGGCCGACAATGCTCCGGAGCGCTCGAAGTCAGCGCTGCCCGGCAAGATCAACATCAAGTTCGTCCTGTTTCCTGGCCTCGACGCGAGCTCGCCGCACAACGTGCCGGCCTGGAACCGCTACTACGGCATACCCTCGACCGCTCCGAACAAGAAGGGGTCGATGGACCTCATCAAGTACCTGGGCGGAAAAGACAAGACCGGCGACTACTACACCGCCAAGCGCTGGTGGCTCTTGCGTGCGCTGGGCATGGCCTACAAGTCGCCCTGGACCGACCCCGAAGTCGTCGACCGGACCAGTAAGTTCATCACCGATTCGACACTCATGCAGAAGGCGAACAGCCTCGGCCAGGCGCGCGATGGGTTGGAGTTCCCATGGTGGACGGACTGGTACATGGACCTGCAGGCGAACGTGCAACAGGCGCTCCTGAAGCAGAAGACACCCAGGGACGCACTCCAGGCCTCAGCGGATAAGGCGCGCGCGCTCAAGAAGGAGGAGGGCCGGTAAGACTCCGCTCGCACGGCATATGGCTGCTGCCGAAACACTAGCCGGCGCACGGAGCGTCCGCGGCGCACGCTTCGAATTGAGCGAGCGTGCGTTCGCGTACATCCTCAACCTGCCGGCCATCCTCACCATCCTGCTGCTGGTCGCGTACCCGATTGTCGACGCGTTCTGGCTCAGCCTGCATCGCTATAACCTGCGCCGGCCCGAACAGTACGCCTTCGTCGGCGTCCAGAACTATTTCGACGTGTTTACGAACGAGCAGTTCCTCCCGTCGCTCGGCGTGACCCTGTTCTTCACGTTCTGGTCGACTGTCGGCGTGCTCATTCTGGCGCTCGGCATGGCCCTGGTGGCGAATGAGAACATCCCGCAACGAGCGATCTTGCGCGCACTCATCCTGCTGCCATGGGCGATGTCCGCCGTCGTGACGGCGCTGATGTGGAAGTGGATCTTCAATCCCAACTCCGGTGCGCTCAACGGGCTGCTCTACTCACTGGGCTTGATCTCGAACTACCGCTCATGGTTGATGTCGCCGGACACCAGCTATCTAGCAATCGTGACGGCCAACGTGTGGAACACGTTGCCTTTCTCCGCGCTTGTCCTGCTGGCCGGGCTGCAAGCGATCCCGAGCGAGCTGTATGACGCTGCGAAAGTCGATCGGGCTTCGCTCTGGGCACGCTTTCGCCACGTGACACTGCCGTGGTTGTCGCAACCGATCCTGATCGTATTGATCGTCCAGGCGCTGGGCGGCATCCGCATTTTCGACATCATTTACCTGCTCACGGGCGGCGGTCCCGGCTACCAGACCACGACGCTGGGTTTTGCGGCGTATGTCACATCGTTCATCTCGACCGATATTGGACGAGGCAACGCCTGGTCGTTCACGGTGGCCATCCTGACGCTCGTGATCGCAATCTTCTATATGAAACTGTTGTATGGCCGCGGCGACATCCGTTCGTAGGCGGGGTATGTCGAGCATGGTGCGCTACGGCGTGCCGTGGCGCGGGCTGCTGATTCATGGCGCCTCGATCGTGTTCATATTGTGGATCGTCCTGCCCTTCGGCTGGATCGTGCTGACCAGCCTGATGACCGAGGTGGAGTCACTGTCCGTTCCGCCGCATTGGATTCCGGACTACATCACGTTCGACAACTATGTGGCGTTCGTTGATCCATCGATCCTGGGCAGTCAACGCCTGTCTGGCGGCGGAGCCGCCCAGGGCGCTGGGCGCGCCATGCTCAACAGCGCGATTGTGGCGCTGTCAGTTGCGGTGCTGAATATGATCATTGGCTCGCTCGCGGGTTACGCCTTCGCGCGACTCAACTTCCGCGGTTCGGCGACGCTGCTGCTCGCCTATCTGGCCACGCGTATGGTCCCGGCGCTGGCCATCATGGTCTCGCTGTACCTCATCTTCCAGACATTCGGGCTGCTGGATACCCTGCTCGCGCTCATCCTGTCGTACTTGACCTTTACCGTGCCCTACTCGGTGTGGATCATGGCCAGCTACTTTCGGTCGATCCCACGCGACCTGGAGGATGCGGCGCGCGTCGATCGCTGCAACTGGATCAACATGATGCTGCGCGTCTTCCTGCCGGTCGCCAGCCCCGGGCTGGTGGCGTGCGCGATGTTCGCGTTCATGTCGTCGTGGGGCGAGTTTTTGTATGCGCTGCTGTTCACCTCAACGCTGAACTCGAGAACGATGCCGATCGTCATCGCCGGCTTCGTGACGGACGTCTCCGCATCACCGACGCTCATGAATGCCGGTGGTGTGCTGGCCGTGCTGCCGCCACTGGTGCTGGCGCTGATCTTCCAGCGCCTGATCGTGTCTGGCATCACGGCTGGCGCGGTCAAAGGCTGATGAACCGAGTCCAGGTTTTCGTGCTCGCCCTCGCCCTGGCCGCTTCGGGCTGTCGCGGCTTTGCCAGCTCGCGCGCCGAGATGACGTCGCCAACCCAGGTCGCTTCCAGCGCGCGGGTCACTGAGGCCGGTGTCCAGAAAGTGATTATCGATCGTGAATGTTCCAAACTGGGCGACCCCGCGGACGAGTACGTCTGCCTGACCAATCAGGATCCCGTCCCAGCCAACATGAGCTCGTGGGTGGTGCGCAATGTGCTCGGCCGTTCGTTCAGCTTTCCGCCTGGCTTCACGCTCGCACCTGGTCAAACCGTGCGCGTGCACACCGCCGCTGGCACCGACTCCGCGGCGGACCTGCACTGGGCCTATCGCGTGAATCCAGCCTGGGAAAAAGGCGACAAGCTCACCCTGCACAATAACGAGAACGTCGAGGTCTTTGTCTCTCTGCCCGCCCGCTGACGTTGAGTTCTAGTACGTTCTCCGGTCAGGGGAGCACTCGTATTCGTTAGCGTTTTCCGGGTCGGGGGAGCCCACGCTCCGCTTCGCTCCGCGGGGTGCACTTGCAGCCCCCCGCCGCCAGTCGCTTGCTCCGCGCGTTCCTCGCTATGCGCTCCTTCCCGCGGCGACCCCCCGCAGCAGGGGCTATTCGCCAATGGGACACATCCGCGCGGCCGATACTTGCGTGCGCAGCGTCCGCCTGCGGCCAGGCAGCCTCGAGGGCCGAGCCGCGCCGACGCCCCCGTAGCGGAGCCCGAGGGCCAAGACGCGCCGACACCCCGGTGAGCTGAGCCCGAGGGCCGAGCCACGCCAGCGCGCCGCGCCTGCTGAGCCTGAGCGCCAAGACACGCCAACGCCGCGAGCTGCTGGGCCTGACGGCCGAACCACGCCAGCGCCGCGAGCTGCCGAGCCCGCGGGGCCGAACCACGCCAACGCCTTGCGCGTGCTGAGCCTGAGCGCCAAGACACGCAAACGCCTTGCGCGTGCTGAGCCTGGCGTCCGAGACGCGCTAACGCCGCGAGCTGCCGAGCTTGCCGAGTGATAGCCATTGGCGAATAGCCCCTGCTGCGGGGGGTCGCCGCGGGAAGGAGCGCATAGCGCGCTTGCGCGCGGAGCAGCGACTGGCGGCGGGGGGCTGCAAGTGCACCCCGCGGAGCGAAGCGGAGCGTGGGCTCCCCCGACCCGGAAAACGCTAACGAACGCAAGCGCTCCCCCGACCCGGAAAACGCTAACGAATATGAGTGCTCCCCCGACCCGGAGAGGCAGCCCGACCCGGAAAACGCTAACGAATTACTGAGTTAGCGCGACACCAGTATCGCTATCGAAGAGGTGCAATTTAGCGGGATCGAAGGCGACCTCAACAATGTCGCCGGGGCGCACCGCGAGGTCTGGCTTGGTGCGCGCCTTGACCAGCGTGCCACCGATGTCGAGCGTCAGAAACTGGTCCGATCCCAGCGGTTCCGAAATGTAGACAGAAGCGCCGAACCAGGTCGCGCCGCGCGGCGCAGTGTCGCTGCCGTCGCCGTGAACGGTAATCGCCTCGGGTCGGACGCCGAGCAGCACGCCTGGCGTTGGGGCGCGCTGAGCCGCCGCGGCCAGTCGCGGTGGGAGCACGTGATCGAAGCCAGGTGCGACGAAACGGGTCCCTGAACCGTTCACAGAAATTGAGCCGTGCAGCAGGTTCATCGGCGGCGAGCCCATGAACCCAGCCACGAAGACGTTCCGCGGACGGTTGTAGATGTCGTCGGGTACCCCGTACTGCTGCAAGCGTCCATCGTGCATGACCGCGATGCGGTCGGACATGGTCAGTGCCTCGGCCTGATCGTGGGTCACGTAGATGAACGTGCGCATGAGCTCGAGGTGCAGACGCTTCAACTCGCCGCGCATGGTCACCCGCAGCTTGGCGTCAAGGTTGGACAGCGGCTCGTCGAGCAGGAAACAGGCCGGCTCACGCACCACCGAGCGGCCCAGTGCGACGCGTTGGCGCTGGCCACCTGAGAGCTGCCGCGGCTTGCGTTCGAGAAGCTCGGAGATGCCCAGCATCTCGGCCGCCCACTTGACGCGCCGCTCTATCTCAGGGCGTGGCGTGCGCATCATGCGCAGCGCGAACGCGATGTTATCGTAGACGTTCATGTGCGGATAGAGCGCGTACGATTGGAAGACCATCGCGATGTCGCGGTGATCGGCCGGCAGGTGTCCGACCGAGCTGTCGTCGAAATAGATCTGCCCAGCCGTCGCCTTTTCCAGGCCGGCAATCATGCGCAGGGTCGTCGTCTTGCCGCAGCCAGAAGGCCCGACGAGCGTGACGAACTCGCGGTCCGCGATCTCGATACTCAGGTTATCGACGGCCGTCACCGACCCGAACTTCTTGACCACAGACTCGAGCAAAACCTTCGCCACGGCTACTCCCGGACGGCATTCTAAGCCCGCGCACGGTATCGTGCTCCACCCTACCCTATGGTGACGGGAGGCTGCGATCGTGTCCAACGAACGTATCCCACGCGACCAGATCGGCTACTTCTACGATGCGCGCGTGCCACCGGTACTCGCGGTCGACCCGGGGGCCACCGTGCTCTTCGAAACACAAGACGCGCGTGGCGGCGCGATGTTCGTGAACCCGGTCGGCGAGCTCGTGGATCTGCCAAGACCGCCGGTCGGGCGCGGCAACCCGGTGACCGGGCCGCTCGAGATCCGCGGCGCACAGCCTGGTGATGCGTTGATTGTCGATGTCCTGGACATCCAGACCATCTCACCTGGCTGGTGCGGCGGGCACGCGCACATGGGCCCGCTCGCCGAGGGGCGCATCCCGCGCGCGCGCGGCCGCGTCTGCTCCGTGGCCGACGGCGCGGTCCACTTCTCGTCCAGCATTCGCCTCGACGAGCAGCCGATGATCGGCTGCATCGGCATCGCACCGGCCGGCGAAGCGATTTCGTGCGGTACGCCCGGCCGCCACGGCGGCAATCTGGACCATAAGGTGATCGGGCGCGGCGCGCGCGTCTACCTGCCGGTCAATCAACCGGGCGGACTCCTGTTTATCGGCGACGTGCACGCGACTCAGGGCGATGGCGAGCTGTCCGGGACGGCGATGGAGATTGGCGCCGACGTCACCGTGCGCGTCGACGTCGCGGCTGGCCTGAACATCGACGCGCCGTGGATCGAGACTGAAGACCGGCTGATGTCGACGAGTGCCAACCTCGACTTTGCCACTGCTCGACGCGAGGCGATTGAAGGCATGATGCGCGCACTCGAGCAGCAGCTCGGACTCGAGCCGGCCGAAGCGCTGGCGCTCATCTCAGCCGTCGCGGATCTGCGCGTGGGCCAGGCCTTCGGCGGTATGGAGCTGACGTTGCGTCTCGAGGTGCCGCGCTCCCTCGGCTTGCACCCGGCGTAAAGGCTGATACTGTGCGCACATGATCCACGAAGCCGAGGTCGTCGTGATTGGCGCTGGAGCCTTTGGCGCCAGCATCGCCTTCCACCTGGCGAAGCGTGGCCGACACGTGGCGCTGCTCGAACGTCACGCGGTCGCATCGCAAACGTCGCCGCGCGCCGCCGGCCTGACGCAGCAACTTCGGTCTGACCCGATCATGACGCGCCTGGCGATGCGCAGCGTCGCCAAGATCGAGCAGTTCGAGGCCGAGACGGGCGAGCCACTGGTGTTCCATCAGTCCGGCAGCCTCAAACTGGCGCGCACACCCGCGTTCGTCGCGCAGATTCACGAGGAGGTCGAGCGCGGCCAGGCGCTGGGCATCGATATCCATCACGTCTCGCCCAGCGAGGCCGAACGGCTCGCACCGTTCCTGCATGCTGAGGCTGCCCTGGCGGCCTGGTACAACACGTCCGATCTGTACCTGGAGCCGGTCGATCTGCCGCGCGCCTACGTACATGCGGCCGAGCGCCTGGGCGCCTCGATCCTGGAACGTACGCCGGTGACGGCGATTGGCACGCGCGACGGTGCGATCGAGCGAGTATTGACCGACCAGGGTGAGATCCGCACGCCGGTTGTGGTCGACGCAGCTGGCGCCTGGGCCCGCGTCGTCGGCGAGATGACCGGCATCCGCGTACCAATCGTGCCCACCCGGCACCAGCTGTACATCACCCGACCCATACCTGGAGTCCGCGCCGATCAGCCGATCGTGCGTGTGCTCGACGTGAACGTGTACGTGCGGCCCGAGCGGGGAGGCCTGCTGCTCGGTGGATACGAACCTGACCCGCTCCAGGTGGACGTCAGCGCGCTGGGTGCTGACTTCGACATCAAGAGCCTGACACTCGATATGGAGCCACTGCGCCGGCTGACACACGAGGTGCGCAACGAGTTCCCTGTTCTCCAGGGTGCTGAAATCGACGAGTTTCGCGGCGGACTACCAACGATGACGGCGGATGGTCGCCACATCGTCGACCGCGTCCCCGGCGTCGAAGGCTTCTTCGTGGCCAGTGGCTGTTGCGTCGGCGGACTGTCTATATCTCCGTCAGTGGGCGAAGTACTCGCGGACTGGATCGTGGACGGGGAACCAGGCGTGGATCTCTCGTCACTGCGGCTGAACCGCTTCGGGCACGAGGTGCTCACCGACGACCTGCTGCGCCAGGCGTGCCTGTGGCGCTACGCGCACCACTACTCCGCCGAGGAGTCGCCGCGCGCAGCGGACCCGGTCAGCCCTTGACCGCGCCCGCCGTCATCCCGACCACGATCTGGCGCTGAACAAAGATGGTGATGACCAGCACCGGCACGGTCACGATCAACGCCGCGGCGGCAAGGTTGCCCCACGCAAGTTGTTCGAACGTGAGCACGCTGAACACGGCGACTGGCAGCGTACGTGTTTCTCGTCCGGCCAGGACGACGGCAAAGATGAAGTTGTTCCACGAGAAGATGAATGACAGGATGGCCGCGACGACGATGCCCGGCCGCGCCAACGGCAGTGACACCAGCTGAAAGACCTGCCACACGCTGCACCCGTCGACCCGCGCCGCTTCCTCGATCTCCGGATGGAGTCCTTCGAAGAAGCCCATCATGACCCACACCGTGAGCGGCAGGCCGATGACCAGGTGCGTCACGATCAGCGCCGTGAGCGTGTTGTTGAGCTCCAGAAAGCGGAACAGAATGAACCACGGAATCAAGTAGCTCAGCGCAGGCGTCATGCGTGCGATCAGCACGAACAGCGCCGGTGTCTTCCAGTTGCCTTTGATGATGCCGTACGCCGCCGGCACGCCCAGCACGAGCGAAATGGCCGTCGATGCGAGCGCGACGATGAAGCTGTTGAGCGTGTACAGACCGAATGGATTCTTCTGAAAGACCTGCGTGAAATTATCGAAGGTCGGATGCTCCGGCACGAATACCGGTGGATAGGTCACGTTTTCCACGTCCGGCTTGAGCGCCAGGGAGATCATCCAGTAGAAGACGAACAAGACCGGCGCCAGCATCAGCAAGAGCGCAAAATAGAAGCCCAGTGTGCGCAGCAGCTTGTTCCAACGAATGGTGCTGGCACGCGCGGTTGGCGCGCGCACCGCGCTCGCGGCTACTCCCATGCCGAACGCTGTCGGAGATACATCATTACGTACGCCAGGACCAGGATCATCGCGAAAAACACGACGACCACCGCCGACGAGCTGCCGATATGGGTGTACGAGAATGCCTGCAGATAGAGATACACGTTGATCGTCTCGGATGCCGTCCCAGGGCCGCCCTGGGTAATCGGATAGATGGTGTCGAACGCTTTGAAGGCATCGATCGTGCGCAGCACCGCCGCGATCATGATGAACGGCATGATCAACGGCAGGGTGATGTGGCGGAACAACTGCCAGGTGTTGGCGCCGTCAATCGTCGCCGACTCGTACGGATCGGTCGGGATGGCCGCCAGGCCGCCGAGCACGATGAGCATGGTGAACGGCGTCCACTGCCACGTCTCGACCAGTGCCAGCGCCGGAATGACCGTTTCCGGCGCGTACACCCACAGCGAGGCCGGCAGGCCAACACGCTCGAGCAGATAGTTGAGCACGCCGAACTGCGGATGGAACATCATCGCCCAGACCAGCGCGATCGCCACCGGAGTAGCCATCATCGGCAGCAGAAAGATGCCCCGCACCAGGCCGCGAAATTTGAACTCGCGGTGCAGCAGCACCGCGGCGATGGTGCCCAGCACCAACGGCGCGACCACCGTTAGCACCGTGTAATACAGGGTGCGCACCACCGACAGCAGGAAGCGCTCGTCGGTCACCAGGCGGGCATAGTTGGCCAGGCCGACGAAGCCGCTCGAGCCTGCCGCGTCCCAATCCTGAAAGCTGACGTAGACCGTGAACAGCCACGGGAAGACGATGATCGCGAACGTCGCCGCGAGCGCCGGGACGACGAACCACAGGTACGTACCGCGACTGACGCGGTACGAACCCGTCGCCTGGACGGCCATAGCGCTACCTACCCTTGCAGGCTCTTGTCGAGCACCGGCTTGAAGTCGCTGGTGGCCCGGTCGAGCTCCGCCTTGGGATCGGCCCCGCCGATCATGTTGGTCAGCGCGATGCCGAACGTATCGCGGAACTCCGTCACCGGCTCGATCTCTGGCAGGCCAGGCCGACCGATCTTGCCCGAGGCGATCAGCGTGTCGACCCACTCCTGGGGCACGATCATGTTCGCTTTGGCCTCCGGATCCGAGTAGGCCGAAGCACGCGCCGGCGAGGCGGCGCCGGCGGCGAGCATGCGCGCCTGGTTCCTCTTGTTCGTCGCCCACTGCGCGTACAGGTAGGCCGGGCCTTGTTTCTTGGAGGCGCGCACCACGCCGATACCGTCGCCGAAGGTTGCCGCGAAGCGACCTTTGGGCCCGCCCGGCTGCAGGCCGTAGCCGACTTTGCCCTTGACCTTCGACTTGGCCGGATCTTCAAGCGGCGCGGCGAAGCCGATGCCGTCGAACCACATGCCCGCGCCACCCTGCGAGAAGGTCGTCTGGCTCTCGTTCCAATTGAAACCCGACACGCCTGGCGGGGCGAACTTCGACAACAGTTGCTGGTACACCTTGGCCGCGGCGACCGCCTCTTCGGTGTTGGTGCGCAGCTGGCCGGATTTGTCGATCGGATCGACGTCCCAGCCCTGCAAGAACGCGGTCCACACCGGCACATTGGCGTTCTTCAGTCCGCGCCCGACGAAGCCATAGACGCGATTGGACGGATCGTGCACCGCCTCAGCGGCCTTTAGCACCTCGTCGAGCGTGTTCGGGAACTGCAGCCCCTTCTTCTGGAACAGCTCTTTGTTCCAGTACAGGATCCAGTAGTCGATCTGCAGTGGCAGCGTGTCCAGGGCACCATCCTTTTGGGTGGCAAAGTTCATCGCGGCCGGCGCGAAGTCCGTCGCGTCGTAATCCGGCGCGGTCATAGTCGGGTCTTTCAGCCAGTCGCGCACGTCGACGAACCACTTGCCCTTGGCCGAGACGCCCTTGAGCACGTGCCATGAGAGCGTGGTCACATCGAAACTGGGATTGCCGGACGAGAATTCGATCAACAGCTTCTGGCGCTGCTGCTGCTCCGGCAGGACGTCGGCGTTGACCTTGATGCCGGTCAACTCTTCGAACTCGGGCTGGTATTTGGTCATCAGCTCAGTGCGCGAATTCTGGACGTTGAGCACGGTGATCGACTGGCCCTTGTAGCGCTGCCAGTCGAAGCCGCCACTCGCCGATGGCGTGCCGCTGGTGGCTGGCTTGGCGGCCGTCGGCTGGGCCGGCGGCGAGGAAGACGGCGCGGCGCACGCGGCGAGCGCGCCGACTGCCAGACCACCCAGGGCAAGACCGCCCATGCGGAGCAGGCCGCGGCGCGACAGGCGCTGGTGGTCGGCGGATGCGAATGAATCAGAAGCCATGAGCGGCACCCCCTCGCGGCTGGGTTCGCAGAGCCAGCCTTGTAATTCGAATGTAATGGGTTACACTAGGTGGTGTCAATCCTTTCCGTCATGGAGTTGCCGCATGCCCGTCGATGCGTTCAAGTTGCGCGGGGTGTTCGTCCCGCTCTTGACCCCCTTCCAAGCCGACGGTGCGCTCGACCTGCCGGCGCTCGACCGCCTGGTCGAGTATCTGCTCGCGGCCGGTGTGCACGGCTTGTTCGTGGGCGGCACCACCGGCGAGTTCCCGCTGCTGAGCACCGCCGAGCGGCAGCGCGTGGCCGAGACGGCCGTCGCCGCCGCGGCCGGCCGCGTGCCGGTCGTCATCCACGCTGGCGCGCCAAGCACCCGCGAGGCGATCCAGCTGGCCGTGCACGCGCAGCACATTGGCGCACCCGCGATCGCCGTCGTGGCGCCGTATTTCTTCCCGCTGTCCGACGAGGCGCTGCGGGCGCATTACGTGGCCGTGGCGGCCGCTGTGCCGCGCCTGCCGATGCTGCTGTACAACATTCCGCAGCGCACCGTGAACGCGCTGCCGCCGCGTTTGGTGGCGGACATCGTGCGCCAGTGCCCGAACGTCGTCGGCATCAAAGACTCGAGCGGAAACCTCAGCCAGACGATCGAGTACTGCGCGCTGCGGGCCGACTTTCAAGTCGCCCAGGGCGCCGACGGCCTGCTCGTCGCGGGGCTAGCGGTGGGCATCCAGGCGACCGTCTCGGGCAACGCCAACGTCTTTCCTGAGCTCGCCGTGGCGGTGTTCGAGGCATGGTGGCGTGGCGACCAGGCCGCGGCGCGCGCGGCCCAGGCGCAGTTCGATGCCATCCGCCGACCGCTGCGCGACGGGATGGACCTGTCGCTGTTCAAACGCGTGCTGGCGCGGCGCGGGGTCGAGGTCGGCGAGGTGCGTGCGCCGCTGCGCGCGGCCACCCAGGGCGAAGTGCAGGCGGCGGTTGAGGCGATCGAGGCCGCTGGCGTGGCGGTGCGACCGCTGGTCGCCCGTTGACCAGCAGCCCTGTAACCCATTACACTGCCTTTGACCGATGCCGCCGGCGCTCGCCACCGTCGAGGATATTGCGCGCGCCGCGAGCGTCTCGGTCGCCACCGTCTCGCGCGTCCTGAACAGTAGTCCCAAGGTCGCCCCAGCCACCCGCCGACGCGTCATGCGCGTGCTCGACGAGCTCGGCTACGCGCCCAACAATCTGGCCCGCAACCTGCGCGCCCGCGCCCTGCGCGTCTTCGGCCTGGTCATCCCGGACATCCGCAATCCGGTCTATACCGCCCTGCAGCGCGGCGTCGAGGACGTCGCCCGCGCCAGCGGCTTTTTCGTCTTGCTGGCCAACACGGACGAGCAGCCCGAGCGTCAGAGCGAGTACCTGCGTATGCTGCTCGCCGAGCGCGTCGCCGGGGTCATCCTGGTCGCAGCCGGCGGGACCGAGCTCGACGCGGTGCACGCCTTGCTGCGCGTGGGCATTCCGGTCATCGCGCTCGATCGGCCGCTCGACGGCGTCGAGCTCGACACGGTCCAGCCTGATCGGCCACGCGGCGTGCAGTTGGCGCTCGAGCATCTGTTCGCGCATGGCCACCAGCGCATCGCGCTGCTGAATGGACCGAGTGGATTGGCCTCGGCGAAACAGCGCAGCGACGCGTATCGCACCGTGCTGCGCGCGCACGGGCTCGAACCTCGGCTCGACTGGGAGGTCGCCGCTGACTTTCGCGAACAGGGCGGCTTCGAGGCGGCGCGGGCGCTGCTCAGTCTCGCCGAGCCGCCCAGCGCAGTGCTGGTAGCTAATAACCTGATGGCGCTGGGCACGTTGCGCGCCGCGGCCAAGCTCTCGGTCCGCGTGCCTGAGGATCTGGCGCTGATCGCCTTCGACGACACCGAGTGGGCGCCATTCATTGACCCACCCATGACCACGCTCGCGCATCCCACCCACGACCTGGGCCGCATGGCGGCCGAGCTGCTCGAGCGCCGCCTGGCCGATCCGCCGCGACAGACGGCCACCGTGTTGCTCCCGCCGCGGCTCAAAGTACGCGCCTCGTGCGGCGCACACGTCGGCGCAGGCTCGCTGTGACCGTGTGACTGCAGGTGCGCAGTTCCGCGCCAGGCCTCTGCGTCTTCCGTTCTTTTCCTTTAAAACCCTGGCGGTGGCCGCGGGCAAACGAGATCGACGTCGCCGGGAGACTTGGCCCATCACACATGGCTGACGAACGCAAGCTCGCGCTGGTCGCCGATCGGTACCGCCTGGTTCGCCAACTGGATGCTGATGCCACCGCCCTCATCTGGGAAGCGCGCGATACCAAGCTCGACCGTCCCGTGCGGCTGCAGATCCTCCGACCCGAGCACGTCGACGACTCCGCCAAAGCCGAAGAATTCCGCCGCGTGATGCGTGCTATGGCGCAGTCGCCGTCCGCATACGACGCCCAGGTACTGGATGCCGGCGACGATCAAGCGAGTCGCGCGCCATTCGTGGTCTTCGGCTGGGCCGCCGCCGAGGAGACAGCGCCACCTGCCGTCGAGTTGCCGGCTCAGCCGACCCTGCGCGTGGCCACCGTTGCCGAACGCGTGCCGCGTCCCGCGGTTAGCACGTCGTCCCGAAGCGGTGTGCGCCCCGCCGTCAGCACGCCACTGTGGAGTCCGCGTCTGCTCGTGCTCCCCCTGTTGGCCGTACCGCTCGTCGTCGGCGCGCTGCTCATCAGCGCCTGGCTTGCGCAGCCCGAGTCCCCGGTGCGGCGTGTCTTCAGCCTGCAACCGGGTACCACCGTGGCCCCGACACCGACCGCGGCTCCATCGGCGGTGCCGACCCGCGCCGCCACGCCGACGGCGCCGCGCCCCGCGGCCACGGCAACACCCATAGCGCCAATCGGCGAACGTCGTCGCATCGCCAACACGGACGGCATCGGCGTCGCGCTACGCGCCAGCCCTGGCGGCGATCGCCTGCCCGGCAAAGGCTATGACGAAGGCGTCACCGTCACGATGCTCGAACAACAAGGCACCTGGGCCAGGATTCGCGGCGACGACGGCCGCGAGGGCTGGGTGCTGTCCGTGACGCTCGTCCGCTAACGCACGAATCTTAACTTGAAGTGCGGCGGCGGAAGAGCCACGACGCCAGGGGCACGGCCACCAGTAGGATGCCCACGCTCCAGGCGACTGAGAGCCAGCCGTAGTTGCCGATCGGCTCGCCCAACATCAGGGCCCGAACGGCCTCAACGACCTGAGTGATCGGCTGATTCGCCGCAAATAGGAGAAGGATCGGGTTCATGCCTTCCGCCGGCACGAAGGTCGTGCTGGCGAAAGTGAGCGGGAAGACCAGCACGAAGGTCAGCCACTGCACGGCCTCGACGCTCTTGGCCACCACGCCGACGATGGCCGACAGCCATGAGAAGGCCAGCGTGAACAGCAGGATGATGCCGACGATCGCGAGCCAGTCGGTGAAGCTGGCACTGCTGCGGAAGCCAATCACCAGCCCGACCACCAGCATCACGACGGTGGAGATCGTGTTGCGCAGCAGGTCCGATACGACATGCCCGTTGAGCACCGCCAGGGTCGACATCGGCAGCGACCTGAAGCGGTCGACGATGCCCTTCTGCAAGTCGTTGCTGATAGCGACGGCGGTGGTGGTGGAGCCGAACGCGAGCGTCTGCACGATGATGCCGGGCATCAGGAAATTCAGGTAGCTGACATCGGGCGGCAGGGCTTTGGAGATGGCGCCGCCGAAAACGGCGGCGAACAACACCAGGAACATGATCGGTTGAAAGAAGGCGCCCAGCAGCTGGTCGGTGTTGCGGATGATGTGCGTACTGCTGCGCCTGATCATGAGCAGCGAGTCGTTCACCGCCAGCACCGCCCGCGGGCGGCGATCGAACACCAGTTGCGCGGCCATCTACTTGACCTCCACGGCTTGCGCCGGCTTCTGCTTGCCGGTCAGCGACAGGAACACATCGTCGAGCGTTGGCTTGTGGACGGCCAGCGACTGGACCGCGATGCCCGCATCGGCCAGCATGTCCAGGGCCCGCTTCACATCCGAATTGGTGTCTTTGATGACGACGGTCGCCGAGAACTCCTTGGGGTTCGAGTCGATGACGTCCTCACCCAATTCTGCGACGGCGCGACTGAACGACTCGTTGTCCCGGAAGGTGAGCTCGAGTCGGTCGTTGCCCACTTTGCTCTTCAGGGCGCTCGGCGTGCCCTCGGCGATCACCTTGCCCCCATCGATCACCACGATCCGGTCAGCCAGCTGATCGGCCTCGTCGAGGTACTGGGTCGTCAGCAGGATGGTCGTGCCGCCGGCGAGCAGGTTTTTGATGATCTCCCACATCGCCAGGCGCGAGCGGGGATCGAGGCCAGTCGTGGGCTCGTCCAGGAACAGGACTGGTGGCGTCGCAATCAGGCTGACCGCCAGGTCGAGCCGCCGGCGCATGCCGCCGGAATAGGTCTTGGCCGGCCGGCCGGCGGCCTCGACCAGATCGAACTCTTCGAGCAGCTCCTGGGCGCGCACCCTGGCGCTGGCAGCAGTGAGGCGGTACAGCTGACCCATCATGACCAGGTTCTCGCGCCCGGTCAGCAGCTCATCCACCGCCGCCGCCTGGCCGGTCAGACCAATCACGGCGCGGACCTTGTCAGCGTCGGTCCGCACGTTGTGGCCCTCGACCAGCACCGTTCCGCCGTCGAAGCCGAGCAGTGTGCTGAGGATCCGCACGGTCGTGGTTTTACCGGCGCCATTGGGCCCGAGCAAAGCCAGCATGGTGCCCCGCTCGACCTGCAGGTCGATGCCCTTCAGGACCTCGGTCTTGCCATACGACTTGGTCAGGTTGCGCACTTCGATCACGTGCTTCAGACTCGTCATCAGATCCTTGGCGGAGTGCCACTGAGGCAGGCTCGGTGTTTAATCACAATGTTGAGAAAACTAATAGATAGATTGATTTTAGTCAAGGTTCACTGACTTTTTTCCGGCCACCCGCGGCGTCAGGCGCCGATGATCTCGAGCGTGTCACCGTCCCGCACGACGTGGTCGCGCCCGATCCGTTGGCCGGCGTGACGCGCTGACGGGCCCCACACGCGCGCGCCGCGGAACTGGGCCGCCAGATCGGAGTGAATCGCGTGCGCGACCTCGAGCGCGGTAGCACCACGCGGCAGTGGCAGCGGCAGGTCGGCGGTCTCGTCGCCATGACGCAGATAGACGCGCATCAGGTCGGTCAACTGCCACGCCGCGTGCTTGAGGCGATCCAGGCTTGTCTCGTCCAGGATCGACGTCGGCACCAGGCACAATCCAGGAAACGTGGTGGCGAGCTCGCCGAGGCGGGTTGCGTCGACCTCGTCGAACTTGGTGACCGCGAGTAGCGCGGGCCGGACGATGTCCGCCAGGGCTACTTCGGCCATGACCGCTTCGAGCGCGTCAGTCGACGCCGTGGCGTCCTGGCAATAGATGATCGCGTCGGCCCCGCGCAGCACGCCGAGGAACGCCCGGCCTCCCCCGCGATCGTCGTTGGCGCCATCGACCAGGCCGGGAATCTCGACGAACTGCACCAGAACGCCGTCGATGCGCACGAGTGCCGGGACTGGGCGCAACGTCGTGAAGGCATAGTTGCCAATCTTGATCTGGACGTCGGACAGCGCATGCAGCAGCGAGGACTTACCAGCATTGGGCGGTCCGACCAGCGCAATCTGTGCGGCGCCTTCGCGCCGCACCGCGATCGAGTCGCGATGGACGACGCGCGCCCGCACGCGCGTAGCATCCACCTCCGCGAGCACCCACTTGCGGATGTCCGCGTAGGGACCATTCTTGTAATCGGGCAGGTCGCCCAGGATCGCGCGCAGCTCGCGCACGCGTTCGGCGCCGTCTTTGCCGATGAGGCGTCGGCGGATGAGGTGCATCTGGGTTCGATGGGGCATGGGCACGAGTCGGTGGTCCTTCGGCTATGCGGCGATAGCAGGAGGCTCGGCCCATACAAGACCATGACCGTCGACCGGTCGTGGCCTGGGCACGCGTCGCTCTCCCGCTGCTTACGGAGACGCTTGAAATGCAAGCAGCGGATTAGCCGTTTTGGCGACAGACCGTCGAGCGCCAGTCGAGCTCGCTCATCCTCATCTCACTGAGCTGGAATCCCGCGCCAGGCGAGTGCGGCGAAGCATAGCACGGCTGAACGCTCACGTCAGACCTGCCAGCCAGCGACACAGGTCGACCAGAAACGCGGGGTACAGGTGGCCGACCTCGTTGCCCGTGGGTAGCATGACGCGCCGCTCGCCCCAGTCCAGGATCCCGCCAGCCCAATGCGGCATCACGTCGGGCGCCAATGCGCCGACGCGCCCGGCGCCACGTTGCCGGACCGTCAGGACCGGCGTCGTTGTTTTCTCGAGGCGCGGCTGCAGCTCTCTGTCGACGTGCAAGCGATGGCCTTCTACCAGCACGTCCGCAATGTCCCTGGCCCGAACGCCGTTATAGCCGACCACCACACAGGGCTCCTGGCCCTGGATCGACTGGATCGCGGGATGGTGCTCGCGGCGGGCGACGAGCACCGTGCCGAGCGGTGAGTTGACCCTGTCGTCCTCGGCGCCGATAACCACGGGCAGCAATTCGGCGATCCGAGAGCCGTAGTAGCTGCCGTGCGGCCCTCCGAAGGAGGCCCAGCCGCCGATCATCAGCAAGCCTCGGCCGCGCTCGACGGCAGTCGCGATTGTCTCCTGGTGCACCGCGCTCAAATGCCGTGCCGGGTAGTCCGTCAGCACGATCAGCGCGTGGTCGCCGAGCGCCGGTTCGACCTCGCTGCCGGCGAGAGCTTGGCCCGAGTGGAGCTTTGTCAGACGGAACGCGGTGCTCAACGCACCTTCGACATAGCTGTTTCGGGACCCCTCGCCCAGGAACAGGATCTGTGGCGCATCACTCGGCGCCTCCCTGAGTTCGATCATCGATGTGGCATGCTAAACGACGGGCCCACTCGGCTAAACCGCGGCAGAACATCGCTTTCAAAGAGGTCGAGGCTGTCTGTGCGCGGAAAGTCGAGGAAGTTCAGCTGCATGTGCTGCACTCCGGCCGCGACAAATTCCGCGATCTGCGCCGCAACCTCGTCGGGACTACCGCTCATGACGTGGACCTCTCCGCGGTGGCCCATCGAGCGCCGGCGCACCAGTTGCGTTGCATCGTGCGAGACAGTCACACCCATATAACACGTCGGCACGATCGCGTCGGAATCGCGCCCGATGGCCCGGCAATGCTCGCGCAGGATGGCTAGTTTGCGGGCATACTCCGCCGGCGAGTAATAGTCACAGTTCCACCAGTCGGCGTGCTGTGCGACCACGCGCAGCGTCAAGCGCTCGCCGCCACCGCCAATCATCAGCACCGGCGGTGGTTCGAGCACAGGCCTGCAGTACGCCTGCTCGACACGGTAGTGCGCGCCGGAGAACGTCGCCGGGCCGCCGCGCCAGAGCGCTCGAATGATCGTCGCAGCTTCGTCCAGTTGTTCCACACGCGCGCGTGCCTCAGGAAACGGATAGCCATACGCGCGGTGCTCGCCTTCGGCGTCGCCAGCGCCCAGGCCGAGGATGAACCGTCCACCAGTCAGAAATTGGAGCGTGGCCGCAATCTTGGCCGTCACAGCCGGATTACGATAGCCCTGCCCCAGTACCAGCGTGCCCCAGCGCAGTCCCGGATGTTGCCCGGCGTGATACGCGAGGAATGCCAGGCATTCAAAGATAGGGTCCGCGTCGAACTGGAAGTGGTCGATTACCCAGCACGCCAGATCGTGCTGACGTGCGACCTGCAAGATGCGCTCGTTCGCGCTCATCATCTCGGCCAGCGTGCCACCGTGTGGCGTTGGCCGAATGGTGAGCCCGAAGTCGATGGCTACCATTGCGCACCCGAAATCTCGGCGACAAGGTCGAAGAATGCACGTTTGCGCGGTGTGTTGATCGTCCAGTTGACGGGGACTAGTTGAAACCCGTCGACGTAGTTGCCGCGCGCCGCGGCGCCACCGGCCCCCGACCCCGGATCGAAAAAGCCCCACGACGCATGTTGACTCAGCGCGGCCGTGAAGTTATTCCACGGTCGGTCGAACTCGAAGTGGTCGTCCTCGTTGAACAGAATCGGCTGACCGCGATAATTGGACAGCGCGCGCGTCGCAGCGACTTGCGCCGCGATCGAGTGCGGATCGGCCGTGCCGTTGCCATGCAGTAACAGGAAGTCCGCCGCGCGTGCGACCGACTCATCGGGCACGCGGCCCCGCCCGCCGTAGCTGGTACTGACGAGCAAGCGGCCAGCGGCGCGGTCCGCAACGCGGGCGATCAATTCGTGCACGCGTTCGGGCTGCAGAATCGCGTGCTCGTAACGCGTGTTGCATTCGTTGTTGATCTCGACCAGTACGTTTTCGTATCCGCCCTCGAGCAGGAAGTCCGTTGCGCCGTCGACCGCGCGCACAACGGCCGATTCGTCCGCCAGGCGTTCGTCCTGACCCTGATAAAAGTAGCCGACGATCGCCGCCAGCCCCGCGGCGTCAGCGGCGCTGAGCACTCGACGCATGCGCTCGGCGAATGCTTCGCGCAGCGAACCGTCCGCCGCGAACGCCGAATTCTCCCACGGTTGGTCGCGCGAATAACCTTCAGGACTGCCGCCCTGGAAGTTGACGCTCAGCGCGAGCAAACCCTGACGGCGGTACTCGGGCAGCATGGCGACCAGCTCGCGCACATTGCGCTCGGGATCCCACTGGAGCGTATCCGGGTACGCCCAGCGCTCGCGCGTCGCCGGGTTCAGGTCGTCGAACGTAGCCTGGACCATGCGCGCGTTGAGCAGCAGGCCCTCGATGCGCTGGCCCCGCCAGGTTCGCCCGGCGTAGGTGGGGGCGCCGTCGATCCAGAAGTCACCGCCGTCGATGTGGATGCGCATCAGCCTCCAGTGTGCACTGCACGGAAGCACTGGGGATAGTAAGCTGCGCGCGGATGGCGTTTTCGATCAAACGACGCGGCAAGGTCACTTATTACTCCGAGGGCGAACGGCCGGTGCTGTCTGCACTGGTGACCGAGGAACAGGCGGATGGCGACCTCAGGATCTACTTCTCCGGATTGACCGGCGGCCACTCGGCCAAAGGCGTGCTGGGCCACGACGAGCTGGTGAGTATGGATCCGGAGCGCGAAGTGCCGCTCGTATTCGCGTGCTGGGAGAAGTGGGTGCGCGACGCCGGCATCTGCGCGTCGCTGGCGGAGGTCGACTTTCTCGAGGTACACGCTTTCGGCTGTCAGCCCAAGACGCCCAATCCACTCGTTGATCCAGCGGGCTACGCGGCCGAACAGCAGCGTCTGCGCACGGCATACCGTACGGCGTATGGCACCTACTTCGCCGAGCATCTACCCGACAATGGCCTGCCGGCGCGATTCACGGTGCACGTAGTGGATGTTCCGGACACCGCGGCGTCGTACGAGTTCTACGCCGTGGGACTACTCCAGCGCCGGACCTGACAGTTGCAGCGTCAGTGGGCGATCGGCGCGGGCACGATCAGCGCCCCGGCGCCCTCGAGAAGCTGCGTGACACGCTCCGCCGCCACCCGTGTCGGGTCAAAGGTTACCGAGAAGATGTGCCAGCCCTCGTTACCGGTCTCGATTTTGAACTCGAGCGCGAGCTGTGAGTCCTGCACGACCGTCTCGACGCGGGACAGCGCGTCCTCGTGACAGGTGCAGATCTGGCGGGGCACTTCAGCCCAGATGGCCGCGCTCGCCGCTGGCGCGGGTGGGGGTGCGGGGGCGACTACGGGTGCGGCAGCCGGCGCGACTGACGCAACCGGCTGGCAGGCCGTCATGCCCAGCGCGAGCAACCACACGACGAGGCCGCGTTTCATCAGCGCACGAACACCTCGTCCATCGGACTCGAGGACAGCGTCGTCGCCGAAGCTTCGTGCAAATAACACGCGACCACTCGATGTGCGTCTGACTGAAACAGCGGCGGGTGTTGCTCCCAACACTTCGGCATGGCCGATGGACAGCGCGCGGCGAACCGGCAACTACCGTTGGTGTTACCTCGATTCCCGGCGTCGGCCGTACCGCGGGTTGTCCAGCGATGGCGCGGGTTGGGCGACGGTATCGATCCGATGAGCAGCTGCGTGTACGGATGTTTGGGCTGGCGCACGACCAGCTCGACGTCGCCTGCTTCCGAGACCGATCCACCGTACATCACGATGATGTTCTGACCGATCTGGTAGGCCGTGGTCAGGTCATGCGTGATGTACAGGAGCGAGATACCAAAGTCCTGGTTCAGCTTTCTCAAACTACCGAGAATCGTTGCGCGTAGAGAAGCATCCACCATCGACACGGGTTCGTCGGCGACGATCAAGCGCGGCTTGGGCAGCAGTGCGCGCGCGACCATGATCCGTTGTCGCTGACCACCGCTGAGCTGGTGTGGGTAGCGGCCCAGTGTCTCCTCGGGCCGCAGGCCGACGGCTTCCAGCACCTGCTCGATCAGGCCGCGCGCTTCACTCCGCGTGCGGGCGAGTCCGAAGTTTGCAATCGGCTTCGCCAGCACGTGATCGACTTTGTAAAAGGGGTTGTACGCGTCGTACGGGTCCTGAAAGATGACCTGAACATCGCGTCGGAAGGCGCGCCGTTCGGCGCTGGTCATCGTCGGGAGCGACTTGCCCTGATACAGGACGTCACCCGTCGTGGGCGCGATCATGCCCAGCAACAGACGCGCCAGCGTGGTTTTGCCACTGCCGCTTTCGCCCACAATCGCGGTAATCGACGGTGGGTCAGTGTCGATGCGGAGCGAGAAATCATCCAGCGCGCGCGTACGTGCACTGGAAAAAATCCCGCCGCCGAAGACTTTACCCAGGTTGCGCGCTTCGATGAGGGCCGTCATATCGCGTTGTACAGGTGGCAGGCGACCCATCGACCCTGCTGCGCCGGCTGCAACACCGGGCGTTCCACCCGGCAGCGCTCCATCACGTGCGGGCAGCGTGGGTTGAACGGGCAGCCGGCCGGTGGATTCAAGAGTGACGGCGGCAGCCCCGGAATACCCGCAAACACGCCCTTGTGCTCCAGCGACGGTAAGCAGGCGATCAGCAAGCGCGTGTACGGGTGCAATGGCTCCTCGTAGACCGCTTCCATGGGACTGACTTCGACCAGCTCACCCGCGTACATCACCCCGAGCCGATCGACGAATTGGGCCATCAAGCCCATGTCGTGGCCGATCAGGATCACCGCCGCGCCAAGCTCCTCTTGCACGTCGGCGAGGGTGTCCATCACCTGGCGCTGGACGACCACGTCGAGCGCGCTCGTCGGCTCGTCGGCCACGATCACCTTCGGCTTCAAGCTGATGGCCAGGGCAATGCAGACGCGCTGTTTCATGCCGCCGCTGAGCTCGTGTGGGAATCGGCGCATGTCCTGCCGACTCAGCCCAACGCGCTCGAACAGGCCGGCCACCCGAGCACTGAGCTGCTTGCGCGAGCCTTGCACGCCGTGGTCGACGAGCGCATCGACGATCTGGTCACCCACGCGCATGACCGGGTTCAGCGAGTTCATCGCGCCCTGTGCCACCAGGGCAATGGCCCCCAGGCGGGTGCGGCGCATGGCTGGCTCGGATAGGCCCAGCACATCCACCCCGTCGAGCCGAATGTGACCGGCTTCGATCTTGCCCGGCGGCTTGATCAGCCGCAGGATCGCCAGTCCGGTGGTGGACTTGCCTGAGCCGGACTCGCCGACGAGTCCAAGGCGCTCGCCCTCGTTCAGATTGAAACTGACGCCGTCGACGGCTTTCACCGGGCCGTCGCGCGTGTGGTAGTAGACGCGCAGATCCTCGACCTTGAGGACCGTCTTGCGATCGGTGGTCACGCCGCGGTCCTGAGCCGCGGATTGATGATTTTGTCGAGGCCAGCCGCGATCGAAAACAGCCCGACGAAGATCAAGATGATCATCACTATCGGTGGTAGCCACCACCACACCAGCCCACGCATGACGGTCGTGTAGTAGAGCGCCCAGTAAATGGTCATGCCCAGCGTCGGCTGGTTCTGTGGTCCGAGCCCGAGCGCCTCGAGTCCGATGGACGCCAGGACTGCCGCCGCCACGGCGCCGACAAAGCTCGCCGCCAGGTACGGCAGCAGGTTGGGCAGCATCTCCTCGACGATGATTCGCGCGTCGCTGGTGCCCGAAAATCGCGCGACCTGGATATAGCCGCGCTCGCGCATGCTCAGGACCTGCGAGCGGATGGTTCGCGTTGGCCACATCCAGGCCAGTGCCGATACGACGAGCGCCTCCGTCTGCACATTGACCGCGCCCTTCGTCGACGAAGCAATCACCACCAGGATCAGCAGACCAGGCACGGTCAGGAAGACGTCGGCGGCACCGCGCAGCAGAATGTCGGCGGGTCCGCCGTAGTAGCCCGAAATAAAGCCAAAGGCGATGCCCACGGTCAGACCGATCGCCCCCGCGATCAAGCCAATGCTGAGGGTCATCGGCGTGCCGACGATGATGACGCTGAGCAGATCGCGGCCCACGGTATCGGTACCCAGCGGGTGTTCGAACGACGGCGTCAGATCGGGAATGTCGCTGCCGACCTTGGCCCCGTTGACATTCCACACAAGCGGTCCAAGCAGCCCGAGCAGCACGACCGCGCCAATGATCACGATGCCAACCGTGAGTTGCCGATAGCTGAACACGCGCTCGAGCCAGGACCTCATGTCATGTCCGTCCGTAGGAAATGCGCGGGTCCAGCATTGGCAGCAGCAAGTCGAGAATCAGCGTCGCCAGGCCGATGGCCACGATGACCATGAAAGCCACGCCGTAGATCACAAAGTAGTCGAAGCTGCGTATCGACTGATACAGCAAGTTGCCGACGCCCGGATACGAGAACACGATTTCGACCAGGATGGCGCCTGAGACCACGCGGCCCATCGACAGGGCCAGCGACGTGATCTGGGGCAGAATCGCGTTGCGCACTCCGTAGCGCAGGAACACACGACTGGGATTCAACCCCTTCGCCTCGGCCAGCGTCATGTAGTCCTCGCCCTGGACGGTGACCATCATGCCGCGCATACCCAGCGCCCAGAAGCCCAGGTCGGCCAGCACGATCGATAGTGCCGGCAAGACCGCGTGCTTCAGCGCGTCGACCAGGAAGGTTGGGCTCCAGTCGGGCACCACCCCGACGCTGTAGCCGCCTCCGAGTGGGAACGTCTTGGTCAAAAAGGCGAACAGATAGATCAAGATCAGCCCGAGCAGGTAGTAGGGAATCGCCGACAACGTCAGCAGCGGTGGATTGAGCACTTTGACCATGCCCGGCACGTTCGACCAGGCCATGAACGCGCCGAGGACTGTGCCAATCGCGAAGGTGACCAGGGTGGCCAGGCCAACCAGCACAATCGTCCACGGCAGGGCGGCCAGGATCATGTCGCTCACCTGCGCCGGGAAGAAACCGATCGAATAGCCAAGATTGAAGCGTGCCAGATCGGTCAGGTAGTTCACGTACTGTTGCCAGAGCGGCTGGTCGAGACCGAAGCGGGTGGCAAATGATTTCGCCAGCGCTTCCATATTGCCCTGACCGGCACCCATCGTCGTCACCTTGAGCAGGGCCTCTTTGATGGGATCGGCCGGCGACAGCCTCGGAATCGCGAAGTTGACCGTGGCCGCCGCCCAGATGACGAGCACGAAAAGGCCGAGGCGGCGAACCACATACCCGACTGGCATTGCCTGTCCCTCCTCGACGCGCAATCGCGACGCTACCCGAGGCCGCGGGGCGTGTCAAACGCAGGTGGGTTTGACAACCCCTGGTACGAGCCATATCGTGGTCGCGACTGGCCGCCCGGGCGGGTCTTGGCGGGCTCGGCGGGCAATCGAGCTACGACTTCAAACGGGGCGGGAAGCGCCCGGAGGAGGCGTCGCGTGCACGGATCGTCCGATTTCACGAGACTTCGGCTCAATCGTCGTCAGCTGCTAACGGCATTCGGCCTGAGTGCCGGGATTGGCGTGCTCGCCGCGTGTGCGCCGGCCGCGCCACCGGCTGCGCCTGCGCCACCGGCCGCGGCGCCGACGACGGCCCCGGCAGCTGCGCCCACGCAGGCGGCGGCCAAGCCGGCGGCGACGACCGCGCCAGCCGCGGCCGCGCCGACCCAGGCCCCCGCTCAGCCCACGGCGGCACCCGCGGCGGCCGGCGCCCTACGCAACGTGCCGCGCAACCAGACGTTCATTGCCATCCAGGGTGGCGCCAACGGCACCAACCCGGACTTTGCCAACTTCAATTTGCGCACCACTGGTGGCTCGGTGGGCGGCTGGCACAGTGGCGCCCTGCAGACCATGGCCGAGCCGCTAATTATGTTCAACGTGCTGACCGGTGAGTACGAGAACTGGCTAGCCGAATCCTGGCAGTACAACGCGGACTTCACCGAGATCACGCTCAAGCTGCGCAAGGGCATCGAGTGGAGCGACGGCACGCCCTTCACCTCGAAGGACGTCGTCTACACCTTCAATGTCGTGCGCGACAACAAGGACAAGATGGTCCACACCGCCGAGATCAGCTTCCTCAAGGAAGCCTCGGCCGTCGACGACCTGACCATCAAATTCAGCCTCAACAAACCGAACCCACGCTGGTGGGCGACGACCCTGACCAGCAATCACGGCATCGTCGAACAGTTCTACCCCGAGGCGATCTTCAAGGGCCAGGACCCGCTGACCTTCCAGTTCTACGATCCAGCCAAGGGCTGGCCGATCGGAACTGGTCCGTACAAGCTGGTCCAGGCGACCGCGCAGCAGAAAGTCTTCGACCTCAATCCCAATTACTGGGGCGCCAAGACTGGCTTCAAGCCACTGCCGAAGATCCAGCGCGTCATCTATCTGCCGAACCAGGACGATACGCTGGCCGTCCAGAAGCTCATCAGCAACGAGATCGACATGTGCAAGATCGTGCCGGTCCCGACGTTGAAGACCGCGTTCGCACAGAACCCGAAGGTCATCACCTTCACGGGCCAGGAGTCGCCATTCGGCTATCTCGACTGGTGCCCGATCTCGCTCGGCTTCAACAACAGCGCCCCGCCGTTCGACAAGCCCGAGATGCGCCAGGCGATCAACTTCGCGCTCGACCGCACCAAGCTGGTCAACCTGGCGGAGGCCGGTGCGGGCGTTGTCGCGTACCACCAGTTCACGCCGTACGTGTGGTTCCAGAAGTTCGACGAGGCCATCAAGCCAAGTCAGCAGAAGTACGGCCTGGACGCCACTGCACACCCGGACAAGGTCAACGAGCTAATGGGCAAGCTTGGCTATAAGAAGGGTGGCGATGGCCTGTGGGCCGATGCCTCGGGCGCCAAACCCGACATGAAAGTCGCCGTGCCCGATTGGCTCAAGAACTATGGCCCGCCGCTCAGTCAGCAACTGCGCGACGCCGGCTTCGACGCCAGCTTCGACACGTCCCCTGGCCTGGACTCGCAGGTGCAGACCGGCCAGCAGCCCCTGTACTTCGGTTGCCAGGGGCCCGCTGGTGTCAAGGGCATGGACCCGTACTTCATGCTGTCGATCTTCGAGGGCCAGTACTTCCGCCCGACCGGCGAGCCGGCACCCATCTCATGGGCGACGTCGCGCTGGCGCAACGCGGACTATGACGCGGCCGTCGAGAAGATCAGCCCGCTCCAGGTCGACGACCCGAAGACCCTGGAGTACTTCACGCAGGCCATGGACATCTGGTATCGCGAGCTGCCCATGATCTATGTCTCGCAGCTGATCATCCGCTACCCGATGAACACCACCTACTGGACGGGCTGGCCGTCCAAAGACAAACCGTTCGGCTTCCCGCACTCCTGGCAACAGGAGCTGATGAAGACGCTCTTCGTTCTGCAGCCGACCGGCGCAGCCTGAGCCAGATACGTTGAAATCGACTGACGCCGGCCAGGTCGGCGTCAGTCACTCGCGCCCATAGACCTATTTGTCGTCGCGGCCGAGACGGCGGAGCTGCGCATTCGCCTCGCGCAGCAGGTTCAGCAGTTCGGGGCGCATCTCGTTGCCGGACTGGATGGCGGCGGCACGGATCGATTCCACCAGGCGCGTCAGCTCGTTGCGCGCGCGCTGTGTCTCGGGACTGCCCTCGGTAGCGCGATTTACATCCTCGACGATCGAGCTCAGCGATTCGCGCAGGCCGCCGATGAGCGTGTCGCCCTCCGAGCGCTGCCAGGCCGTGCGCAGCAGGTCGCCCAGCGTTCCGCCGAGCGCCCCCAGCTCGGCTGCGACATCCTCCCACGACGTTCCACTCGACGGGCCGCTCGGCAGCTTCTTGAAGAGCTCGGCGTACTCGTCGTCATCTTCGATACTCATGGACTCATAACTCTACCGCCCGCAGCCACTCGCCGAACGACGATTCGCTGGCCGAACAACATGTTGCACGCTAAACGACCCCCCGCGCAGCACAGAGATGTATACATGGGGACGCATGATCGATCCGACAATGGGCCCAGGCACGGACCCGCGCCGCTAGCCCGACGCGGACATCGTCGTACTGGACCCACGTTTTGAGTCGCTGCGCGTAGGCAACACGGCAATTCCGCGACTCTGGATTGGTGCCCTGTGGGCCGAAGGGCCGGCGTGGAACGGCGTCGGACGCTATCTGATCTGGAGCGACATTCCCAACAACGTCCAGCTGCGCTGGCTCCAGGAGACGATCGCGTCAACGCTCACGCTGTTGTTGCTCAACCGCATCGGAACGGAGACGGGCGAGATTGCTTGCCTCAAGGGTTTGCACGGCGCGCGCGGCTAACCGTTCTGACGCACACGCCGGTCAGGGTGCGCAGCGCTACCCTAGCGCTCATGAGCGAACGCATCCTGACCATCCGCGTCGCATCGACCGTGCAAGACTGACGATGCACGCAATCCGCTATGCCGGCGAGCGACAGGCCGTCTACTACGAGCGAGCGAATCCGCGCCCGGCGCCGAACGAGGTGCTCATCCAGATGCAGGCGGCGGGTATCTGCGGTAGTGATCTCCACGTCTACCGCCATCCGGGTGCGGCTTTCGTCGACGGTCGGCGCGTGCCGGGCCACGAACCTGCCGGCCTCATTGTCGAGGTCGGTGCGGAGGTCAGCGGCTGGTCTATTGGCGACCGGGTGACCACGTACTTCCGACAGGTATGCGGCACGTGCGAGTACTGCCGAGCCGGCCACACCAATGTGTGCATCAACCGCCGTGGCTCATACGGCGTCGGCCTCGGCACGTTGGACGGCGGCCATGCGGAGTACATGGTTGTCGAAGCGCAGTATTTGTTCAAAGTACCCGACGATTTCACCCTCGAGGACGGAGCCATCGTCGCCTGCCAGGGTGGGACCGCGTATTACCCGCTCACGCGACTTGCGCCCTCGGGCGAGGTCCTGGTCGTATCGGGCCTTGGACCGGTGGGCCTGTTGGCAACATTGTTCGGCAGCCGCATGGGTGCCGAAGTCGTCGGAATTGACCCGTCACCGGAGCGGCGCGACCTGGCGGAGCAACTAGGTGCGCAGCGCACATTCGATCCGAGCGCAGGCGCCATCGGCGAGCAGGTCCGCGCCCACTATCCGGTTGGTGCACACAAGCTGTTAGAAGCGTCTGGCGCGCCCGCGGCGCATATGGCCATCCCCGATGTACTGCGGCCGCTAGGCACGGCCGCGCTGGTCGGGCTCGGCAGTGCAGACCTGAAGCTGTCGCTCGGAGCGGTGGTGCATCGTGAGATTGTGCTCTTCGGGACAAGCATTTTCCCGGTCACGCAGTACCAGGACATGTGGGAGTTTTTCCGCCGCCACAAGATCGCGCCGAGTCAGGTAGTGACGCACCGCTTTCCACTCGAAAAGGGCGACGAGGCGTTCCAACTCGCGGACAGCGCCACCGCCGGCAAGGTGTGCTTCAGCTTCGATTGAATCCTGTGCGGTCAGACCGTCGACGCCAGCGCCGTACGACTTCCGTGACAGCCTGGTACGGGTGGAACTTTTCGGCTCGCGTGCGCGTGCCCTGAGCGGGCTGCCGAAGTCTTACTCGGCTGCGACTAGGGCTCCCACATCCTGCAGGCTTTCCCTGACGAGCCGGAGCAGATCGGCAACGTCGAACGGCTTGGCCAGGCAGCGTATCCCGCGCTCGACCAGTGCAGCCTGCTGACTTTCGAGCGCGCGCGAATCGGCGGTGCACAGGATCACAGCAATCCCTGCCGTGTGTGGATTTCGGCCGAGCTGGTCCAACAACCGCCAGCCAGACGCGACGCTGCCAAACTTGATATCCAAGATGAGCACATCGGGTCGGTGTCGCTCGACCAGGTCCATACCCGTGTCGGCCGACGAGTTGGCGAGACACACGTATCCCTCGTCCTCCAGGACGTCCTGGATCAGCAGTCGGATTGCCTCGTCGTCCTCGACGATCGCCACCCGCGCGGTGCCGCGTTTAGTCAGGCTGCCGAAGTGCGGCGCCATCCAAATATTCCCCCCGCGCAGAGGGGACACCTCGGTGCGCGCATCCGCTAGATGCAGTAATGCATATCTTTTCCAGCGCAGCGAAGCGTGCGCTCGACAAACCGCGTTACTCTGGCTCAGGGGCCTTCCGGGCCCGGCTGGGCGCCACACGCGGCGGCTCGCCTGGCATCTTCGGATACACCGGTGGCCAGGCGGCGTCCGGTAGCCCCGCCGCGGTGTCGCGCTCGTGCATCGCCAGGAGCGGCTCGAGCGACTGCGGCAACATCTCCGCCCATGGGTCGCCTGCTGCCCGCACCCGCTCAGGCACCGTTGCGATGGTGAGCGCATCTGGCTGGATAGCATCGAGCTCGTCCCAGTCGAAGGGCGTCGACACCTGCGCGCCCGGTCGCGCCCGCACCGACCACGCCCCGAAGATCGTCTTGTGCGGCGCGTTCTGGTTGTAGTCGATGAAAACACGCGCGCCGCGCTCCTCCTTCCACCAGGCCGCGGTCATCAGCTCCGGCCGGCGTCGCTCCAACTCGCGGGCTACGGCCACGGCCGCGCTGCGCACCTCGTAGGACGTCCAGCGTGGCTGAAGCCGGACATAGATGTGGATCCCGCGATTTCCCGTCGTCTTCGGCATCGCGCTCAGGCCGTGCTCGTCAAAGAGCCGGCGGACCTCCCGCGCCGCCTCCTGGACCATCGCGAAGGTCACACCAGGCGACGGGTCGAGGTCGATGCGCAATTCGTCCGCATGCTCCTGGTCGTCCGCCTGCGACGGCCAGACGTGGAAACCGATGCAGCCAATGTTCACTGCCCAGATGACGTGCGCAAGGTCGGCCGCGACGAGCGCGTCGGAAGTGGTGCCGTTCGGCGTGCTGACCACGGCCGTCTGCAGCCACTCCGGGCGCACATCCGGGACCCGCTTCTGGAAGAAGGAGGGACCGCCTGCCCCGTTCGGATAGCGCTGGAGGAGAACCGGGCGGTTCTGCATTGCCCGCATGAGCGACTCTTCGACCGTCTGGTAGAAGCGAACGAGGTCGAGCTTCGTCTCGCCCCGCTCGGGGAAGAAGACCTTGCTGGGGCTGGTAACCGCAATCTCGTGCCCGGCCGCCTCGACAAGGACTGCCCCTTCAGCCATTATGGCGTCACGATACCGCTCAGCGACGGACGCGGTAGCGGATGTGGGTGGCCTGCGGGGTGTCGACCACCTGAACGATCTCCAACTCGACGCGCGACGGCAGCACCTCGAACAGCCGCCGGCCGCCGCCGAACAGCACTGGAATCTGGTGTATCTGCAACTCGTCCAGCACACTGGCCTCGAGTGCCCGTTGCGCCGTGTACGCGCCGTGCACCAGCACCTCGCGTTCTCCGGCCGCCGCCTTCGCCTGCGCCATCGCGCTCGCGATCCCATCGGTCACGTACGTCACCAACGGATAGTTCGCGACCGACGGTCCCGGTGGCCGATGGCTGGGCACGAAGATCGGGACACCGCAACCATGATGATCACCGCCCCAGTGATCGACCTGCTCCGCGGTCCGCCGTCCCACCACGATCGCACCGTGCGCGTCCATTATCTGGTCGTACAACTCCCCGGCCGGCCCGGCCGGCCGGCGGAATTCCCCGTCCGGGGTGAGGAACCACTCGTGCAGCCGGTCGAGGCCGTCGCCGCCGGGGTTGTCCGGGTTGTCATTTGGACCCGCGATGTACCCGTCGAGTGACATCGACATGTAGAGCACTGACGTAGACACTTCGACCTCCTGTGGTCTCGATCCCTAGTCGATCAGGGCGCCGCAGCTGACGTTGGCAGTGGCGGCGGTCAGGCTGCGCGCCTTGTCAGAAGCGACGAACGCGGCCACGTTGCTGACGTCCTCCCAGCCGCGCGGCGGCACCGCCGATCGAACCACCGCCACCGTAGACGATCGCGCTCGTGTTTTCGAGCAACCTGCTCAGCCCGCCGGAGCGCCGAGGACCTGGCGCAGCTTCGCGGCGAAGGCGTCCGGGTCGCCGGCCTGGCCGTATTCGCCACCGAGGAAGCCACCGTGGTGGCTCGGAAAGGTCACCGCCGTCGTTCCCAGCCGCTCGGCAACCGCGTGCGCGCCACGGTTGGCCGGCTCACCTGCCGACTCGCTGCCTGCAGCGATGACGATGCGCGTCGATGCGCGCCGGAGAGCGTCGAAGTCGGGCTCGTAGCCGGTGCTCGAGGTCATGTTCTGCCCCAGCAGCACGTCGGTGCGCGAGCCGTCGTCCTCGGTCGGCAATCCGAACATCGCCGGATCCGGACCCGGTTGGTCCACCCAATCGGCCGGCACTGGCCCCTTGAGTTGGACCAGCGCGATGAACTTCGCCATGCCTGCGCCAAATCCTGAGCGCAGGTACGTCGCGTGGATCTCGCGCGCGGCGGCGAGGGCGGCGTCTCGGTCGGGCAGGATCTGAAACAGCGGCGGCTCGTGGGCCACCAGCGTCCGGACCTGCTCCGGATGCCGTTCCACAAGCGCCAGCGCGTTCACCGCTCCACCGCTGCTGGCGAACAGCTCAACCGGGCCCGCATCGAGCGCCTGGATGAGCCGATGCAGGTCATCCGCGTGCTCCGCGGGCGTCGACGGGCTGGCGGGATCGGTCTTCTCACTTCGCTCCGAGCCGCGCGGGTCGTAAGTAACGACGGTGCGGTCCGCGAAGTGACTGCTGAGCGTGCTGAATCCCGCGGCGCCCATCGGTGAGCCGATGAGCAGCAGGACCGGCTGGGTGGTGGTGTCGTTGGGCCGAACGTCATAGGTGAGCGTGGCGCCGGGGACGTTCAGGCTGTGGGTGGTTGGCTCAGTTGTCGTCAAAATGCCTCTCTCCTGTGCCTTCGTTGTCCTGACCGGGGTGCGCCGGTCGATCTCAGCTGAGCTGCAGCTCAGCGCTGACTCACAGCGTGCTCGGCGAGGATCGCGTCGATCTGGCCGACGGCCTGGGTCAGACCCTCCTCCATACCCATGCCCAGGACCTGCTCCATTGCCTCGGTGCTCGGGAACACGCTCTCGATCGACATGCGCGTGCGCCCGTTGCCAACCTCCTCGATGTGGACGTTGGCCATATTCAACGGCAGGTCGGTGTTTGGCGTGCCGTCGGCGTTGGCGAAGCCGTCGCGGAAGACGAGCCGATGCGGCGCGTCGGCCTCGAGGACCTCCCAGTAGCCGCGCGACAGGTCGCCCTGGGGGCCGGTCATGTGGTACTCGACGCGGCTGCCGGGCGCCAGGTTGTGCCTGGTGAAGGTGGCCGGATAGGTCGGCGGGCCCCACCAGCGCTCGAGCTGGCGCGGATCGGCCCACAGCTGCCACACCCGATCGGGCGACGCATCGAACTCGGCCTCGAGGGTCATGGTTAGCGTCTGCGGATCCTTGCGGATGGCGGTGACGGTCATTGGTCGCTCTCCTTCGTGTCGGCAATAAGGTCGGTCATGCGGTCGATCCGCCCGCGCCAGAGCTCCTCGTACTGGTCGAGCAGGCGGCGAGCGATGCGCAGCGCGTCCACATTGGCGCGGACGATTTTGCGGCGTCCGATGCGCTCCTTCGTGACCAGGCCGGCGCGCTCGAGGACCGCGATGTGCTTCTGGACCGCGGCGAAGCTCATCGGGTAGTGGCTGGCCAGCTCGACGACGCCCTCTTCGGCGTTGATCGCGCGGCGAACGATGTCGCGCCGCGTGTGATCGGCCAGGGCGCCGAACATGCGGTCGAAGTCGGGCGCGGCGATTTGCACGGATACAACCATACGGTTGTATCTACGCCGGTGTCAACCGCCCCTCCGAGCCCTGCTGCTAGCTTTCGGCCACGGCCACGAACGCGTCGAGTTCCATCGGATACGGCGAGAACCACACGTCCAGGCCCAGATCGGCCGCATACGCCGCCGCAACCTCCATCCATCCGGTCCAGGTCATTGCCGATCAGGCGCACGGCGGTGCAGTGCAGGTCATCACGAATGATCTCCAGCTCACGCCGCATCACGGCCGCCTCGACCGGCCGGCCCTCGGAGCCGCCGATCCTGAACCCGCTGTCATAGCCCATGCCTTGCGCGCGCATGCTCGACGCTCTCCTTCAAATAGAGTACGGTACGTACCGTACGCTATCATAGCAGGCATGCCATCGCCCCGGCGACGTGGCGCCACGCTCGAAGAGGCCATCGTGCGCGCCGCCATCGACGAGCTGATGGACTCCGGCTATGCCGGGCTGACCATGGATCGGGTCGCCCGCCGGGCTGGCACGAACAAGAACGCTATCTACCGCCGCTGGCCCAATCGCGCAGCGCTCGGTCTCGCCGCCTACCGCCGGCTGGCCGCGGCCGTCCCACCGCTGCCCGACACGGGCCGTCTACGCAGCGACGCTCTCGAGCTGCTGCGTCGCGCCAACAGCACCTGGTCGTCGCCGCTAGGTGGGATTCTGCGCGCGCTGCTGGCCGGGGCCCGCGACGACCCTCAGTTGCTGGCGCAGATTCAAGAGAACGCGGCTGACGGCGGCAGCGCCGCCTGGCTGGCCGTGCTGGAACGGGCAGTGGCCCGCGGCGAGGCCAAACTCGAAGCGCTCAAGCCGCGCGTCGCGGGCGTGCCGATTGCGCTCCTGCGCAACGAGTTCGTGATCGGCGGGTACCCCGCGGTGGCCGACTCCGTCCTCGTCGAAATCGTCGACGACGTCTATTTGCCGCTGGTCTGCCAACGCTAGCCATGTGCCTGCCGAGTGATAGCTTGGCGAATAGCCCCGACCCGGAGCCGCGTACGAACACGAGAACTCGCCCTGTTCAAGACGGTCTTTAAGGCTGGATACTACGCGCGCGGATGCAGGTACTCGAGCGGATTCGATCCTGGACAGGTTGCGCCTGTGCTTGCGCGAGGCGAGCGCGGGTCAGGGTCGCCTGATACTGCTTGCAGGCGAGGCAGTCCGGCACGCGGCGCGCCTCGGCATCGTACCGCCCCGCGCTACGGAGCCTGTCACCGCAAAGTAGGGACACCGACCAAATGAGGCAGCGGCTCGAGCTCACGCGGACGCAGATCCTGGCCTACCGACGCAAGGTCCAAGGGCTCGACGAGCGCCTCAAATCTGGCGCCGACTCCCTCCGTCACGCCGCGTGGGCCGGTCTGCAGGACAGCATGCCGCGCGCCGCGCTGCTCTCGATCCATGCGCGTGTTGAGGGCACCGGGCCGTCGACCTGGGAGGACGCCTCGCTCGTCCAGATGTGGGGGCCGCGCTTCAGTGCGTACGTGGTCGCGGCACGCGACCTGGCGGTCTTCTCGCTCGGGAGGTTGCCGAACGACGCGCAGGGCCGGCGGGTCGCCGAGGACCTCGCCGCTCGCCTGCACGCCTTCCTCGACGGCAGGGCGATACCCTACGGTGAGGCTGGCCGCGGGCTCGGCGAACACCCCAATCGCCTGAGGTACGCGGCACCGACCGGTACAGTCCTGATCCGGTGGGAGGGCGCTCGCCAGCCGACTGTCTGGACCGTACCTGCCCCCGAGGTCGACCCGCGTGAGGCCCGTCTGGAGCTCGCGCGCCGGTACGTGCACATCTTCGGGCCGACGACGGCGGAGGCCTTCGTGCAGTGGGCTGGCATCGCTCCGGCGCAAGGCCGCGCCGCGTTCGCCGCGCTCAGTGGCTCGCTGACGCCGGTGCGCACACCGGTCGGCGACGCATGGATCCTGACTCGCGACGAGCCGACGTTTCGCGGACCCGCGACGCCCACGTCCAGCGCGCGCTTGCTCCCCAGCGGTGACTCGTTCTTCCTCCTCCGGGGCGCCGATCGCGAGCTCCTGGTGCCAGACGCGGATCGTCGCGGCGAACTGTGGACCCCGCGCGTCTGGCCAGGCGCCGTCCTGGTGGGAGGCGAGATTGTCGGGACGTGGCGACGTGCTGAAGCCACCGTCACCATCCAGTCCTGGCGCCAACTCGCGCCGGGCGAACGCGCTGCGCTCGAGGCGGAGGCGGAGGGCTTGCCGCTGCCCGGCCTTCGACGGCGCATCCTCGTCCGGTGGGACTCCTCAGCCTAGGTGACGGCTCGATTCAACAACACAACCCGCCACCCTCAGAGGTGATCGGCGTTGCAGCGCTTGCACAACCCGACATCGTCGGCGAAATTGTTGCAGTCGCGGCGCTGCCGGACTAAGCAGCGTCTCGGCCTGCGAGCCGGGGTGCCGCGATGACAACTTCGCCCATCGGGTCGTAGCTGACGTCCGTGGTTCCGGCGACGATGATGGTCGCCCGTTCCCAGGGCCCTGTGCCGACACGTCGATGTGCCCAATGCGCCCATGGCTCGCCCATGCCGGCGGCTGATAGTGCACCGAATGCCCCACGGTGACGTGTTTCGAAGACACCGTCGATCATCAGATCGTGCCAGCCGAACCGGGAGTGCCACCAGGCGAAATCGTCCGTGTGGATAACCTGCGTACCTGGCACGGCAGTCCGCACCCGCTCGACGAGCGTCGTCTTCCCACTACCACTTCGGCCGTCCACCGCGACGATCCGCGTATCGCCGGGTCAGCTAAGCGCGAGCGGCGTGGAGGGCCACTCAACCCGACAACGTCGGTACCACAGCGGCAGACTTCTCGAGCGCAACGCGAATTTCGTCGCGCATGCCATCGACCTGCGGTTGCAATTCTACGGAGACGGCGGCCAGGTCAGGCGCGGCCGCGTTGGCAGCCAGGCTGTGCAGGTCGCTGAGCTGTGCCAGCGCCCAGGTGATCGGGTCTTTCGTAAGTTGGGGATCGGTCATTCGACTGCCGGCTTGCAGCCCCTGGAACCGAGGATGGTAGTGGGCGCGGTCCCAATTGCCGTACGGTCCGTCGGTGAGTCTGAACAGGTCGCCGCGCCAGATTGGCTCGGCGAGCTGCGTACCAGGCTCCTCGGCGGCGCGGACGCGGCGGACCTGGATGCGCACTCCGTGCTCATTGCCCGTGTTCGAGTCCACTACAACGAACGGCTCGACCGTGATCGCGAACGAGTCGAGAAAGATAAACGCGTACCTGACCATGGAGTTTGTCACCTCGCTGCGAACGGCCCTGATGTACCGACGAAGTGTATCCAGGGTCAGGCCGGCCGTGTGCGGGCAGAATCTCAGGTGCCTTCGTCCCAGCCCCAGTGCTCATTGCCGACGAGCTCGACTCTCCCACTGCGAATCGAGCGTATTGCGGAGTCGAGGATAGCCATTGGTCCGAGGTTGAAGCTGGGCTGGAGCGTCAAGTGGACCGGGTCGCCCGTCTGCAGGTGGTGGACGATCTCCTGCGCGATGTTCTGCCTGCCCGCTGGAAGGTCGTCGGCGTCGACAACCTCCGGCTCCGTCACGCTGCCGCGGCGCACCTCGATCCAACTCCGCTGCCCCTGCCGCTGCACAACGATGGTGCCGGTCTCGCCATAAACAATCGGCCCGCCAGTGACACCGGGATCCACCTGAGTCCATGATGCTTCACACATCGCGATGCCCGATGGAAACCTGACCAGGGCGGCGGCATTGTCGTCAACCGACGCGTACGGAGTGCCGAGGTTCGCAGCCAGCGCCATCACCGCCGTTGCTGGCTCGCCAAAGTACCAGCACGCCAGACAGGCACCATAGCTGGCGTAATCCAGCAGGGCACCTCCACCGGTGCCGGCGCGATACCACCACGTCTGGCTACGATCTACGTCGGTGACGACCACGGCGCCGGTTCCGACCCCCTGGTGCTGCGCGCCAACACCGAGTGGACCCGTGTGACCGCCGCGATACTTCACTTCATGGATCTGCCCGATCGCGCCTCGGGCGATGAGCTCGGCGACCTTGCGGACCGCCGGTTGCCACGTGCTTGGCCAGTTGACGAAAAGCTCGGCGCCGGCCTGCCGTGCTGCTCGAATCATCCGCATTGCGCTGGATAGGCTCTCGGCCATGGGCTTCTCGACGACGATCGCGCAGCGGTGGACCGCGACGGCCTCGACGATCTCGGCGTGCCGGGCGTTTTCCGAAAAGACAAGGACCACGTCGAAGTCCTCGCGGTCGAGCATCTCCGCGTAGGTTGGGTAGATCCTTGGGATGCCGATGGACTCCCGCGCATAACGCGCATTCCAGGCGCGCGTAAACGTCGACGCGGTGGTCTCCGGCGGGTCGGCCACCGTATCCGCGGCAGCGACCCACTGCACACCCGGAATGTCGTTGAAGCGGCGCATGACATCGTTGACGTGCATATGGCCGAAGCCGACGACACCGACTCGGACCTTTGTATGCGGCATACGGCCTCCATTAGGTTCGTGGCCAGGCGGCTCGATTGGTCAGCCGGAATCTACGGCGTGCTCAGCCTCTTGGCGGATTGGCTCAATCACCTCGATGAACTCGGCAAAGGCGATGGCTAGCGCGGCCTGTTCCTCGGTCCCGAGCCGTTCCACTGGGCGGGTCAGGTAGACGCGCGTCCAGCCCTTGTCCCAAGGTTCGGCCTCGACCCCAATCCCAAGGGTTTCCTTGAGGAGCTGCAGGTCTTCGGCGACGTATTCGAGGAGCCGCCGATTGCGCTCGGCATCGCGCGTTTCGAAGTGCAGGGCGAGCTCGACTCGGCCACGGCCGCGGTGTACGGCCATCTCGAAGTGGATGGCTGGATCGTCGCGCCAGAGTTTGATCAGCGAGCCCTGGTGCCGCGTTTCGAGATGCTGAAGCGGGTCCGGCAATCGGGCGCGCGTGGCATCGAGCACGCCGCGCAGAAACTCGGCCGTCGATAGCTCGCCCGGCACTCGCCGTCGCACCGGGCTCGGGCGTCGTCCGTCAGGCATTCGGGGCAGCATCGCCGCTGAGGGTAGTGCACACACCGAGGCGCTGTCCTGGCAACTGATCACGACATCAATCACCACATGTGGTGATGCCCCCTCAGCAGATCACCTTCTATCTTGGACAAGGCGAACGATGACGGCAGCCCATGCTCCAACCGAAGATCGTCACGGGCCTCGGCTGAACGAAATCCGCCTCGAGGGCACCTTGATGCCCGATGGTCCGACTGGTTTTACGGACTGAGCTTCACCCACGCAAGCGACGGAACAACCATCATCCATGGCCCAGTGGCCGACCAGGCCGCGTTGCATGGCTTGCTTGCGAAAGTGCGCGATTCAGGCATGCCACTGGTCTCGGTCATTCACGTTGGCTGATCCATCCACCTGAAACTCTCTCGTCAGTGACGACCGGCGGGTGGATAATCGTTCACTCCCTGACCATCGCCATGTCCTTCTTTGGCCTCCTCGGCATTGCGCGGATCTACGCCCGGCACGCGGAAGCGGTCGGTTGGCTTGGTCTGGCCGGCTTCGTCGTATTTCAGCCTCTGGCTGGTGCTCGTGACGGGCTTTACCTTTTTCGAAGCCTTTATCTTGCCGCTGCTCGCGATCGACTCGCCGAAGCTTGCGGAGAGCTTCCTGGCGATCTTCAGCGGGACTGCCGGCGAGACGAACGTCGGAGCCCTGGCAACGTTGTGGTCCGTACCAGGAGAGCCGTACATCCTGGGGGGCTGCTGTTCGGCATCGGCGGCCCGGCCAGCGACACACTCGCACGTCTGCTGATGTGGGTCGGTCCGCAACGCCAAATGCACTCACAGCGTGAAGTTTCAGGGGAGTAGATCCTAGCCGCGCAGCGCGGCGCGCAGCTTCGCCGTCTCCGTTTCGTCCACCGACTGCCTATCAGCCACCACGCCATAGGCTGCACGCGCGTGTGCAATGGACACCTTGTCGTTGCGCACATCGTCAAGCACCGCCCGCGGATCGCGCACGAGTGGGTCACCCCACCCGCCCGCACCCGCCAGCTCGATCCGCAATTCGTCGCCGTGATGCACCTGCAGGGTAGTCTTTGGAGGCAAAGATCTTTCTGAGGGGCCAGGGTTGAGAATCGTGCGCGACCGCGTGCCCGGCCCGCCACCGGACAGACCGTAGGCAGCGAATCGACTTCGATCGGAGCGCACCTGAAACGTACCGGATTGCTCGAGGAAACGATACCGTCGCACCAGCGCCAATCCACCCCGGAATACACCTGGTCCGCCCGTGTCGGGCAGGAACCCGTACTCTTCGATGCGCAGCGGGTACTCGCGCTCGATGACCTCCACCGGATAGTTGGAGAAGTTCACCACCATCGACGCGATGCCGTCGATACCGTCGGCGAAAGGTCGACCGCCCCAGCTACAGACCAGAAATTCCAGGAACACGAACGCGCGCCGCTCGGCGGTATAGCCACCCAGGCTGATGCCGAGATCGCCGCCGGATTCGCACGCCGGGACGCGCTCGGGCGCCACCTGAGCTAGCGCGCCCATGACCGCGTTCGCAATGCGGTAGCCCGTCAAACCACGGGCGGCCACAGGCGCGGGCAGAAGCGGGTTGACGATGGTGCCCGCTGGAGCAATGACGTTGATCGCGCGGAAATAGCCTTCGTTGTTGGGCATGCTCGGCGGCAACAAGCAGCGCACGCACGCATAGGTCGAAGAACGCGTGAACGACAAGACACAATTGATCGCGCCGCGGACCTGGGCACTGCTGCCCGTGAAGTCCACGTCCAACTCCGAGCCGCGCACGGTCACTGCAACCTTTATGGCAATGGGCTCCGGATCGATGCCATCGTCATCGAGGTAATCGATAAATTCATAGCGGCCATCGGGCAGGCGCTCGATGGCCGCGCGCGCGAGCCGCTCCGTATAGTTGAGCAGATCCTCGAACACCTGCTCGAGAGTCGCGCGGCCATAGCGCTGCAGCAAATCCAGTAGACCGCGCTCGCCGATATGGCACGCTGCTAGCTGTGCGCGCAGGTCGCCAAGTACTTTGGTCGGGATGCGCACGTTCGCGGACAGCAGGCGCACGAAGTTGTCGTCGATCTGGCCATTGGTGCACAAGCGCACTACTGGAATGCGTAGGCCCTCCTGGTAAATCTCGGTCGAATCCCAGCCATTGCCGCCGGCGACGCGGCCGCCGACGTCGGTGTGATGCGCCACGGTCACCGCGAACGCAATAAGCTGGTCCGCGTCGAAGAGCGGCTGGAACACGAAGAAATCGGGCAAGTGCGTCCCGCCGTCGTAAGGATCGTTCAGGACGAACGCATCACCTGGACGAAACTGACCACCGAAGTGCAGGAGCAGGGCATCGATGGCATCCGGAATTGATCCCAGGTGCAGCGGCAGTGTGAGGCCTTGCGCAATGAGCCGCCCGCGCGCGTCGCACATCGCCGATGAGAGATCCATTGCGCTCTTCAGATTCGCGGAGTACGCCGTTCGAACCAACGTCAGCGCCATCTCGTCGACGATGGCCTGCAAACTGTTGCGGATCAGCTCGCTGGTAATTGGATCCGGGGTGTTCACAGCGCGCGGTCCAGAGTGATGATCAGATTGTTGTGCGGGTCGCGGCGAATGCTCCAGCCAGGGGGGATGACGCTGGTGGCATCGTACTCCTCGACGATCAACGGACCGCCACGGAGCTCCTCGCTCAGCCCTGAGCGAGCGACGACAGGCGTCTGGACCAGCCCATGGCTGGGGCCGAAATACGCCGGACGCGTTTCCGTGATGGAGCTCTGGGGGAGTATCGCGACTGGCGCGCGCTTGACTGCCGCGACATATCCCTGAACTCGGATGTGCACGACTTCCACCGGATCGCCCACCGCGCGGTGACCATACGTGCGCTCGTGCTCCATCGCGAACCGCTCGTCCAGCTCGGCGACGGCGCTCGCCTCCAGAGGCGCAGGCACAGGCAGCGAGAGCTCGAATGACTGGCCGGCGTAGCGCATGTCGATGGTCCGTCGCACCTCGACACGTCCTTCTCTCGCCAGCCCATCCGTGACGACCTGCTCAAGCTCACCAAACGCCCTCTCGAGCGCTGCGGCGTCGAGCTCCGCCGT
>DASXRR010000121.1:0-24849 GCA_036506475.1 Chloroflexota bacterium
CGGCCGCGGGGCCGGATGGCACCGCCTCGACGGTCGTGGGCGCCGCTACCGCAGGGCCGGATGGCACCGCCGTTATGCCTTTGGACGCTGCTGTACGCCCGGATGGCACCGCGTCGACAGTCGTGGGCGCCGCGGCCGCAGGGCCGGATGGCACCGCCTCGACGGTCGTAGGCGCCGCGGCCGCAGGGCCGGATGGCACCGCCTCGACGGTCGTAGGCGCGGCGGCCGCGGGGCCGGATGGCACCGCCGTTATGCCTTTGGACGCTGCTGCTGTACGCCCGGATGGCACCGATTTGGCGGCCCTCGACGCCAGTGCGGCGGCTGCGGCATCGCAGCACCGCCCGAGCTGAGCTTCCTTTCGCGTGTGCAACGTCGTGGGTTAGGCTTCGGGGTCGCATGAATCAGGCGGCAACCCAGACGCCGTGGCTGCGGCTGTACAGCACCGCCGCCCGGGCAGTCGTGCCGGTCGAGCTCGACGCCGATCGAGCCGTACGCATCTACACCTGCGGCCCGACGGTCTACCGCTCGGTGCACCTGGGCAATTTGCGCTCGTACCTGCTGGCCGACTCGATCCGCCGGCTGCTGCTGGCCCGAGGCTATCGCGTCCGCCACGTCAAGAACATCACCGACGTCGGCCACATGCGCCAGGAGCTGCTCGATCGAGGCGAAGACAAGATGATCGCCGAAGCGCTGCGCGCGGGTGTGACGTCGCTCGAGATCGCCGGGCGCTTCACCGACGAGTTCCTGCGCGACGAGCAGTGCATCAATATCCTGCCCGCCGACGTCTTCCCACGCGCCACCGAGCATGTCCCGCGCATGCTCGAGATCACCCAGGTGCTGGTCGACTCAGGCTTCGCCTACGAGCGGAGCGGCAACGTGTATTTCCGTGTTGCGCGCTTTGCCGGTTACGGCGAGCTCGGTGGCTCGCTCGCCCGCGAAGGCTTGCGGCAAGGTGTCCGAGCCGAGGCCGATCCGCTCAAAGAGGACCCGCGCGACTTCGCACTCTGGAAGGCGGCCGAGCCGGGACGCACCGAGCTGGTATGGCCCAGCCCGTGGGGTCAGGGCTTCCCCGGCTGGCACATCGAGTGCACAGCCATGAGCACCCAGCACCTCGGCGACCAGGTCGATATCCATACGGGCGGGGTCGACAACATCTTCCCGCACCACGAAGACGAGCGCGCCCAGAGCGAGTCCTTCACCGGTGTCCGACCTTTCGCCCGCACCTGGCTGCATGGTCAGCACCTGCTCGCCGACGGCGTGAAGATGGCCAAGTCGACCGGCAACGCCTATACGCTGGGCGAGCTCCAGGCCCTGAATTTCGAGCCGCTCGCGTTTCGGTACCTGTGCCTGACGGCCCACTACCGCTCGCGGCTGAACTTCACGTTCACCAGCTTGCGCGCCGCGCAGACGGGCTTGCGCCGCCTGCGCGCGCACGTCGCGTATTGGGGCGTCCCCGCTCCTATGACGGCGCTCAGCCCTCAGGCCACTGCCTGCCGAGACCGCTTCTGGGCCACCGCCGCCGATGACCTCGGGCTGCCACGCTGCCTCGCGCTGGTGTGGTCACTCGCGCGCGGCGCTGGTGCTGGTGCCGGTGACGGCCTGGCTGCCGAGGAGAAGGCCGCACTCACGCGCGACTTCGATCGACTGCTCGGACTTGACCTCGGCCAGCCACCGGCGCGGCGGCCCGCGGACCCGTTCCGCACGGCGGTGTCGTCGCCACGCGGCGTGGCCGACGCTGCCTTGACCGCGCCATCTCGCGTCTTATCGGCGGTCATTGTCGTCCAGCCCGACGAGGAGTTGGCCGCGGTCGAGCGCTGCGTGCGCAGCCTGCTCGCACACCGCCACGGACAGGACCTCGAGGTGGTCGTGGTCGACGCCACGGGCTCACCCGAGAAGCACGCCCGCCTCGCCCAATTGTCTCGCCCCGCCGAGCCCTCGGATCCCGCCGAGCCCGCCGAGCCCGCCGAGCCCGCCGAGACAGACGAGCCCGCCGAGACAGACGAGCCGGACGAGCCGGACGACAGCGCCGAAGGGCGGGTGCGCGTGCTGTGGATCGACCACGATCCAGGTGCCGCCGCCGCCCGCAACCTCGGGCTGCGCGCCAGTCGCGGCGCCTTCGTCGCCCTGCTCGACCCGTCTGTCGAACTGGTCGGCGATGCCCTCGGCCCGCTCGTCGCCACACTCGGCGATCGGTCCATCGGAGCTGTCGGCCCGTTCGGCCTGCTCACCTCCGACATGCGTCACTTCTATGAGCCGGACGCACCCCACGACGTTACGGACGGAGACATCGAGCCGCTCGAAGTGGACGCCCTGCAAAGTTACCTGCTGGTCTTCCGGCGCGCGGACCTCCAGCGCATCGGACCATTGGACGAGCACTTCCGCTTCTATCGCATCCTCGACCTGGACCTCAGCTACACGATCCGCGACCGGATCGGTCGCGTCGTGTCGCTGGGTCAGCTGCCGATCGCCCGCCGTGCTCACGCCTTGTGGGAGGCGCTGAGTGAAGGGGATCGAGAGGAGCGCAGCCGCAAGAACTTCGGTCGGTTCCTCAAGCGCTGGGACCACCGTCACGACCTGGCGCGCCACGGCGATCCAGCTCATGTCGAGGGTCCGGTCGCCGTCCACGGCTGAAAACTCGGCCTACCTCTGGCATCCGTTATTTAGTTGAGGTTGGACTGCCCGCCGCGCAGAGGCGGCCCGCGCGCGCTCCGCAAGCTCACATCACGCCGCACTGGCCTCAGCCTCCAATTCCCGACGCTTCTTGCGCGGTCGGTGCTGATTGCGCACCACTTTGACTGGCTGCTCGTCGATCGTCGTCGCCTGGGCGCCGCGCACGAGCGCCACGTTGATCGCGGCTTCTACCTCTGCTCTGGGCCGGCCGTAGCGCTCCGCGGAGGCCGCCGTCAGAGTCGCCCGCAGCGCCGCGTCGGTCGCTTGCGGCGGGTCCAGGCTGACCGAGAACGTCGGTAACCGCTCACCGCCGGACGAGATGCGCGCGTAACACTGGTGCTCGCCAAGCTCAACCAGGTCTTGCACGTCCAGCGCTCCGCCGAGCTCTGGTACCAGGTAGAGCGCGTCTTCGGCACTGCAGTTGAACGCGAACAGTCCGTCGAGATTGGCAAACACCATGGCCCGCAAGTCGTTGCGTTGCTCGCCGGTGATGTGCTCGAGCCGCGCCAGACTCTGGGTGGCCAAGACCAGGCTAGCGCCGTACTTGCTCAGCTCGGCGAGGATGCCTTCGTAGTCCACGCCCGGCAGGGTGTGGAATTCGTCCACGAACATGCTGATGCCAGGTCGATCGTCAGGGGCCACGCGCGCCTGCTCAGCGACCGATAGCGCCACCAGATTGAGCAACGTGCTGCCCAGCAACGCCGAGGCGTTCTCGCCCAACGTTCCGCGCGCAGTGTTGACCACGATCACCGCGCCTTCGCGCAGCCAGGCCGCCGGATCGATCGTCGACGCCGGCTGGCCGACGATCATGCGCGCCGTGGTACTGCCCTCAAACCGGTGGACTTTCGTCAGCACGGGATTAATGACTTCGGCCTGAAACCTCCGCTCCATTGGATCGAAGTACGTTGCCCACCAACGATGCACGACCGGGTCTCCGACCTGAGCCAGGACCGTCTTGCGGAACTGATCCACCCGCAACAGGGTCGATAGGTCGAGCAAGGTGTACTGGGCGGCACGACCGCGTGCACCCTCGGCGGCGCAGCGACGGGCATTCGCCTCGAACAAACTGAGCAACGCAAACCGAAATACGTCTTCCATGCGCGGGCCCCAGAAACGGTCGCCCCATTCGCGCTGAAAGATGGTCAGCGCATTGTTGACCGCGGTGTCGCGCTGCCAGCCCAAGCCGGCGTCGAGGATGTTCAAACCCACAGGACGCGTCAGGTCACCCAGGTTCACGTAGATGACGTCCGCCCGACGCGTCGGCGGCACCAGCCCGAGCACGGCCTCCGCAAGGTCCTGGTGCGGATCGACGAGCATGACCGCGCGCCGCGAGGTGGCAAGCAGGGCGTGCTGGGCAAGGCGCAGCATGAGCGTCGACTTGCCGCGGCGCGTTTTGGCCACCAGGAGTAGATGCCGCCGCAGAACGTCGTCTGGTATCTCGACTGGCACACTACGCCCGTTGTGGTGGGAGGCGCCGATACGGCAGCCGCCCCCGACCGCGCCTGGTTGCGGCAGCCACCGGCGCGCGGTGGTGCGCTCGAGCAAAGCAACGTCAGCTTCCGCATGCGGCAGGTGCCACAGACCGGCCAGCTCGCGCGTGGTCAAGATCGAGCGGGCCTGACGCCGGCCCATCGGCAATGGACTCCGCAGCCGCGGCGGGTCGCATGCGACGGCGCGCACTCGGAAGCCATTGCCGGCGGCCAGGTTGTAGTGCCGGTAGGCCGCGCCTAGCCGATCCAGTCGACCCTGTACTGCACTCAGCTCCGCACTACTTGGCGCAATGATCGACAATCGCAGCTCGCAGCGGAACGCGATGCGGCTGATCTTCTCACGCACGAGCTCCATGTCGTACAGCGCTGGCCGAAACAGGCGGCGCACCGCCACCACACCGAGCACCAGGGCCATGGGTAGCAAGGCCAGCCCGAACAATCCAAACCATTGCCCGCGCTGGTACCAGTCATACGTCTGCAGTCCCAGCGCGGCCAGGCCGAGCAGGACGACCAGCAAGACCACGCTGGGCATCGACGACTCGCTCGCCCGCGGCACGCGCTCGGCGACCAGCGGATGCTGAACAGCGAGACGCACGTGCTCACGGCACCAATCGTCCGGCACCGGCTCCATGACCAACTGGCTCACTGCACGCCAGCCAGGGGGCAAATCGCCGAGCGCACCAAGAATGCCAAGAACCGGATCGGCCTGGGCTGTGTGAGCCGGGTCGATCTCGGCGTCCGTAAACGCGCGGATAGGTAAATACTCGGGACCGCGCAGCTCGAGCGTGCAGCTCCTGACTTGCTCATCAGCCGTGACGCGAGCGGGGTCACCGCCGCCGTCGAGGACGCGCAAAGCCGCTTGCGGGTATGCCGCACCAAGCTGCCCAGCCAGGTGCTGGAGCATGCCTTTGCTCGCCGTCCGCATCAGGAAACGTCGCGCGCGGTGATCGGCTGAGATCTCGAGCGCAAATGCCTCAGGCATGGACACCGTGGCCAACATGTTTTCCGCTGACGTCAAACTGGCCAGGTTCGTGCGCGGCGTAATGACCTCCACGAGATGCGGATCGAGATGCCTGTGCACCGTCCGCCGTTCAAGCTTCACGCGCATGCGCTACTCCGTTCGGCGGCGACGCGGTCGCCATGGCGGCCATCTCGGCGAGCTCGCGTGGGGCGGTCGTGGCCAGGCGGTGCTCGGCCGGACTCGCCTCGACGGTGATGCCCAGGCGAACTCCGCGTGCAAACAACATGCCTTCGCCCTTGTTCGCACCGAGCAGATACTGACGCTCCTCGTGCGACAGCTGAAACGCGTCGGCGACGACCTCGACCGTGGTCGTGTCTTGCTTCAACAGCAGCTTCATCGCCGCGTTGACCAGCACCGCTCGCCCGTGCGGAGAACCAAGAAAATCGGCCACATCCTGGGTGATCGTGACGACACCCAGGAAGTACTTGCGCGCGCGGCGCGCCATCCCCGAAATAAAGGCTCCACCTTCGGGGTAGCGCAGCAGCGACCACGCTTCGTCGATCACCAACAGCCGCGGGCGCCGCTCGCGACGCACTCGATTCCAGACGAAGCTGGCGATGAGATGGGTGGCCAACGGCCGCAGCTCGTCCTCGAGCTGCTGAATGTTGAACACGACGAGGCGCTTATTGAGCTCGACATTGGTTTGCCCGGCGAACAAGCCGGCCCCCAGCGAGCCGCTCACATAGCGGCCTAAGCGCGCCGCGAGTGAGGTGGCGGATGCCGTCGACAGCTCGCCAAGCACTGCCAGCAGATCGCGCAGCACCGGTGGCGGACGGTCGTGCGTCTGTGGGTCACGCGTGATACCGGCGTGGTGGTACGTCGTGTACAGGGCGTCGTCGAGCACGGCGCGCTCGAGCCGGTCGAGGCTCTTGCCGGGCTCGGCGAGCATGATGTCGAGCAAGCCGAGCAGGCTGGTCACCTGTTCGGCCAGGGTGTCGATGCCGTCTTCCGCCACGTCCGCGGGCGGCAGATCGAATGGATTCAAGCGATGGCTCGAACTGCTCGCCAGTCGGATGTACTGCCCGCCGGCTGCATCGCACACGGCGCGGTATTCGTTTTCAGGATCGACGATCAGGAAATCGACGCCGGCCAGCAGGTTCCTCAACGCCATGAGCTTGACGAAGAAACTTTTGCCGGCGCCGGCGACCGCGAAAACAGCCAGATTCGCGTTCTCCAGACTGGAGTCGAATGGGTCGACGATGACCGGCGTCCGCGATCGCGTCGCCACTCCGTACAGGACTCCGCGCTCCATCGAGAGCGTGCTCGACGTGAACGGGAATGTGGTCACCAGCGAGCTGGTGTCGAGGTTTCGATAGACCAGCAGCTCGTCGGTGCCCTGGGGCAGGCAGGCGCGGAACCCGCGTTCCTGCTCGAGGATGGCCACGCGCGATTGCGCCAGCATGCCGTCGAGCGTGCTTTCCACACGCCGCGTGAGGTCGTCCAGGGTCCGCGGCGAACTTGCGCGCAGGAGCAAGTACAGGCTTACCGAGAAGACGCGTTCCTCGCCGCGCTGCAGCGAATCCCGTAGCCGCTCGGCGTCCTCGAAGGCCACTTCACGTTCGGGATCGGCCAGTCGCCCGCTACGGACGTCGACCAGGCGCGACGACTGGAGCTGCACGAGCTTGTGGCCCAAAAGCTTGACCACGGTGGCGGTCTCGAGTGGATGGATGTGCAGACTCAGCTCTATGGGATGTTCGAATTCGATCAGCGGACTGAGCCAGCCAGGCCCGACAGTGCGTGGGTAGCCGATCACCGCCAGCACACGCGCGTACTGATACTCCAGGCGCAGGTGGTCGCGTGCAACCTCGACCGCGGCCGGCGCGATCAGGTCCGCTAGTGACCGCGTCCCGAGCGCGAAGCGCCGCTCCTCCGCCGACAACGGCTCGACGCTGGTCGTCGAGCGCTTGCGCTGCAACCGCAACATCCGCTTACTCCACCGCGACGCGCGCAAGCGCGCGCGTCGACGTCCGCACCGCGAGTGAGGTGTACGCGTCCAGCCGCTGACGGAAGCGCTGCACCCGACCACGTTCGGGTGACCAGCACGCCAGGAAGAGCTGCGCGAGCTCGAGGTCGGACAGCCTGCGCACATGCAAGTCGCACCGCGCCAGCTGGTGCGCGAGCTCGTCACAGCGATGAGCGAGCTGCCGCTCCGCGGCTTCTGCCGCGGGCGATGCATGCGCATCCGAACGTGACATTAACCAGTGCGACCACCGCCCACGGCGCGCGGACTCCGCGGGTACCACCACGTAGAAGCGGCGTTCGACAAGCGTGCGTTGGCGCGCCAGGCTCTGAATGAATGCGGCGTGGTCGTGCGCCAGACTCGCCAGCGCACCGGTCGACGATTGACGCGCCCGCTCCTCCAGCGCTGTCACGTAGCGCGCCAGGTCGACCGGTGCAGAGCGCACGACGATCTGGACCGGAAAACTCAGCGCGTTGAGGAAGGCGCCGAACCCGGCCAGGATCGCCTCCTGGCGCTGGTCGACGTCGAGCAAGCTCGTGCCGCCATTGACCTCCACCACGGCCCGGTATTCGCCGTCCGCGACACGTAGGACGTTGCGCTGGATCGCCTCCAGGCCGAGCCGCAGCGCCTGCACCGATGCCCGGCTCACCGCCGGATTTCCTCATCGGCCCAGACCAGATTGGGCGCCAGCTCTTGCCATGCGCCGCTTGCCGGCCGCCAGTCGGTGGGGTCGGGATCGCGCTGGCGCCAGCAGCTGCTGCGCGGCGCTGCAAAGTAGAGCAGGCCGGCCAGGAGCCATTCCTCGAGTGGTCGGCCAAATGGACACAGCAGCGCCAGTGCAACGGCGAGCACCAGGCACAGCCCGCTGATTGCGACTCGCACGGCCGATGGCGCGTCAAGGGCCTGTTCCCAGAGGCCGTACGCCGTCGAGCAGCCAACCAGGATGTACAGAAACTGGCGCATGGTCAGGCCGAACAGCACCTTGTCCTCGACATTCAGATGGGTTGGGATCTCATGCTGGCGTGTCGTCATTGGCGGCTCAGCTCGATCTCGGAATCGCGTTCTGAACGAGCGTTGCGATCGTGCTCGCCAACAGGACAATGGCCAGCCCGCCGACGGCGGCGAAGGCAGCGTCTTTGGCGCTCTCCATGCGCCGCGGACTCCCGCCCGCGGTCATGTACAGAAAGCCCGCCCAAGCGAGGAACAAGCCCGCCGCGGAAAGACCGATTGTCCTGGCGACGCCCACGAGATTGTTGAACAGATTGACGACCTGATCCTCCACGGCACTCCTTTTCCTTCCGCAACTGAATCGTGCTTTCATGGGCGCACCACGCGGCCACCGCCGACGAAGTGCGCACCCCAGAAGCCTGAAAACACGGGTTGGATTGACACGACCTGGCCCGTGGTCGGCGCGTTGATCTGCTCGCCGCCGCCGGCATAAATGCCGACATGTGTAATCCAGTCGTGCGGGTCGGCGTACGTACGCGCGAAGAACACCAGGTCACCGGGCTGCAGCGAATCGCGCGCGATGGGCACGGCCGCCGCGTATTGCAGCTGCGCAGTGCGTGGCAGCATGATGCCCAGCTGACGAAAGACGAGTTGCACCAGACCGGAGCAGTCGAGTCCGGTGGCTGGATTCGAGCCGCCAAAGACATACGGCACACCCAGATAGCGGCGCGCGACTTCGACCGGTCCACGGCCAAGCGGGCTGGGCGGCGCGGGCAGCGCAGGCGCTTCGAATGTCGGTGCCCGCGCCGGGGCACCGGGGCCAGCCATGTCCGGTAGGTCCGGCAGCACCGCGCGAAGCAGCACGAGCGGCACCGTACCGGCGAGCAACAGCGCGAGGAGTACGGCAATGACCAACCCCGCGCACAGGCGCGACAGCTCGCGTCCACCATCACCCAGAATCGAGGCCAGATCGGATTGAGCCATGGCTCAGCTCTTACCCTTACTCTGGCCACCGCCGGCGCGCGATCCGCCCAGCATCGAGACGAGCTGGCGCGACGCGACGGCGCGCACCGGTCCCCAGCTGTCTGCACCAATCGACGGATAGCCGGGCATCAGTCGCGGCACTCTGCGGGCGAGCTGCAACACGGCCACGCCCAGCAGCAACGTCGCGAGCCAGTGCTGCCCGCCCTCGAGCGGGTTCTGCACCACCGAAGGCAGCAGCGTCGCCAGGTTCTGCATCAGCTCGGTTCCCAGCTGCAGCACCGCAACCTGGACGAACTGCACAAAGACCGTGCCGAAGAAGGTCGTGAACCACAGGCGTGCCCAGGATTGCGTCTGTGGCAGGATCCAGCACAGCAATCCGATTGGCGCAACGATCAGCAACACGTCGACCAGCGCCAGGCGCATCAGCATCTGCCCGACGAGCAGCAGACCCATCACCAGATAGATCGCGATCGCGATCAGATTGAGCAGGACTCCGCCGGCGTCGATGTCGAGCATGGTCCGCCAGCCGGGCATCAGCCCGGCGCCAATCGCGGCGCATAGGGCGTTGTTCGCGTCGATTGCGAAACGGCCCCAATCCAGGCTGGTATTGACGAGCACGCCACCGACGAGCAGCCGCGGCACCAGCTCGAGCGCACCGTGATATGGCGCCCGCGTGTGCGGATTCACGATCAAGTTGATCCCGCCAAACGCGGCGGCAACGGCGAGCCCGACGTTCGCGACCCCGCGCAGTAAGCCCTGCAGGCGACGCACGACGTCGCTCCCATAGGACAGCTCCGGCGGCGTTCGGTTGATGACGTTTCCGTCGCTGCCCAGCACGCTTCCGAGCGCGTTGGCCAGGTCGTTGGTCGTACTACTACCCACATTGACCAGGGCTGCGTTGAACGCCCAGGTGATGACGCTGCCAGGGTCGGTGAAGATCTGCCCTGGCGAGGGCGGCTGGGCAGGTTGCTGGACCTGTGCCTGCGCGGACCCCGCCGATATCGCGAGTGTCACCAGCGCTAGCGCGACGGCGGCGGGGAGGGTCGTTCGCCAGATCATGATTGATCCTCCAGACCAAGTCGGATGAGCCAGTACTCGACCTCGCCCGCAACGCGTTTGGCGACGAGCAGTCGCCCGCGTACTGCGTCCCATTCAGCCGCTACTTGCGGGCCAACCTTGAGCGGCACGTCGACCAATCGCTGCGCACTCGCGCCTGAGCCAAGCAGGTCGACCGCAAGTGCTCCGTCTCGGGTGCGCACCAGCGCGACCAGTTGGCCGTCCTCGCGCAGCGTCGCCAGCAACGTGTCCGCCTCGGCAAGCTGCCTTGGCACGGGCGCTTCAGTGTCGACGAGGTAGACACCACGCCGAGCAGCAGGTTGTAACCAGGTCCCTGGCGTGGCAAATAGTTCCTGTTTTGGCGCCGTGAACAGCGCGCGCTGGCCACTGGCGGTCCAGGTCAGTGGCGGGTACGCCAGCAGCATGCCGTCGGACGAGTCGAGATCCGCCAGGTAGCGGAACTCGCCATCGAGATCGAGCAGGCACAGCGCATTGAGCGCGCCAGCGTGCGCCAGCAGTGCCACGCGTTGACCGTCGGGACTCCATGCGAACGCTCCGGGTGCGATCTGGCTGGGCAGATTGAGCAACAGCCGGACTACGTTCGCGCTCGGGTCGAGCAGCCACAGTCGCGTGCGGACTCCGCCTGCCGTAAGCTCTTGTACGGTGCTGGTGAGCAGCCGCCGACCGTCGGGCGTCCAGCTCACGTCGAGCACGGACTCGCCACCTGGCGCGTGCCACAACGCGACGGGCGCCGCGCTCGGCGCACGCGCGGATGCCAGCCACACAACCTGATTGCGGACGACCGAGCCGGGCCATCTGGGACCGTAGTCGTGCCCGGCGTAGGCGACCTGGCTTCCATCCGGAGCCAAGCTCGTGCGCGCTCCGGCTGCACCGGCCAGAAGCAACTCGGGCACGCCGGAAACCGGATCGAACCGCCATGCCTGCAGCTCCGGATCGGGGCCCAGGCTCACGCCCAGGCTAACGCCACCGTCGGGCATCAGGTGCGCACTCGAGAGCGATGCACCCGGGATGGGTGAGCGCAGTCGACTGACCAGCGGCTGGCGTCGCCACAGTAGCGGATCGAAGCTGGTATCGTCCGAGCCAACGTCCAGGAGATAGGTCAAGTTCGCCGCGTCAGCAGACCTCAACTCCAGTGCGTGCCGGCCCGCTGTGATCGTCAACTCCGCGGGCGTGCGACCGACGTTTCGACCGTCCAGCCTGATGTCCGCGCCTGGTGGCCGCGAGTGGATCGTGACGGTGGGTGTGGCGCTGGTAGTCAGCGCCTCGGCCCGCGAGGCGCTGACTACCACCACGGAGATCCCGACCGACACGGCGAGGAGCGCTACCGCAGCCGACCAAATCCATCGCCGACGCAGCAACGCTCGAAGCTCTGAACTGCTTGGCGGCTCGAAGACGATGGTGATTGGTAGCTCCACGGGGTCCTCCGCTGTCGGTCGGGATGACCCAGCATGCCTCGGACACCGTCACGCGAACCGTCACGGGAAGCGCGAAAAGCGTCACGCGAACCGTCATTTGTGTGTCACAGAAATGGCCAAACCGTCACGGGAAGGCGATTTACCGTCACGCGCACCGCGTGAAGCGTCACGGGAAGGTCGTTTCGGGCGTGGCGGCGCCGATTTCAGTGCCGGAGCGCTGCTCTCAGGTCTCCGATCGCTGTAGCGGCCCGGTCTAGCCCATCATGAAGCCGGAGATTGTCCAGATGTGCTCTGGCTGCCACGCCACCGGCTCGCCTAGCAGCATCCGCGGCAGGCGCTCTCGCTCCGCGAATCCGAGCCTGTGCACGTATTCTGCCGCCGCGGTGTTGGCATCGGGAATCGTCAGCGTCATGTCGCTGGTCGGTGCATTGGTACGCAGCACCTCGAGCAGCAGCGCTCCATCGGCGGCGTCGCCGGCGACCGCCGGGCCCAGGCCCCACGGCGTGCGCAGCGCGAAGCCGCGGACGGTCCCCAAAGCGTCGATCACCCAGCCATCGGCGACGGCGCGAACGAGGTGCGAGCGATCTTCATCGGTGGCAGCCCGGTCAAGTGCGCACACCGCGTCCAGATCGCCGGGCCGCAGGTGCCGAACGCGCGGGTCAACCAGTGGGTCGACTCGCCTGGGACCGCTGAATGCGACGTAGTGGCCCTCGACCCGAAATCCGAGGCGATCGTAGATCGGCCGCCCAAGCGCCGAAGCGGCGAGCAGGAAACTGCGACAGCCAGACTCCTCGAGGCAGTCCATCGTGGCGCGGGTAAGCTCAGCGCCGAGCCCGCGTCCCCGCATGCTCGGTGCGACGAACACCAGGCCAACCCAGCCCACTCGACCACTCCAGGTGGCGACGGCGGTACCAACAATCGCCCCGTCGAACTCGGCGACAAGCGGCCGCGCCTGGGCATGCCCGACGTAAAATTGGAGGGCGGGACGCCGATCCCCCCAGCCGCCTTCGCGGACCGCCGTGATGGCCGCTTCGAGATCGTCGCGCAGCATCGGTCGGATCCGAGGTAGGAGCCGATCAGACAAAGGTGCGCTTCAGCTCTCTGGCGTCCATTACCGGAATGGTAGCTCCGGCGCTGTTGACAATCCGACTATGCTGGTCAGCGAGGACCAGCGTGTTCGCTCGGTTAGCTGGCATAGTTGCATGCGCGGCCGTACTGAGTGGGTGCACGCTTATCGCGCCGCAGTCGCCGGCGCGCTCGACAGTACGGACCAGCGTGTCGCAGATCGCCTACATCGGTTCCGATGATCACGTCTATGTCGCGGAAGCGGATGGATCCGGCGCTCGGCAAATAAGCCAGCACGTCAGCGGTCTGTCGAGCAGCGACGGTTGGACGTTCCGCTGGCCGACGTATAGCCCAGATGGTCGACGACTGGCGTTTGCCGGCTACCGCTCTCGATCCGGCGCCTTGCTGTCGGCGGCGGTGCTGTCAGGCGATCCTGAGCAGACGACGTCGTCGACTCTTCTCGAGTCGACCGAGCTCGCGCCCATCTATCTGTACTGGTCGCCCGACAACCGTCATGTGGCGGCGCTCTTGCAGCACGGTCAGACGCTCGAGCTGCACGTGCTCGATGCCGGCGGCACCGAGGCGCCGCGCGTAGTGGTAGCGGGGCAACCGCTGTACTGGTCGTGGGCTCGCGATGGCAGCACGCTCGCGGTGCATATCGGCGGTGCTGGGCAGAGCAGCGGCGGCGCCTGGGTCGGTCTGGTGCACCTCGAGCAGAGCGGTGCGCGTGAGGAACGCTTCGCCGATCCACCTGGCGGTTTCCGCGCGCCAGCGTGGGCGCCCGCGGGAGACAAGCTCGCCTTCGTTGCGCTCGGCGGTGGATCGTCGCTGCTCAGCGTGCGCGACGCCGCCGGCCGCGTGGCCCGCGTCGCCTCGAGCCAGACCGACATCGCCTTCAGCTGGTCGCCAACCGGTGACTGGCTGGCGTTCGCGTTCGCTTCCGACGACTCGCCGGCGATTTACGATGGCGTCGAAATCGCGCGCGCTGATGGCACCGAGCGGCACCGTCTGACCCAAGAGCCACAAGTCGGATTCTTCTGGGCCCCGGACGGCAAGCGATTGGCACTGCTTGGCCTCGACACTGGTGCACGTGCGCTGGCTTGGTCGACCGTTCAGGCCGACGGTAAGGGTCGACGGACGCTTGCGTCGTTCGCGCCGTCGAGCGACTTTGCGTTCCAGCTGCCGTTCTTCGACCAGTACGCGCAGTCGATCAGCATCTGGTCGCCCGATTCGCGCCGCCTGGTGTACGGATCCGAGGGCGGCGTGGAGCGACGCAACGGCGAATCGTCTGGCGAACGGGTGATGGTGCTGGACGTGGACGGACCGTCACCACCCACCGCTGCCGCCGCTGGTGGCGTGGCTGTCTGGGCGCCGGCACGCAATCCTTAGATCGCCGAAGGTACCGGCTCAGGCAGGTCGGCGCGCGCGAGCAGTCGCTCATATTCGATCTGCGTTTCCCGAGTCGGCTCGCACACCTCGCCGAGCGGTGCCTCGTCGTTCCGCAAGGCCAGCTCGCGCAGCGTCGCACGCATGCGGTGTTCTTCGGCAATCAGCGCCTGTCGATCACGACGCGCGAAGTGGAGTCGGAACAACGCGCGCCAGACCCGCTCGTCGCCCGGGTCGAGCTCAGTCAGCTCGTAGTACGTCTCCAGGCTGGCGGTACTTTCGCCCGTATCGGCATACAGCTCGGCAAGGCTCAGCGTCGCGTGCTGAAACACACGACGAAAGTGCTCGCGCAGTGTGACCCCACTTTCGTCGCGTTCGTCCGCCCAGGCGTAGCGGCGCGCGTCCGGCCCGCGAAGTAGATCGGCGGTGTAAAGGGCGCGCGCACGTTCGAGTAGCGGAATACTGTGTGCGCTCGCGAGGATGCGCGCCATGCGCGTCAGCTCCAGGAACTCCTGCGCGTCACTGTAGATCACGTTCCGATCGAGGTAGAAGGCACCGTTCCGCTCCGTACAGATGCCATCCTCCTCAGGCGCACCGGCGACCTTGCCGAAGGCACCGCGCAGGCGGTAGCGCATCTGGCGCACGCGGTGGGTCACGTCGAAGCCGGTATCGTCCGGCCACAGCGCCTGAATGGCCGGCTCGCGGGCAACACCATCAATCGGATGACAGGCCAGGAACAGCAACATCTCCCATGGTTTCGCGTCGCCGCGCGACATGCGCGGCCACACCTGCTGATCGACGCACAGGACGCGCGGCGCGCCGAAGCAGGTGATGTGAATGGGCGCCTGCGGATTGACGAGCAGGCGCTGCTCGATTGGCGGCGTTGGAATATTGACGGCGGGCTCATCGCCCGAGGCATCGGGCGCGCTCGAAGCAGCTTCGAGGGGGACTGCTGCGTCTTCGGTCGCAGGCGCCGTTTCGGACTCAGCGGTGGACTCCCGCGGTGCGTCAGGTGCCGCGGCCGCGGCGGGTACTTCCGCGTCCGCGGGCGGTTCCGGTACCACCGGCTCGAAGACGTCCTCGCTGTCGACGATGACCGGTGTGGAGACGTCGAGGGGCGGCAACGGCGTCGAGAGGTACGCCGAGCGCATGACGCGCACGAGACGCTCCAGGTGCTCCGATGTGACCTGGTAGCCGTAGAGCTCGACTGCTTCGCGATCGTCGACGCGTAGGAGCAGCCGGCCACCGCCACCCAAATATGCCGCGTCGGCACCGCCAAGCAGCGCGACGCTGTGCTCCTCCTCGTCGAGGCGCAGCACCATGCGGGTCGAAAAGCACGAGTGAAGTGGGCTCTCCGTAACGGCGGCCGGATCAGTGGAGCTCGCCACGACGCGGACACCGCACGAGGCGGCTCCACTCACCAACAGTTGCAGCTCGCTCGCCGCTTTCCCGAGGCAGGTGAGCTCGGGCACGAGGATGACCAGCTCGGGCCACGTGCCACCGAGCGCACGCTGCTCGAGCTCTGCCCGCAGCCGCGCGACTAGCCCGGCCAGCGCATCATCGGCGGCGGGATCGATATGTGCATCAAGATGAGGCAGCTCGGCAACCGGTGGGGGCAACGCACGCGCGTCCCCGACCAGCCAGAGGCGCAGCTCTTCGGGCGAACGGCGCGCAGTGACCGTGGCGAGCACGCTGGTCAGGATGGTGTCAGCGCCATGACCCGGCGGGCCGACCACGAGCAGGTGCCCGATCGCAGACCAGGCGACCGAGTACACCTGACGGTCGTACAGCACGCCCAGGGGTACGAACCACGGTGCGTCGGCGATTACGGTATCTGCCGGCGGCAGCGAGTGGCCTTTACGCGGCGGCGTCAGCCGCACGTGGACGTCCTGGTCGGTCGACAGCCAGGCGGTGCAGTCGACCTGCAAGCGCTGCTCAAAGACCGGCGCCAGGTCAATCAAGATCGCCTGCTCGGCTACGCCGGCGGCCACGGTCAAGGTCGTACACGTACGTCCGTGGCGGATAGCGACGACCTGGACGTTATCGAGGTCGTACTCGTTCACCACCTGCACGAATCGGCTCACGAGTGCGATGGTCGGGTCAGCGTGGCCACTCTGCAGCTGGCGCGCCAGCTCCGCGGCCAGCTCGGCCTCGGCATAACCGCCTTCGACCACGATCTCGGATTCAGGCTTCTTGGGCAGCGGGCGCAGGCGCCGTGCGCGGCTGATGCCGAGCGTCGCCAGACCAGCCGCGGCGGCCAAACCAACGGCGCCCAGGAGCGGATCGAATGCCAACACGTCGGCGTGCGAGGCGGGCGCGTCGTCGGCAGGTCCAGGTTCGGGCGCGGGTGCATCCTGCTCACTGCGCAGCACCGGGTGGATGTCACGGACCAGAGGCGGAAGCGACTCCGCTGGGATATCTTCTTCGGTGGGCGATTGCGCGCTCTGTTCGACGGGTTCGGTGGGCAGCGGAGGAAGCTCGTCCGGCCTGGCTGACACGACCGCGGCAGCCACGAGCAGCGGCGGATCGACCTCTGCGTCGGCATCGGACTGGGCGACGACTGAAGCGGTCCGGTCGGCGACGGTCTCGACCTCGGGATCCGGCAACCGCAGGCGCAGTCCGGGCCAGATGAGATCCGGATTGTCCAGTGCGCGCGCCGCGCCAGGCGTTGCGACGCCCCGGTTGAGCTCGAACAGCTCGGCCCAACGCTCACTCGTACCCAGCACGCGGGCGGCAATTGACGTCAGCGTGTCCCCCGGCTGGACGGTGTACCAGCGCGCCCCGTCAGTCGTGTCGAGCCACGCCGTCGGCTCCGGGACGTCGAGTATCCAGCCTGGCTGGATGACGCCCTGCACCGTGAATTCCGCCCCGTCGGCCATCCTTCGCCCGACGTTGGCGTGCACCAGACGCCGATACTCCGCGCCAGATCCGTACGCCCTTTCCGCGATCGACCACAAGGTGTCGCCCGGCCGCACCAGATACGCGCTAGCCGGCAGGCGCGCGTGCATCACCTCGGCGGCGTGAGTGTCCAGATCGACCGCCACCACCGGGGCCGAATGCAGCAGTGGTGCGGCCGCGACGGGCATCGCGCGACTCAGCAGCTGCACGGCAAAAGCCGCGGCGACGGCGCGCCGAGCCAACGGGAGTGTCACCAGATGTGCCAGACGCCGCAGTTTGCCCACCCAGGCCGCGCCATGTGCTGCGCCCTCAAGCGCGACGAGCACCAGCTCGAGCGCAAGTGACGCGACGATCCACAGCCACACCAGCCACGCCAGACTGACCAGCACATACGCCACGATCTCGAGTGGCAACGCGGCTCCACCGAGCAGCAGCCCGACCTGGCTCGGACCAGGAATGCGGTCCGGAAGCTGAGGTCCACCGGCCACCTGGCGCAAGCCAAAACCGGCCGCGAGCATGAGCGCGATGAAGCCCAGCAGAACAAGACGCTTGCGGGTTGGCTCGGCTGCGCCGGCTGCGAGTTCGGACGTCACGTGTCAAATACTCCTCTCATCCAGCGTGGGGTCATGGCGTCGGCGCGCGGATGCCGTACTGCGCCGCGGCGTCGGCGGTCGCGCCAAGCGCGACCTGGTCCACGCCAACAATGCGCATGAACGCGGTCGGCACTCTGCCTTCGACACTGACGCGCACGCGCGTACGGGTCACCTCGATGCGCGCCTCGGGCGGTGTGCGCCACGGCAGCGTGTGGTCGAGCGATTCGGTCAGGTAGACATTGGTCGCCAAGCGCGCGAGCGCGATATCGATGTGCACGTCACTACCGCCACTGGCACGCATCAGCTCCATATCGAGTCGAGTTGCACCGGCGCGAGCGGCGCCGTCGACCGTGCTCTGCAACTGGCGGCGCTGCGCGAGGAGGAGGGCGCCGTCGATCGCCAGGCCGGCCATTGCGACGAAAGTCGGCAGGGCGACGACGAAAAACACCAGCGCCTGGGCGCGCTGTGCGCCGCGTGTCATGGCACTGACTCCAGCGTTCGACGAATCCCGGCGCGGAAGGGATCGACCCACTCCGTGTGCTCAGTGCGCAGCGACAGCGGTGGCGCCCAGCCAACGATTGGCAGGTCAGCCAGATCGACGACGTAGCGCGCGACCGCAACAACCCGCCCAGCGGGTCCGTCGAACGCCGACGTGTCCGGAGCAATGTCGAGCACGCCGGAATTCAAACCCAGGCCGGGCGTCACTTCGCTCGCCCGAGCCCGCATGCGCACCAGCGCGTCCTGCGGATCTCGACCTAACGCCCCGGCGCGGGCGACTTCGTGTGCGACCGTCACCAATGCGGAGTGCGCCTGGACGATGCGGCTGAGTCCGAGGATGCCGAAGATCAACGCCAGGAGCACGGGCAGCACCAGGGCGAGCTCGACAACCGCCTGGGCAGTGCGCGCAAGTGGCACCCGGTTCCGTCGCTCCTGGAGCAGGGCAGCGGTGATGGCCACAACCTCCTGGGCCTGCAAGGGGCGCCGCGGTTGGTGCAGGCAGATGCGCTGACTGGTGTCCTGCAGGCGCACCGCCGGGATGGCACTGTTTTCGGTGTCCAGCTGGGTCGCCGGATGGGGGAAGACGACGAGTCCTTCGATCCACACCGGCGTGCCGTGGAACAAGCGCGGCACGCGCCGTCCCAGGCACTCGCGGACCGCATAGATGTTGCGTTGGACCTGCGCGGCCGGGTCGCCGATATACGCACCGTAAGGCGTCCCGGCGCGCCCGACCTTTGTGCGTCGCCACGTGCCATCTGCATCGCACTCGATGTAGCCGGCCATTGTCTTTGTCTCCAGCAGGAACACTCCACTTGGTCCGATCACGAGGTGGTCGATGTCGCCGGCCGAGCGTGGCAGCGTCAGTCCGTTCAGCAGCACGTAGCTTTCCGGCAACTCGGCTGCCAGCGCCGCCCGGACCTGGTGCTCACCGGAGCGACCCATGTGTTGCTGTGCTTCACGATCGCCGTCCAGCTGGCGCGTTCGCAGTCTCCGCCAGCGGCGCGTGCGGCGGTTCGACAGCCACAAGACGCACAACACGCCGACGGCGACGAACAGCGCGGGGCCGACCGAGGCTCGCGCTGCGCGCGGGAGCACCAGCGCCAGGCCACCGAGAATCGTCAGCAGCCAACATACTCGGGTCCGCCGCCCGAGCGCACCGAACAACCCGAGTACAGTTACCGCGGCCAGCGTCGCAGCGAGCCAACCCAGGGGTGGATCGGCCGCACCCGCGAGCGGCACGAGCAGCATGCTGGCGGTGATTGCCCAGCGCAAACTGCGTCCGCTGCGAGTGCGCTCGCGCGCCCGATCTATGAGGCGTGGCACGTCCCAACCGCAGTCGAACACGCGTGTGGTCACGGCGCACCGCCGTTGGGACGAAAGCGCTCGCGACTCGCACTGGCGCGCACGTGTATCGGCAAGCCGCCCGTCAGCGGAATCGGCACAATCGGGCTCAGCGAGGTATCGATGGTGAACTCGACCACGTCCAAATCGAGCCGAGCGCGTGTCTCGAGCGGTGCCACGGTCTCGCCCAGACCAGCCCGTGCCAGCTCGGCAACACGCAGATAGCCGTCGTCAAGTCCGCGGCCATCTTCGGCCGCCAGGCGTACGCCCTCCTGTGCGGCGGACAGCACAACGTCGCGCGCGTGGGTATACAACGCTACCTGCAGCACGCCCAGTGAGAGCGTGATCAGGAGTGGGAAAACGAGCGCGGCTTCAACCAGCGCCTGGCTTGGCCAGCCGCGTACGCGGAACGTGGAGGGCATGCTCAGTCCTAGTGCCTGGCGGCGCTCCGTAGCGTGGCGCTGATGTTGTTGAACACACCGGTGATCTCGGTGCTCATTGCCGTCAGCGCAATGGCCGCGGCGATAACAATCAGCGCGCCTACTAAGGCGTACTCCACGGTGGATTGGCCGCGTAAGCGTCGGCCAACCCGCGCGAGCATGTCATGCCCACCTGCCGTGTGCACCATCAGCCCGAACCAGTACATGTGCACGGTCCCCCGTTCACCGAGAATGTCCCTAGCCACCCAAGCGCGTCAGCTCGGCAGCCGCGGGCACGAGCACCACGACGAAGAGTGCGGGCAAGATCAAGAGCGCGACCGGCAGCAACATGCGCACGGTCGCCTTGCCTCCCTCTTCAACCACATGCAGCCGCTGCTGCTCGCGCAGCGTCTGCGCCTGAGCCGCCAGCGCCTGGGCCAGCGGTAGCCCTTGTTCATAGGCCGCGCCCATGCGTCCGATGACGCGTTCGAACTCCACCAGACCCAGCCGCTCGGCCATTGCGCCGAGTGCGTCGTCGACACTCCGCCGCTGACCCAGTGCCAGCTCGCGCACCAGCAAGCGCAGCTCCCGCGCAACGACACCTTCGCTGTGCCGCGCGACCTCCTCGAGCGCCTGTTCGAGCGCCATGCCGGCCGAGGTCGCCAACGTGAGCATGTCCAGGATCATCGGTAGCTCCATGAGTACGAGTCCGCGCCGCGCCGCCGCGCGGTGCTCGAGATCCCAATCCGGCAACAGGAATCCGAGGCCAAAGCCGACGAGCCACACCCACACCGGCCACGGCCCAAACGGATGGATGCGCAGCAGGTTCATGAGCGGAAAGACCGTCGCCAGAATGAGTCCGGCGGCGACCTTTTCGCCGAAGAACTGCACCGGCTCCACGCCCGGTCGGATTACCCGTAGGCGTTGCTCGAGCTCGGCGCCCCCGGCGAGCCCAAGGCGCACCAGGACCGCGCGCGCCAGGCGGCCGGCGTCGTCGATAACCGGGCGCAGCATGCTTTCGAGGAGCCGCGCGGCAAACAGCGGGCGCGCCTCGCGGGCCACCTGGTCGGCGTCCTTGAGCCGCTCGTCGACGTCCATCAGGCGCAGCTGGTCGCCCAGGTCGGGCTTGGGCCGGGCCCAGCCCAGACTGACCATGATCAGGTACACGCCCAGGCCAAGCAACAGCGGCCACAGCACGCCTCGGGCATCGATCGCGCGTAGCTCGACGCTGGCGAGGACGAGTGCGTTCATCGCACCAGCACCCGCCGCTGGCCAGGCAGCCGCGTCAGATACAGCATCGCGGCGTAGCCCAGGCCGACCGCCAGCGCACACCCGAGCAACACCATCTGGCCCCAGACACTGTCGAAGATGCTCAGGTAGCGCGGATTGGTGGCCCGCAGGCCGAGCAGCACAACCAGTGGCGCGGCCGCCACGATGCGCGCCGAGAGCACCGTTCGACCCTGCTGGGCATGCACTTCGTGCTGGATGCGCAACTGCGCGCGGGCTGACTCGGCCAATCGATCGAGCACCTGGCTGACCTGGCGGCCACCGAGCCGGTCGTTGACCGCGAGCGCCGCGGCGAGCACGTCGAACAATGGGTCGGCCAGGCGATCGCGCATCGCCGCCAGCGCACCGTCGAAGCCGAGCAAACGCGCCTCGCGGCTCAGCGTGGCAAACTCGCTGCGCAGCACCTCGGGTCCGCTGCGCGCGAGTCCGGCCAGCGCCTCCTGCACCGACAGGCCAGTGCGAATGCCATCGCGTAGCTGCTCGATGCCCTCGACCAGACCAGCCTGGACCTGCGCTCGACGCCGATCGTGGCGTCGAATGTAATAGGCATAGGGCGCGAGCAACCCGAGACCGGCGCCGACCGCGCTGATCATGCCCCAGCCCAGAAACAGCTGCGTCACCAGCGCCGCGAACGTCCCCGAAGCTAGCGAAAAGAGCACGAAATCGCGTGGTGTCACACCGCGCAGGCCGGCGCGCACGAGGAAGTCGCGTACCGCGACCAGGCGCCGCGGCGGCAACAGCTGCTCGCGCGGCTGAGCGAGGCCGGCGTAGGTGAGGTAGACGCCCGAGGCGAGCGCCACGGACAGCAGCAGGGGGATCACAGTCGGTGTTCCTCGATGCAGCCATTGTCCAGATGGACCGTCACGCGAACCGTCACGGGAAACGCGAAAAGCGTCACGCGAACCGTCATGTGTGTGTCACAAAAATGGCCGTACCGTCACGCGGACTCATGGCCGCATCTCAACTGTGCCTGGGACACCTATGGGCGGCGTGTAGTCGATCCCCTGCGCGACCATCTTGTCCAGGCAGCGTGGCAGACGGCCGCGCCACGCCAGACGACCGTGATCCAGACCCCACAGCTCGTGCCCGGCGATCACCCCGCCCTCGACACCGGTCACCTCGAAGATGCTGGCCACCCGCCGCTGGCCAGTCCGCGCGGTGACCTGGAGCTGCACGACCAGCTCGATCGTGCGCGACACCATGCGCGCCAGCTCCTCACTGCCGAGCCGTTCGCCAGCCATCATCGCCAGCGTGGCCAGCCGATCGAGCGCGTCGCGCGGCGAGTTGCCGTGAATGGTCGTGAGCGAGCCTTCATGACCGGTGTTCATCGCCAGCCAGATGTCGCGGTTACCTGGGTCCGAGGCGGAGCCTGATAAGAGTCACTTTCTAATCCAGATGTGGCTATTATTTGGCTAGGGGCGCTCTGAATAACCAGTATTCCAGCGGCGCGCTTACCAACGCGGATCTCCGAGGGATTGGGTAGCCGCACGGTGGCTGACTCGGCGACCTTCACGGGTCCGCCGCCGAAGGTCGGCGCGTACTCGAGGAGTCGCCACTGCCGGCCCGTACCGCGGCCGGTGTAGCTGATCCGAACTTGCTGGAACAGGATCTGGTAGATGCGGGCCTGCTTCTCGTTGGTCAGTGTGTCGAACAACTTCAATGGCTCGCCGAGAAGAGTTTGCAGCCCGGCAGCTAGCTGATGGTCCGCCAACCGTTCGTCCTGCTCGTCGGAGACTTCGTCGCGCAGTCCGTTGATCTCGCGCTGGATTTCCTGGAGCTTCCGCTTCAGAGCCTCGCTCGGCGTGTCCATTTCGACATATTCGTCGGCGATCCGCTCAGCGCGTTCCTCCAGGTACGCCAACCGCTGTTCAGCAGGCGACGGATGTCGGTCTCCTGCCTGCCGAATGGCTTCGGTCGCGAGTTCACGCGCGCTGAACATGACCTCCGCCAATACCGTTCTGAGCAGGGCCATCGCGATGCGGCCGTCAAGCCATTGTGGCCGTTGGCAGACCTGGCCATCCTTACGCGTACCGCCAGTGTTCGAGGCTGGACACGCATACGTGTCCTTTCCGGAACCCGTCATCCGCTGGCCACAGCTGTTGCACTGGACAACACCGGCCAGCGGGTGCGGATGCAACCGCTGCCTGGTCCGAGAACCCGTTCCCTGAGTGAATTTGCGCTGCCAGCGCCGCATGCGCGCGGGTTCCCAGTACGCGAGCTCGGGAACATGGTGGACGAACTCACGATAGGCGCCGTCCTGATCGAGGGCGAACTTGTTCCACACGGTCGACCGTCCACGAGTCTCGCCGAAGCGGCCAAAGACGAACGTGCCGGCATAAATCGGATTCTTCAAGATGTAGCGGAGCGTCTGGATACTCCACACCGTGGTATCTCCGCCGCGTCCGCGGAACGCGGGCCGCGGCACTTCAGCGGCCGTGAGGCGCAGGACGACTTCGCGGAGCGACGCGCACTCGTCGAACGCTTGCTCAAGCTGAACCATGGCCGCTGCGTGCTCCGGGTTTTTTGCCGGCCGCTTGACGGTCCGCCCGGGTCGGTCACCTAGCGCGTGCACCGTCATATAGCCGAGCGGCGGCTTGAGGAACATCGGCTCCTGCTCGACCCTTTTGAAGATTCCACTCCACATCGTGTTGCGGATGTTTCTCCAATCGATGCCGGCAATGAAGCATTGGAATTGGAACTGGAGCAGATCGTCGTCGTTGCGGAGATCGTACTCCTTGTCCCAGGTAATAAATCGGCCACCAGCCTCGACGATGCGACGAGCCATCGTTCCGCCGTCAACACCGAACTCGTCGCGTGTGAGCCGCTTTACGTCGTACGCGGCGATGCCTTGAATTGCCCCTCGCTTCAGATCATCGAGCATCTGAGTCGCGACCTTTCGTTTAGCGAGGTCCGCGCCCGATACCCCCTGCTCGTCGTAGGCTCGCACGGCGTATCCACGCGCCTGGAGCCGTTCCGCCAATTCGGCCTGAGACTCCGCACGGTAGTTTCCCACCTGGCGAGCCGTGCTGTTTCGGATAATTAGCCCGATCACCATCGGACCCGACTGTCCTCTCAAGACCTTCGGTTGCTGATTCACCATCGCCGGCCTTCTCACTTCCCTTACGAGTTTCGTCACGCCTGGAGGCTGTCACTCGTTTGCTGACGCCATTTCCCTGGCCGCCATGGTACCCAGCCGCTTGTTCGCCCCGACTATCCCGCCGACAGCACCAAGAAGGGAACTTGTCGCTGCACGGTCGCTCTGTTCTGGGCGTCACCGCTCACGACGCACGTCGACATCCCCGCCGCAGCATGCGCACTTCGGAACTCGAGTGCTCCAGCCACCGCGAGAAGGAGCGCACGCGCAGCTCGGACGGCCGAGAGAGAACACCACTCGCGCGATTAATGGCGTACGCAAGAAACCGAAGACTTTGGGACCGCCGGACCGACTGGAGCAGGACGATCACAAACGTACGCGTGCCACGGTAACCACGCTACGCCGGACACACGGGAACGTCCCGAGTTTCAGAAGACACGTCCGACGCTCGCCCAACAAACTGGTTGGGGAAGCAGGCATCCTCGCACACCGGTAGTGAGCCGCTCGCTTTCGCTGATAGGCCGTGCCGGATTATTCTGTAGGAGGCGGAGGAGTATGCGGACCACATCCCCTCGTTGGGTGCTGCGCCGCGAGCGTTTGAACATTATCTGGTGCCCCATCCTCGCCAGTTGTACTGAAAGACTGACGAGCTGCCGTAGACAAAATCGCTGCAACTTCCGTCAGCGCAGCGGCGCGCGCATCA
>DASXRR010000122.1:0-37241 GCA_036506475.1 Chloroflexota bacterium
CCTGTCTGTAGGCCGGCGCTTTTCGAGGTAGCGCTCCGTGCCGGCCTCGGCAAGCCCCCCGCCCCCCCCGCCCCCCGCCGCGCCAGCCCCGCCAGCCCCCCCCCCCGCGCCCGCCGCGCCTGCCGCGCCTGCCGCGCCTGGCGCCCGCATGCCGATCCGCCCGCCAACCCACCGGCGGCGGCGCAGCTCGCCGAGGCACTCGACGGAACAACCGTCACGGGACGGCCGAAAAGCGTCACCCGAACCGTCACACGAACTTGCGCAAGCGTCACAGCGCGGCGGCGCAGCTCGCCGAGGACCTCTCCCAGTCGCCAGTCTGACCCGCGTCGGGCGCGGCGGCGCAGCTCGCCGAGAAACTCGCCCTGCGTCCCGTCTGACCCGCGTCGGGCGCGGCGGGCGTGCGGCTCGCCGAGGAAGTCGACGGAACAACCGTCACGGGACGGCCGAAAAGCGTCACTTGAGCGTCACGGCAGCCGGCGCATGCGTCACCGCCGTGGCGCACGGCGCGCAGGAACCGCGTTTAGCGCAGGGCGCGCAGGGCGCTGACCACGGGATTGACCGTCCCGTCGTGGCGGAACAGCGCGTGCTCGCGGAACGAAGCATCGGTGCCGCCGCCGGCCTCGTTGGCAATCGTCCAGTACGAGTAGACGAAATTCCAGGGCTCGCGCTGATCGCGCATATAGGTATAGGCCTGCTGGGCCATCTCGACCGCCTTGCGCGCGTCGATGACGGGCTGCGTCTGGTCCTCGTGCTCGCCAATGAACGTGCCACCCTCAGTGCCCACGATCGGCAAGTCGCGCCCGAGTGCCTCGCGCAGCACCTTGTGGTAGGCGCGGAACTTGAAGAAGCCGTCGCCGTCAGCGCGTTCCTCGATCGCATGGTTATGGGTGTAGTTGTGCATCGACAACCAGCCTCGGTTCAGCAGGTTGTCCGCGCCCCGCTTCTTCAACCCAGCCAGCGCCTGCTTCAAGAACTCGACGTCGTCGAAGTCGCCGCCTGGCGCAAGTGAGCCGAAGCCAACCAGCCCGCCACCGCGCACGATCGCCTTGGCCGCCGGAATCCAGGCGTCCAGGTATCGATCCACCGACACGACCCCGTCAGGCTGCTCGACATTCAGGTTCGGCTCATTGAACGGCTGGAAGTAGCGCACGCCCTTGCCGACGTAGTGCTGGACCATGGCCGTGATGTCGCCCTTGATCGGCTCGAGCTGGTTCGACCACAGGCGCATGACCGGCTCGATGCCGGCGCCCGCGAGCTTCTCGACCAGATAGTCGTTCTGGCCGATATTGGCGCCGTCGTTGAGGAAGGTCACCCACTTGACGCCCATGCGCTGCGCCTCGGCGACAAATCGGTCGACGACAGCCTTGGGCTGGTTCGTGGTCGGGATCCAGTGCATCCCACGCCCGTTGTCGCCATTCGGATGTGGGTAGGAGCCCAGCGGCAGGGGCTGTCCGAGATCGGTCGAGCTGGTCTGGGCAGCCTTGTCCGACTTGTCGAGCGCCTCGGTCGGCTTGGCCTGGTCCGCCTTCTTGGTCGACGAGGTCGACTGGCTGGACGACTTGCCGAGCGAGGTCGAGCCCGGGTAGGGGTCGCTCGGCGTGCTCTGGGCACGCGCGCGCGCCTGCGCCGCGTTCGCCTGCGCCTGCTGTTCCTGTTGATGTTGCTGCTGCTGCTTGAGCGGACTCGCATAGGGCTTCGCGCGTGCCGCGTTCGCCCGCGCCAGCGCCTGCTCGAACGGCGTAGCTTGCGCATTCGATTTCAAGAACGGCGACAGCGGCGTCGCAGCCGCGCTCATCGGCAAGGCTGCCCGAGTGCTCATGGGTGTGCCCGTGGCGCCCGCGCTGGCGGCCGTGCCCGTGCTGACTGGGGTCGAGGTCGTCGTCGTCCTCGTCAGTGGCGCCGTACGCACCGCGACCATCCCGCGCTTGGCTTGCAAGCTGGCCAGGACAGGCGGCAGCGCGTTGGCGAAGTCGGGCATGTGCGCGCGCATGATCGGCAATCACGCCCCAGCCGCAACAGGACGATTGGTCCCGATTCCGAGATCCCTTAGTCCCGATCGCGGTGTCGCGGCACCGCGTTCAGACGCGTGACATCGTCAGGCTGGCTTGACCAGGTCCTGCTTGCGATGCTTCGGCCGCGTCACCTTCTTGGGCGGCTTGCGCTGCTCGACGGCTGCCGCTGCCGCCCGCCGCGCGCGCGAGGCCGCCGCCGCGGGCTTGAGCTCCACGACGTTGCTCGTCGCCGGCTCCGGCTCGGGTTCGGGCACTGCCACGCCCGGCGCAGTCACCGCGGGCGCGCGCGACGACCGTGGGCTTGGCCCCGCCGACAGCGCGGCGGCAGCAGCAGTCGCGCTCCGACGCACCGGCGCAATCGCCGCCGACGCCAGCGCCACAGCCTGTTCCGCGAGCGGCACCAGGTATTCCGGCAACAAGGTATTTTCGTCGGTGAAGGCGTCCTCACCTTGCTCCCAGGTGAGCCCGCTGACCCCCGACAGGTTCGCTCGCTCCAGGTGCGTCTCGCGCAGCCGCGCCCCAGTGAGCACCGCATCCGATAGATCGGCGCGCCACATGATCGCTTGCTCGAGCACGCTCTGGCTCAGGTCAGCTCCGCGCAGATCGGCGTCTTTCAAGTTGCAGCCCTTGAGGTTCGCCTCCCAGAGATCGGCACCGCGCAGGTTCGCACCACTCAAGTCAGCCCCCTTCAAGTTCGCGCCATTGAGCCGTGCACCCTCGAGGTTCACCCGCGACAACGACGCGCCTTCGAGGTCGACCTCAGTCAGCGACGCCCCGGCCAGATGCGCTTCGCGAAGATTCGAACGAGCCAGGGACGCGCGCGTCAGATCGGCCGCCTCGAGGTGCGCGCCGTGCATGGTCACGCCCTCGAGCCGGATGCCCGACAGGTTCGTCGCGCGCAGATCTGTGTCGCGCAGGTCCAGCAGCCGCCGCTCGCCGTGCGGACTGACCTTACGTCGACCGAGCACTGCCAGAATCGCCTGAATGTCAGCGCCTGGCCGGGCCGACGTGGAGCGCTCGGCGTTCTTCCATGCCGCGTTCTCGCGCACGTACGCGGTCAACACTTCCATGATCGGCCAGTACTCGCGCTCAGATTCGATCGCCAGACGCTCGAGCGCGTAAATCCCACCCAGCCGCGTCTCCGTCCGAGCCGATCCATCCGAGCGTTCGCTCGCCAGCTGCTCGACGGCGCTCGCGAAGCGCTCGTGGCTGCGCAGCTCGCGACTGATCTCGAACCGCCGCCAGGCGATGCTCAGGCCGGCCAGTAGACCGGCCGCGCCGAGGATCAGCGCCAGCGTCGAGCGCGCGGCATTTTCCGCCTGGAAGAGCTCCTTGTCGAGCAGTAAGCGCTCGGCCGGCGACAGCTGCTCCGCAGCCTGGACGCGGTCGCGCGCGGGTGCGATTTGCCACTCGGGCACCTTCCACAAGGCGAGACCGACCAGGACCGCAACGAGAACGATGGCCAGGCCGAGTCGATTCATCCGACGGCTCGAGGATGGCGCGCTCGGCGGCGGCGTGGCCGCGGCCGCTGGGGCGCGGCTCAGCCAACCTTTCTTCTGGGTGGCGGGTTTGGAACCGCTAGGGCCGCCGCGCATCGGTGTGTCTCAGGTCTCCTCGGGGGGCAGCGGATGCTACTGGACGATGTGTAGCAAGCGGAGAGCCAGACCTTACAGTGGTGTCTCGACCGCTTAATTGTCGGGCACGGCTGCCGATGATGCGCCGGCGCCGAGATGCTGCTCGAAGAACGCCAGCGTGCGCGTCCATGAGTCCTCGGCAGCCGCCGCGTTGTGGACGGGCCCGCGATCGTTGAAGAACGCATGCTGCGTCCCCGGATAAATCTTGACGTCGTGCGGGACGCCGAAGCGCTGCAGCGCTTCGGCGAGCTTGCGTCCACCGCGCGCGGTGTAGTCGTACTGCGGGTAGCTGGCGACGATCGGGCAGGCACGGGCGACCGCCTCGAGCGGACGCGGATTCTGGCCGTAGAACGTCGCCGAGGCTCGAATCGAGCCGTCGACGCAGGCCAGTTGCAGTGCGTACGAGCCGCCCATGCAAAAGCCGATCACGCCGATCCGCTCGTTGTCGACCTCCGAGCGATTCGCGAGAAATTTGAGCGCCATTTGCAGCGCGGACAGCGTGCCATTGTCGAGCGGTCGAAGCATGATGCCCGCCAAGGCGCGCGCCAGACACAACGCCGTGTTGGCGCCCGAGAAGAGGTCGATCGCCAGCCCAACGTAGCCGCCTGCAGCGAAACGGCGCGCGATTTCGCGCATGTTGTCGTTCAGCCCAAACACCTCATGAATGATGAGCACACCCGGCCATCGCGGCTCGCGCCCGCCTCCCGGCCGCGCGAGAAACGCACGCATCGGCGGGCCACTGCTCGGCCGCGGGACACGCACTAACTCGGTCTGGATCTCAGAACCGTCGTCGGCCACCCAGGTATGGCTGCGTCAGCCCGCCTCGGCGCTTACGCAGTATGTGATCACGCCATCAGCACACTGCTTCTCGGACTGCCCGCGCGCATGCAGCAATTCGAGGTGCGCCAGCGTTTCGGTCACCGCCAGGCGCCGCTCGAAGCCGGTCAAGTCGTCCCAGGCGCGCCGCGCGCCCCAGCGCATCTGCGCCGCGATGCCGTAGCCCGAGCAGGGCTGACCCGCGACGCGCCGCAGCAAGCTCATGATCTCGTCGAGCCGGCGCTGATGATGTGCGAGCAGCTCGGCAGTGCGTTCGGGCAGCCCTTCGAACGGCTCGCCGTGCCCGGGCAACACGAGCTCCGCCTCCAGCTTGCCGATCAGCTTGAGCGAGTCGAGATAGTCGGCCAGCGGGTTACCCGTCGAGCGCACGTGTAAACCCACCGATGGTGTTATCCGCGGCAGCACGTGATCGCCCGACAGCAGAACCTTACGCGCCCGATCGTACAGACAGATATGCCCCGCACTGTGCCCAGGCGTCCAGACGACTTTGAAGTTGAACGCACCACACGGGATCTCCTCGCCCCCGTCGAGGGTGCGATCGGGATAGGCGATCTGGACACGCTCCATCATGCTCGTGCTGGCTCGATTGAGCTGATCGAGCTCGGACTGCGGCGTGCCATTCAAGCGCAGCCACTCGCGCATCTCGTTGAGCAGCTCATTGGCGTCGGCATAGCGCGACTCGATGTACAGGCGCTCGAGTCGATGGAAACTCAAGTTGGCCGTGGTGATCTCGCGCAGCCGACCGGCCAGACCGTAGTGGTCGGGGTGGATATGCGTGACCACGAGCTGGCGCACGTCGCCAAAGCGCACGTCGAGCGCGCGCAGATGGCCCTCGAGCGCATGCAGCGTGTCGGCGGTATCCCAGCCACAGTCGACGAGCAGGTAGCCGTCGTCGGCGCGCACCAGGTAGGTGTTGACGTGCCCGAGCGGACTGTCCTTCAGCGGCAGCGGCAGGCGCCAGATGCCGGGCAGCAGCTGCGCACGCTCGGGCAGTGGTCGGCTGGCGTAGGTCGTGGCCCGCGGCGCAGCCCCGTTGGCTGGTGGTGCATGCACGTGCTGTGTGTGCTGGCCGTGCTCGACGTTCTGCTGGCCATCCAGGAGGTGCTGGACAACGCGAGACTGCGAATGGCTGGTCACTCGGCGACTCCCGACCCGGCTCGGCAGTGCGCCGGGCTCTGCATTCAGCGTACCCGAGGCCGGCCGCGCCCGGAAGCCCCTTGTCGAGCGGGCGCGCACGGCAGGGCACGAAGCGCATCGGGGCCCGAACTAGCCTGCGCGTGACGCTTTGGCCATTTTTGTGACACACAAATGACGGTTCGCGTGACGCTTTTCGGCCTGCCCGTGACGGTTCGCGTGACGGTGCCCTGCGTAGACTGGCCGCACCACCCATGCCCCGCCTGCCCCTGACCATCACCTTGGCCCGTCCCGAGCAGGACATCTCGGTCGACCTCGAGGTGACCTTCCTGGCCGAGGACGACGCGCGTCCAGCTGAGCACCTGTTCGGCACCGACAACGCGGCGTCGACGGACTCCGACAGCGCGCTGCGCGTGATCCGCGCCGCCGCCGCGGCGCTGGGCGCGCGCGTGCTGGGCGGTGCGGGCGCGGTGCATGTGCTGGGCGGCGTGCCGCTGCGCGCCGTGGTCGGCCTGGGCAAGCGCGCCGAGATCACCCTGGACGGCCTGCGGCGCGGCGCGGCGCAGGCCATCGCGTGCGCGACCGACCTGCACCGCGCGTCACTGGCGATCAGTCTCCCCGCCGACGTTTGCGCGTCGATCGCCAGCGACGTCGCGGTCCAGGTCGTGGCCGAAGGCGCACTGCTCGCGGCACACGCGCGCACGCCGCGCGCCACGCTTACGCCCAAGCTCGACGCGGCCCGGCCGCCCACGCGCTGCGTGCTGCGCGTGCCCAGCGCCGAGCGCGCACCGCCCAGCGCGGCGCAGCACGCGAGCCTGCGCCGCGCTGAGGCGCACGCCGCGGCCACGCTGCTGGCGCGCGAGCTGGCGGATATGCCGGCCAATCGGCTGGCGCCGGTCGAGCTGGCCGAACGCGCTGCGCAGGCGGTCGAGCCACTCGGAGTGGCCAGCGAGGTCCTGACCACAGCCCAACTGGAGCGTCTGGGCGCCGGCTTGCTGCTGGCCGTCGGGGCTGGCTCGGCGCGCCCACCCGCGCTGGGCGTGCTGCGCTACGCGCCGCCCCATGCGGCGTACCACGTGGCGGTCGTGGGCAAAGGCGTCACCTTCGACGCGGGCGGGATCAACGTCAAGCCAGCCAAGGGCATGGGCGACATGGTCCACGACAAGGCCGGCGCCGCGGCCGCGGCGGGCATCATCCTGGGTGCAACGCTGCTGCAGCTGCCGATTGCGCTGACGGCGCTGCTGGCGTGCGCCGAGAACCTGCCCTCGGGCGCCGCCTACCGGCCCGGTGATGTGCTGCTCGGGATGGACGGTGCGACCGTCGAGGTCGTCGATACCGATGCCGAAGGGCGCCTGGTGCTGGCCGACGCACTCACCTATGCGGTACGCCTGGCGGAGCCGCGGCCGGCGGATGCCATCGTCGACCTGGCGACGCTGACGGGCTCGATCGTCTCGGCGCTCGGCAACGAAGCGGCCGGCCTGTTCGCCAACGATGACGGACTCGCGGCGCGCATGCTCGAGGCGGCGTCCGCGGCCGGCGAGGCGCTGTGGCGCATGCCGATCCTGGCCGGGCACCGGGCGCAGCTGAAAAGCGAGCGTGCTGACCGCAAGCAGTGCGCCGAGCGCGGGGGCGACTGCGCGATCGCCGCGGCCTTTCTGGAGATGTACGTCGACCAACGGCCGTGGCTGCACCTGGACATCGCCGGGGTGGCCTACAACGAAGGCAGCCCCGAATGGCCGCCGTACCACCCCAAGAGCGGCGCCTCGGGTGCGGGGGTGCGCACCGTGCTGCACTTCCTCGAGTCGCTCAGCATTGCACCGCCGGCCGGGACTGCTGGCCCGTGACGACCTTCGAGCACGCCGGCCTCGGACCGCCGATACAGCTGCGTGCCGGTAGGTGCACGGCGAATCTCTTGACCTGGGCCATGGGTCTGGTTAATGTGCGCCGTCCGCTCGACCCGGGCCGCCGTGCGGCAAGGCTCGCCACGGACGCGGAACGCGCCAGTTTGGCGTTTCCACCCCAACTGGAGCACACCGCCAAACGATGTCTTCTTCGCGTCCCGTGCGCCCGCGCGGCTTCTGGCGCGCGCTGCCCGCCTTGTGGCTGGCAGCGGCCAGCACCGTGGCGAGCGCGACCTCGATCGCCCCCGCCTTCGCCGACCCAGGACAACTGCAGAACGCTTCTTCGCGCAGCCAGCGCACGCTGGCCGACGACTACAGCCTCGACCAGGTGCTGGTCGCACCACCGAGCAGGCCAGGTCGTGCAGATCAGCGAACGTCGGCGAGCGCGACGGCAGCCAGTGCGGTGCCGACCGCGGCAAACGCTGAAGTTGCCGAAGCCGAGGCCGAGCAGCAGATCGCGTCGCTCGGGCCAGCGATGCGCCCACTGCATCCGCGGTTCGTGCCGGTCTGGCCGAGCGTCGGCGAGATCACCACCTACTTCGGCGAGGTCGGACCGTATGCACCACGCGGTCATGCCGGGCTGGACATCGCCGCCGACTCGGGGACGCCCATCCTGGCCGCCGACGACGGCGAGGTGCTCAAGGCGTACTGGAATGAGGATGGCTACGGCGGGCTGATCGTCATCGAGCATCCGTCGGGCTACGAGACGTGGTATGGCCACCTGAGCCGCCTGGGCGTCGAAAAGGGCGAACACGTCGACCGCGGCGAAATGATCGGTCGGATGGGCTCGACGGGCTATAGCACCGGGCCGCACCTGCACTTCGAAGTGCGTCAGGAAGGCGACCTGCGCGATCCGCTCAAGTTCCTGGCCGAATCGGCGCTGCAGCACGCGAACTGAACCCGCTCGACGGGCGGATGTGATACTTCGGCGCGGTGACGGAGTCGCCGCGCACGATGTTCCGCATCCGCGAGCTGCGGCCTGAGGATGGCCCACGCCTCGCGGCGCTGTACGCGCGGGTTCAGGATCCGTACCTGCCCGAGCATGCGCGGCTGGTCCAGGAGATGCACGCCCGCGCGCGCCAGGCGCAGGCGCGCAACGATCGCTGGCGTCCGCTGCCCGACCACGCGCCGGCTGCAGCCGACGCGACGCACGAGGCGTTCTGGGTCGCCCTCGCGGATCAGACCGCCGAGCAGATCGTGGGCACGCTGGGCCTGCGGCGCGTCGGCGATGACAACACGGCGGCGGTTGACACCGCCGAATGGTGCGGCTTGCCCACAGCACTGGACTGGGTCGCGCACAGGCGGGTGGGCGAGCTGCGACGCATGCGCGTGGCGCCCGAGTGGCGGCGGCGCGGGGTGGCCTCGGCACTCCTGAGCGCTGGGCACGACTACGCAGCCAGCAACGGCATCGAGCAGCTCGTTCTCAACACCACCAGCGCCCAGATCCCGGCGCTCCAGCTGTACACAAAGCACGGTTTTCGAGAGCTGACGCGCACCTACCTGGGCAGCTACGAGCTCGTGTGGCTGGCGCGTGACGTGCGCAGCCGCCAGACGCTAGACCGCTAGGCACACTCGTCGAGGTAGTCACCACCGAGACTCAGCCAGAACCCGGCGCTACCGTGCTCGACGCCCTGGGTAATCTCCTCGATCTCGAACTCGAGCTTGTCGGCCGGCGGCGCGCTGCCGCGTAGCTCCGACCACACAGCGGGCTCGGCGGCGAAGGCATTGGCCTCGGTGCTGTAGCCGTTGATCGGGTTGTTGGCGAAGTGCGCCTGACCTTGGACCAGTCGGACACGCCGCGCAGCTCGTGCGCCACGCGAGTCCGATGGGTGTGATCTTAGGCCTGGTGCGGCGGACGCATCCGGTGGCCACGTTCGTCTTCTAGGGTGCTCGGGGCATTGAAGGGCCGCAACGCGCTGGTCCTGATCTGCCACCGCGGTGCACAGAGCGTGACTTCGCGCACGGGCGGGCTGATGGGTGGCAATGGCATTGTGTGCGCCTCCGAGCACAACCTCCTTGTGGACGCTGCTGTCGTGGCTCCGTTTGTCGCGGCGCCTGAACGCAACGGGGCAGCCGTAGTGCGCGAGCACGAGACCGGTCAATTCGCGGCCGCCGTGTTCGACGACCAGCACATGCGGCGCGTGCTGCATGGCGTGTCGGCCACGCGGCTCCTCGAGGCGCCGATGTGGCCATTCCGACGGCTGCCCGCATGATTGTCGGGCCCGCGCGCCGTGACGAGGTCTCCGGGCCGCCTGGCTACGAGAAGCTGGGACCCGTAACGTCGCTGTTCACTGTCAATGATGCCGACGATGCGCTGGCGCTGTGTCAGTTGAGGCCGTGGGCGGCGGCCCACACGGCGGCTTGGGCTCTGGTGTTCAGGCCGAGCTTGTTGAAAATGCGGCTGACGTGCGAATCGACGGTGCGCTCGGAGATGATCAGCCGCTCGGCGATCTGGCGGTTGGTCAGGCCGTCTGCGATGAGCGCCACGACGTCGCGTTCGCGCGCTGACAACGGGCGCAGTGGCGCGGCGTCCGCATCAAGCGTCGCATCAGACAGGGCGAAGGCAATGGCAGCATCAAGGGACAACAACTGTCCATCAGTGCGCCAACGGGCGCCACTGAGCTCGCCAACCACTCGCCGCATCGCGACCAGCCCGCGCTCGCGGAGCGGACGCTCGGCCGGTGACAGACTCCGCCCGATACGTTCCTGGAGCGCTTCCAGCGCGCCGAACAAGCGTGCCGCGCGCGCTCCAGAACCCTGCGCCGCGGCAACGCTGGCCAGCAGCTCGAAGCAGTCGGCAATGCCAGGTGTGAAGCCGAGCTCGCCGAACGTCGCCAGCGCGTCGCGGCCAAGCTGCTCAGCTCGCGCATAGTCGCTCTGCTCGTACGCCGTCGTGCCCAGACGCATCAACGTGCGCGCAGTGCGCCGACGATCGCCACTGGCCACAAACAGCGGCAGGCATTGCTCGAGCAGCTGGGTCGCTCGCGCATGCTGGCCCTGGTAGCGGGCGAGATATGACTGGTTGACGAGCACCAGACCGACGCCGTAGCTGTCGTCAAGTTCGCGCATGAGCCGCAGTGCCTGCGCATACCAGCGTCCGGCTGATGCGTAGCGTTTGCGGCCCGCATCCGTGTTGCCCAGGTTGACCAGGCACGCGGCGACGACGGGCATGTCGCCAATCTGCTGTGCCAGCGCGAGGGCCTCAGTCTCGAGGGACGCGGCACGGTCGAAGTCATAGCGATAGCTGGCCAGCGAGCCGGCGGCCTTCAAAGCCCGAGCGCGTACGGCCAATGACACGTCAGTTCGTTGGGCGGCGGCGTCGAGCCAGAACTGGCCTTCGGCCAGGTAGCCGCGGATGTACCAGAACTCCCACAGCGCGTCGCTCAAACGGACCTGCGCTTCGGGTCGCTGCTCAGCCGCCCAGCGCAGTGCGGCGCGAATATTGTCGTGCTCTGCCTCGAGCCGATCGAGCAGCTCCGGCAGCTCCGAAGTCCGCAGGCCAGGTTGTGCCCGCTCGGCCAGCGCCACGAACCAGTCCAGGTGACGCTCACGCAGCACGACGTCCTCGTCCGCTTCGTGCGCTTTCTCGGCGGCGTACTGGCGCAAAGTCTCCAACAAGCGATAGCGCGTTTCGGTCTTCCACGGCGTGGCCTGCACGAGCGACCGGTTCACCAGCTGCTCGAGCAGCCGCAGCACGCCAGGTTGATTCCCGCACACCAAGTCGGCCGCGTCCAGCGTCCATCCACCGGCGAACACGAACAGACTCCGGAACAACATTCGCTCGGCCTCGGACAGCAACGCATAGCTCCAGTCCACGGTGGCGCGCAGTGTCTGTTGGCGTGGCAGCACCGTACGCGGCCCGGCGACCAGGAGACCGAACCGATCGTCGAGGCGGGCTGCGATCTGCATGGGCGTCAACGTCCGGATGCGCGCCGCGGCCAGCTCGATGGCCAGCGGAATGCCGTCCAGGCGCTGGCACACCTCGGCCACCGCCGCCGCGTTGTCCGAAGTCACCTCGAAGTCCGGCAGCGCCGCGCGGGCGCGCTCCGCGAATAGCTGCACGGCTTCGGAGTCGAGCGCCAGTGACGGCACGCGCCAGATCACCTCGCCCGGCACATTCAGCGTTTCGCGACTGGTTGCCAGGATGCGCACGCCGGGACAGAGGCGCAGCAGCTGGTCGGCGAGCTCGGCGCAGCCCGCGACGAGGTGCTCGCAATTGTCAAGCACCAGCAGTATCTGGCGCTCGCTCAGATACTCCAGCAGCGACTCGAGCGTGCTGCGCTCCGCCGACCCGCGGACGCCGAGGGCCACCGTGATAGCGCTTGGCACCACCGCCGGGTCGGTGAGCGCGGCCAATTCGACCAGCCACACGCCGTGCTCGAATTCGGGCTCCAGGTTGGCTGCCAGCGCGAGCGCCAGGCGGGTCTTGCCAGCGCCTCCAGCGCCCGTCAGCGTGACCAGTCGCGCGCTGCTCAGGCGCTCTCGCAGCAGGGCGCGCTCACGCTCCCGGCCGATGAAACTGGTCAGCTGCGTGGGCAGATTGTGCACGCCGCCCACCAAGCGTAGCGCGGCTCAGGTGATACGCAAGGTGGCCATCGAGTGCGGCGGCAGCTCGATCCTGCACGCGTGGCGGTTCTCCGTGCGCACCTGGAGCGGTCGCGGTGCCACACGGCCTGGATCCTCCATCGAATTAGTGGCACGTGGGCTGTCGGCAGTTAGCAGCTCGGCAGACGCCTCGGCAATCTCGATGCCCATGTCCACACAGACGTCGGCGCCGTTGTGGAGGTGGCGGTTGATCAACGTGACCGCCAGGCGACCAGCGGAGGACGAGGCGGTCGCGCTCACGCCGCCAGAGCCGTCGGGCAGGCAGTCAGCCGGCGTGGCGTCGACGCGCACGGCCGTCGCGCCGACGTGCGGCGCGTGGAGCCGGAAGGCGTGATAGGTCGGCGTGCAGAACATCCCAGCGTCGTCGGTGACCACGACCGACTGCAACACGTTCACGACCTGGGCCAGGTTGGCCAGCGACAGCACCTGCGCCTGGCGATGAAAGCCCTCCAGCGCCACCGCGGCAGCAAGCGCGTCGCGCAGTGTGCTCGGCTGCTCGTACGGATGCGCTCGGCAGCCGTCGCAGTCCTCTGGATTCAAACGCGCCTCCGGATGCCACACGCCCCATTCGTCGAGCGCCACACCGATCCGCCGCCGCGGATTGGCCGCGCGGAGGAGCTCCGCGGTGCGCTGCACGAAGTCCTCGACCGCCTGGGCATCGGCGAGCAGCGAGTAATACTGATCGTCGTCGAAATCGAGCGCCGGCCCATTGCGGCCCCAATAGCGATGGACGGACAGGTGATCGGCCAGGTTCAGGTGGCCGGCCAGTCCGTCGATCAACCGCGCGTTCCATGCATCGTCATGGCCGCACACGATCAGCTCCGCCGACGGATCGACGTGCCGCAGCATGGTCGCGAAGCGGCGGTACTCATGCGCATAGTCGAGCGGATCGAAGTTGCCACCGCAGCCCCAGTTCTCGTTGCCGACGCCCCATAGCTTCACACCAAATGGAGCCGCGGCGCCGTTGGTGCGGCGTTCGCGGCTGAGCGAGGTATCGAGGCTCGCGTTGCAGTATTCCAGCCAGTCGCACATCTCCTGTGGCGTGCCACTGCCAACATTGCCGGCCACGTATGGTTCTGCGCCGATAGCCGCACACAGCTCGAGAAATTCGTGGGTACCGAGGCTATTGTCGTCCTCCACCTGCGATCCGCACGACATACCGAGGCGACGCGGTCGCCGCGCGCTCGGACCGATGCCGTCGCGCCAGTGGTAGTGATCGGCGTAGCAGCCGCCCGGCCAGCGCAGGAGTGGCACCGGCAGTGCGCGCAGCGCGCCAATGACGTCGGCGCGGAAGCGGTCGCCAGCCCACAAGCCGTCGTAACAACAGCGCCCAAGATGCTCGGCAAACTGCCCGTACAGTCGCGGACTGATCGTCCCGATCTGATCGTCGGGCCGCACGCTGATGGTGGTTTGACTCAAGCCCAGTCAGCCCTTGAGCCCGGTCAGCGTAATGGAGCGAATGATCAGCCGCTGGGCGAGCAAGAAAATCAGGATCGCCGGCAGCGCCGAGGCGAACGCGCCGCTCATGAGCTGGCCGTACTCGCTGAAGTAGTCACCGCGAAACTGGATCAGCGCCACAGGCAAGGTCATGACGTCGGCCGAGTTGACGACGATGTACGGCCAGGTGAAGTCGTTCCAGTAGTACAGGTAGGTGAAGATGGCCAGCGTGGCGATGGCGCCACCGGACAGGGGCAGCACGATCGACCACAAGATGCGCAGTCGGCCGCAGCCGTCGATGCGCGCGGCGTCTTCCAGCTCCGACGGGATGCTCAGGAAAAACTGGCGCAGCAGGAACACGCCGAAGCCGCCAGCCACCGGCGGCACGATCAGCGCCGCCAGACTATTCAGCCACTCGAGTCGCCAGACGGTGATGTAGTTCGGAATGAGCAGGATCTCGTGCGGCACGATGAGCGAGGCGACGATCAGAAAGAACAGCGCATCACGACCGGGAAAGCGCATTCTCGACAGCGCATACGCCGCCAGGACGTCGACCACGATCACCATGCCCGTACCGATCGTGGCGACTGCGACGCTGTTGAAGAAGGAGCGGATCAGATCCACGCCACGCGGGACGGTGAAGATCTTGACGTAGTTTTCGAGCGTGAAGTCGGAGATCTGATTGGGCATGACGCGCGGCGGCAGGGTCACGATCTGCGACTCGGGCTTGAGTGAGGTCAACACCATCCAGAAGACGGGCACCGCCCACAGCAGCGCGAGCACAAGGGTGATCGCGAACCGAGGCAGGATCGCGCGTACTTTGCGTGATGGACTGAGCCTGGCGGGCCAAGCCGACGTCATGGTAGCTGTGGCCATGCTGCGCCTCTCCTAGTCCGCCGAGCCGCGCTGCAGCCGGAACTGAACGACGGTGAAGACCAGAACAATCATGAACAGCACCCACGCCACAGCCGACGCGCCACCCATGCGGAAGAACTGAAAGCCAGTCTGATACAGGTGCATGACCAGCGAACGCGTCGAGTCGAACGGACCACCCGAGTTGTTGGTCATGACGATGATCTGGACGAAGACGCGGAACGCGCCGATTATCGTGGTCACGCCGACGAAGAGCAGCGTGGGGCGCAGGCCGGGGATGGTGATGTGGCGGAACAGGCTGGCGGCACCGGCGCCGTCGACCTTCGCCGCGTCGTACAGATGCTCCGGAATGTTCTGCAGACCGGCCAGGAACAGGACCATGTTGAAGCCGGATGTCCACCACACCGTCGTGATCACAATGGCAAAAGTTGCCCAGCCGGCTTCGCTCAGCCAGTGCTGGCCGGGTAAGCCAATTCCCTGGGCGACGTAGTTGATGATGCCGAATGCCGGGTTGTAGAACCACTGCCACAAGACGCCGACACCGGAGGCCGAGATCATCAGCGGTGTGACGAACGCGCTCCTGAAGAAGGTGCGCCCGGGCATTTTGTCATTGACCAGCATCGCCAGCGCCAGCGGAATGACTACGGCCACTGGCGCGTCGAGCACGACGAACAGAAACGTGTTTCTCAGTGAGGTGAGGAACAGACCGTCATTGATGAGCGCTGTGTAATTGGCGAGGCCAACGAAACGTGGCGGCGTCAGCAGGTCCCATGCCGTCAGGCTGACGTACAGGCCCTGGAAAATCGGGTAGACCTGGAAGCCGACAAAGAACACCAGGAACGGCAGCAGGTAGAGCATCGGATAGAGCGCACCCTGCTCACTCCACAGCCGGCGCGAGGCGCGAACCCGAGTCGCCCCGCGCGGCTGCGCGAGTGTGACGCGCATCAGGCAGCGGAGAGGATCGCGTTGACTTCGCTTTCGGCCTTCTTGAGGCCCTCCTCAACGCTCCACTGATTGAGCAGCGAACCCTCGACATTGGATGCGATGCGCGGCATGACTTCGAGCAAGCGCGGCGACGACGGCATATACGCGGCATAGGGTAGCTCGGACGCCCACGTCTGCAGCTTCTTCAGGTACGGATCGTCTGCAGTCAACGCCTCCTGGCGCGCCGAATTACGTGCCGGCACCTGGCCAGCTTTGGCCCAGTCGACGCTGTGCTCGCCCATCCATTTGACGAAGCGCAGCACGGCCTCACGCTTGGCCGGATCCGGGTTGCGCTGGCGTGGCAGCGCAAATTGATGGCTCTGCGCCCACGTCGCCTTCTTGTTCGGATCGTGCTGTGGCAGCGGCATGACGTCGATGTCGTCGGCCGCGGACGCTTTGGTCTTGTCGAAGTACAGCGTCGAAATCCAGGGCCCGTCAGGCCACGTCGCGACCTTACCGGTGCGCTGCAGGTCGCCGGCGGGGACAGCCTTCGGGTTGCCCTTCTGCTGCATGTTCTTCATCCACGTGACCGCGGCGACACCCTCCGGAGTATTGAACGCCGCCTTGGTCGCGTCCGCATTCAGCATGTCCACGCCAAACTGGCGCACGATTCCATACCAGTACCAGGTCATGAACTCCTGCGCGCCGGCGCCAATGGCGAACGTGTTGTAGCCCAGGACATCGTCCTTGGATGTCTTGTCGACAACCGCCTGCCACTCCTCGAGCGTGGTCGGTGGTTTCATGCCGGCAGCCGAGATGATCGCCTTGTTGAACACCATCGCGTGCGCGTGGATGTCCAACGGCACCGTGTACTGCGTGCCCTGATACTGCGAGAACTTCCACACGGTGGGATCGTAGTCGTCGGCCTTGATGCCGACCTGATCCAGCTCGGCCTGGGTCAGTGGCGAGAGCACGTTCTTCGAGGCGAATGGGCCGATATAGGTGTGGCGCACGATGGCCACGTCGGGCGCGGTGTTGCTGATCGCCGCGGCCTCCATCTTGGTCACGAAGTCTGTCACGCCCTGGAGCGACTCGACGCGGATATCCGGATTGGCCTCGGCGAACTTGCGCACGAGGTCATTCATGATGATCCCGTCGACGCTGCCCAGAATGGTCCAGTAGCGGATCGAGACTTTGGCCGTATTCGCTCCGAAGTTGGCCACCGGATAGGGCGTGGGTGTGGGGTTGGCGATCGAGGCCGCCGGAGCGGCCGTGGGCGGCGCGGCTCCGGCAGCGGCCGGCGCCACTGTCGGTTTCGCGGCGGCTGGCGGCGGAGCGGCTGTAGGCGCCGCGGCACCGCCCGATGGCGCCGGAGCGCTTTGCCCGCACGCGGCGAGCAACGAGGCCGCGGTAGTGCCACCGACTGCGAGGAGCGCCACGCGCAGGAACGCTCGACGCGAATGAGGCTCGTACATCGCCAGTTCCTCCCTCCTGATTGGAAGACGGGCTGTTCGTACCGGAAAGTGACGTTGTCATGAAACAGTTCAGGTGTCAAGAGTGGAACGAATGCCGGCATTGTTCCGGTCAGTTCGCGATTGTTTTCGATGTCGTGCTGTTTGACGGGTCAGAACAGCACGGGTAGTCTGTCTGAATGTCCCGCGAGCCTCGCGCCGCGGCCGCGCCCCGCAGCAACATCCGCGACGTCGCCGCACTGGCGGGCGTATCCATCTCGGCGGTGTCGCTCGCCCTGAACGGCAAGCCCGGCGTGTCGGCCGCCAAGCGCGCGCGGGTACTCCAGATCGCCCACGAGCTGGGCTATGAGCGCAACAACGGTCAGCGCCCGCCCGTGGATACACGCGTGCTCGGGCTGCTCATGGAGACACTGTCGATCCCGGCCGCCCACGACCGCTTCTATGCCGAGATCGTGGCCGGCATCGAGGAGGCCGCTCAGCGGCTGGGGTACCGGCTGCTGTTGCATCTGTATCGGCCGGGTGTCGATCCGATTGGCGACATGCGTGCGCTGATGGGCCGCGACATCGCTGGTCTGATCATCGCCAATGGTGGCGACATCACCGACGACGTCATCGCGCGCATGGCGAACGGTCGTACGCCGCTGGTGTTGGTCGAAAACTACGTCTCCCAGCCGGTGCATGCCGTGCTGGCCGACAACTTCATCGCTGGCCTCGAAATGACCCGTCATCTGCTCGACCTCGGCCATACGCGCATCGGCGCGCTGCCTGGGCCGGCCAAGTACAAGAGCCTCGTCGACCGGCTGCGTGGCCACACCATCGCCATGCTCGAGCGGGGACTGGTCCCGGATCCGACGCTGCAACCGCCGCCTACGCCCGGCCATCCGCGCAAGGGCTACGTGCAGATGCAGGAGATCCTGGCCCACCCCCAGCGACCAACCGCCGTGTTCGCCGTGAGCGACAAGACCGCCTTCGGCGCGATGGAAGCGATCAAGGACGCGGGTCTGCGGATTCCGCAAGATATCTCGATCGTTGGCATCGACGACGTGCACGAGAGCGCCTACAGCACGCCTCCGCTCACCACCTTCCACGTGCCCAAGCGTGCGCTCGGCGAGGTCGCGGTCGCCACGCTGGATGCGCTGCTGCGACCCGGCAAGCCGCCCGCGGCGGCCAGGATTGCGCTGGCCGGCCAGGTGGTCGTGCGCGACTCATGCTCGAACCCGCCCGACTGACGCGCCACACCAGCCCGCACGCGCGCTGGCACAGCCGCACGCAGGCCCGGCTCCAGGCCGGCTTCTGGGGCACCCGCCAGGACGTCGTGCGCAGCGCTGGTCTGGCGCACGGCTACCGCATGCTGGGCGAGTGGGGCAATCTGAATGACTTGCGTCTCGCCGCCGGCACCATCAGCGGGACATTCAAGGGTCCAGTGTTCATGGACTCCGATGTCTACAAATGGCTCGAGGCCGTTGCGTACTGTGCAGACAGTGTTACGGCGGACGTGATGGCCATGGCGGACGAGGTCATCGGTCTGGTCCAGCAGGCACAAGCCGCCGACGGCTACCTGGACTCGTATTACCAGGTTGTCGAGCCGACAAAACGCTGGGTTGAGATCCCGACTGGCCACGAGCTGTACTGTGCCGGGCACCTGATCCAGGCGGCCGTTGCCTGGCAGCGCTACGCCGGCGATACACGGCTGCTCGACGTGGCACGGCGCGTGGTGGACCACATCATGAGCGTCTTCGGCCCTGGCCTTCGCCCCGGCACACCGGGTCACCCGGAGATCGAGATGGCGCTGGTCGATCTCTATCGCGCAACGGACGACCGGCGCTACCTCGACCTGACCCAATTCTTCGTCGATCAGCGTGGCTATGGACTGCTTGGACCGAATCCGCGCTTCGGTGGCTCAGCGTATTACCAGGACCGCGTCCCAGTGCGCGATTCGACAGAGCTCGAGGGCCACGCGGTGCGCGCGCTGTACCTGACTACCGGCGTTGCCGACCTGTTCCTCGAGACGGGCGAAGCGGCCCTGTTCGATGCGCTCGAGCGCCAGTGGCGCGATCTGGTCGAGCGCAAGCTGTACCTGACCGGCGGGATCGGCGCGCGCCATCAGGGCGAGGCGTTCGGGCAGGCCTACGAGCTGCCCAACGATCGCGCCTATGCCGAGACGTGCGCGGCGATCGCGAGCATCAGCTGGAGCTGGCGCATGCTGCTCATCACTGGCCAGGGCCGTTACGCCGACTTGATCGAGCGCACGCTGTACAACGGCTTCCTGAGCGGCATGTCGCTCGACGGTGAGCGGTACTTCTACGTCAATCCGCTGGCCAGTCCGGGACGCGCCGAGGTGCTCGGGCGCGGCGGCCACGAGCGGCGCGAGTGGTATTTCGTGGCCTGCTGCCCACCCAACGTCATGCGCCTCATCGGCTCGCTCTGTCAGTACATCGCGACTTGTGAGTCAGCTGGCATCCAATTGCATCAATACATGTCGGGAACCATCACCGCAAATGGCGTCACCTTGCATGTGCAAACGGATTACCCGTGGGACGCCCGCGTTGTCATCACCGTGGTCCAGACGAATGGACCGTGGACGCTGCGCCTGCGCATACCCGCCTGGTGCACGACCCCGACGATTGACGGCAGCATGGTGGAAACCACGGATGGATATGCGGTGCTGAGCCGCACGTGGCAGCCCGGTGATCGCATCGAGCTGGACCTGCCCATGCCGCCCCGGCTCACGCGGGCCCATCCACACATGGAGTCCACCACGGGCAGTGTGGCCATCGAACGTGGCCCGATCGTGTACTGCCTCGAGCAGTGTGACCACACCGCAAACATCCAGGCTGTCACGATCGACCCGCGCAAGCCACTGCAAGACATGTGGCGGCCGGACCTGCTGGGCGGCGTGGTGACCGTAACGGCCGCGGGCTTCGCGGGTGACTCACCTGCCGGGCTGTATGAGCCGTTTGACGCGCCGCGGGCAGCACCGAAAGCAGTAGAGTTGACGGCCGTGCCGTACTACGCCTGGGCGAACCGCGCGCCAGGCGCAATGCGCGTGTGGATTCCGCAATGCCAATGAAAATTAGTGACCTCAAGACCTACGTGCTGGGCACTGCCTGGCGCAACCTCACATACGTCGAGCTGCATACAGACGATGGCCTGGTCGGCGTCGGCGAAGTGCGCATGCTCAACCACACCGACGCATTGATTGGCTATTTCGCCGAAGCCGCGCCTAACCACATCCTCGGCAGCGATCCGTTCAATATCGAGGATCTCGTCGCGCGCATGTTCCGCAATGACTACGCGCGCGCCGGCGAGATCGCCATGTCCGCCATCAGCACGGTCGAAATGGCGTGCTGGGACATCGTCGGCAAAGCGCTCAACCAGCCGGTGTACAAGCTCCTGGGCGGCGCGGTCCGAGACAGGATCAAGGCCTATGCCAACGGCTGGTACACCGTCGAACGGACGCCTACGGAGTTCCACGCAGCGGCCAGGCGCGTCCTCACGCGCGGCTACCAGGCAGTCAAGCTCGATCCATTCGGGGCCGGTTTCTACGAGCTCGACCGAGCCGAGACACAACGCTCCATCGAGCTGGTCGAAGCTGTGCGCGATGCCGTCGGTCCAGATGTTGAGATCCTGGTCGAGATGCACGGCCGGTTCAATCCAGCGACGGCCATCGACATCGCGCGGCAGCTCGAGCCATTCCGCCCAGGCTGGGTTGAGGAACCAGTTCCGCCGGAGAACCTGGCCGCGCTAAAGAAGGCCGCCGAGCACATCCGCATTCCAGTTGCGACGGGCGAACGCATCCACGCCCGCCACGAATACCGCGAGCTATTCGAGCTCCAGGCCGCGGACATCATTCAGCCAGACATCACCCATTTCGGTGGCATTCTCGAAACGAAGAAGCTCGCCGCGTGGGCGGACGCGTACTACGTCCTGGTCGCTCCGCACAACGTCGGGGGTGCCGTGTCGACGGCGGCCAATCTTCATCTCGCCGCATGTACGACCAATTTCAAAATCCAGGAGCACTTCAACGACTTCGCGGAGGATTTCGTCAAAGCCGCCGCGCCGGGTAATCCGGAGGTAGTCGATGGCTATTTCGCACTGCCCTCCGGACCCGGATTGGGCGTGACGCTCGACCATGACGTGATCGCGGCCAATCCACGCCGTCAGATTTTCTTCAACCTGTTCGCCGAGAACTGGCATCGCCGCCAGGCACAACGCGTATGACGTTGCGCGGCGTCTTCCCCATCGCGCCCACGCCGTTCGACGACCACGAGAACGTCGATCTAGATGGCCAGAAACGCGTGCTCGACTTCATGATCGACGCCGGAGTGGATGGCATCTGCATTCTGGCCAACTACTCCGAGCAGTTCTCGCTCACCGATGCCGAACGCGAGGAGCTTACGACGTTGTGTCTGGAGCACGTGCGCGGTCGAAGACCGGTCATCGTCACGACCAGTCATTACAGTCGCAGGATCGCCGCCGAGCGTAGCCAGCGCGCGCAAGCCGCGGGCGCGGCGATGGTTATGCTCATGCCGCCGTATCACGGCGCCACGATTCGCGCGGACGAACCGGAGGTGTTCGACTTCTTCCGCGCCGTCGCGGACGCTATCGACATCCCGATCATGATTCAGGACGCGCCGGTCAGCGGCGTAACACTCAGTGCCACCCTGTTAGCCCGTCTCGCGTGTGAGATCCCGCAGGTGCAATACGTCAAAGTCGAGGTCCCAAGCGCGGCCGCCAAGCTGCGCAGCCTGATCGCCCTGGCTGGTGATGCCCTGCCTGGGCCATTCGACGGCGAAGAGTCCACCACGTTGTTGCCCGACCTTGACGCGGGTGCCACTGGCACCATGCCCAGCGCAGTGCAGCCCGACTTACTCGGCGCCATTGTCCGTACCTACCAGTCAGGCGACCGCGCCACAGCTATCGGCCTGTACGAGCAGTCACTTCCCCTCATTCACTATGAGAACCGCCAATGCGGCCTACGCGCGACCAAGGTGCTCATGCACGAGGGCGGCATCATCGCCAGCGAGCGCACGCGCCAACCGTTGGCGCCATTGCACCCGCAGACCCGCGCTGGCTTGATCGAGCTCGCCAGGCGGCTCGATCCACTCGTGCTGCACTGGGCAGCCTGAGCCGCCTCATGGGCAGCGCGGGGCTGCCGATACTCATAACCCCGCATGTCCTCGAGCCCGCTGAGTCGTAATTCGCCTAGTCGCCGTGCCGCGGAAGAGCATGCACATCTGGCAGCGATCCTGTCGTCGTCGGCCGAGCCGATCATCGCCACCACGCCAGATGGTCTGGTCACCACCTGGAACTACGGCGCAGAGCGCCTGTACGGCTACTCCGCCGCCGAGATGCTCGGCGAGTCGATCCTGCGCCTCGTGCCCGAGTGCGCCACGGACACCTTCCAGTCGCTGCTGAGGCGGGTCAACGAGGGCGACGAACGTCAGGTCGTCGAGTTCGAGCAGACCACCAAGGACGGTCGGCAGCTGCAGATCGCGTTCACCGTGTCACCCATACCCGATGCTGACGGTCGCGTCACCGGCGTGTCGCTGGTGGGCCACGACATTACCGAGCGCAAACGCGCCGAGGCCGTACTGCATCGCCAGGCGTGGCGTGACGCGTTGACCAACCTGCCCAATCGCACCCGCTTGCGCGTTGAGCTCGAGCGGCTGGCCGAGCTCGCCGAAACCGACGCGACCGAGTTTGCGTTGTTGTTCATCGACCTCGACCGCTTCAAGGATGTCAACGACGCGCTCGGCCATCAGCGTGGTGATCTGCTTCTGCGTCAGATCGGTCCGCGCCTGGGTGCGGAGCTCGCGCCAGCCGCCATGCTGGCCCGCCTGGGCGCCGACGAGTTCGCCGTGCTGCTGCCGGGGTGCGGCGCCGGCGAGGCCGCGGCGGTCGCGGAGCGGCTGCTCGCCGCTCTGGAGCGCCCCTTCGACATCGACGGCACACCGGTCGGCATCGGCGCCAGCATCGGCATCGCCCTGTATCCAGCCTCCGGTCGCGACGAAGATACGCTGCTGCGCCACGCTGACGTGGCGCTATACGCCGCCAAAGGCACCGGTCGCGGGTACACGATCTACTCGACGGACCAGGACCGCCATAGTCCGGAGCGACTCGCACTCGTCGCCGATCTGCGGCAGGCGATCGAGCACGGCGAGCTGGTCCTGCACTACCAGCCCCAGCTCGATGTGCGCTCGGGTGAGCTCGTCGGTTTCGAAGCGCTCGCGCGCTGGCCGCACCCGCAGCGCGGTCTGGTGTCCCCGGCCGAATTCATTCCGCTCGCGGAGCAGACCCGGCTCATCCGACCCCTCACGCGCTGGGCAATACGTGCCGCGCTCGAGCAGTCAGCCGCATGGCACGGCACCAGCCTGGCTCTGCCGGTCGCCGTCAACCTCACCGCGCACGATCTCCAGGATCCCACGTTGCCGGAGTTCGTCGACCAGGCGCTCACCAGGTCCGGTGTCGCATCCGATCGACTGCGCCTCGAAATCACCGAAAGCAGCCTGATGGCCGACCCGCGGGGTGCCCGCGAAAGCTTGCAGAAGCTGCGCACCCTGGGCGTGCTCATCGCCATCGACGACTTTGGCACCGGCTACTCATCACTCGAGTACCTGCGCAATCTGCCCGTCGACGCGCTGAAGATCGACCGCTCGTTCGTCGGCGACATGTCCATGGCCGAGGGCGCACGGGCGATTGTCCGCGCGGTGATCGACCTGGCCGACGATCTCGGCCTACGCGTGGTCGCCGAGGGCGTCGAGGACGCGGCGACCTGGGAGGTCCTGGCGGCGCTCGGCTGCGACATGCTCCAGGGCTATTACTTCAGCGCGGCGCTGGCCGCGCCGGACGTCGCGCGCTGGGCCGAGCACTACGCGACCATTGCCCGTTCGCCCCATCCCTCGGCCGAAATTGCGCTCGTCGAGCGCGTGCGCCAGCGTGGTGCTCGCTTGGCAGCCGAGGACGAATTCATCGCCCGCAAGCGGGCCGAGTCCGCGCTGCGCGAGAGCGAAGAGCGACTCCGGCTGGCCGTCGAAGCGGCGGGCATGGCCACCTGGGACTGGGACCTGGCGGTCGACACCATCGCCTGGTCCGGCGCGACCTCGACGCTGTTTGGCGTCGCGCCCAGCGAGCTCGACCAGGCCGCGGCCAGTTTCCTGGACCAGGTCCATCCTGACGATCGCGCTGAAGTGGAGTCTGCGCTCTCGAGCGCGCGCCAGACCGGCACCCTCAGCCTCGAATGTCGCACCCTGCGGCGCGATGGCGCAGTCCGCGGGCTTTCGTGCAACGGTCGAGTGCTGCGCGATCCGAGCGGCCGCGCGGTGCGCCTGGTCGGCACGCTCATGGACATCACGGCTCGCCAGGACGCTGACCGGCAGCGTCAGGCGCTCGCGCAAACCGAGAAGTTGCGTGCGCTCGGCCAATTGGCGAGCGGTGTCGCGCACGATCTGAATCAATCGCTGTTGCTGATCGCCGGCTACGGTGAGCTGGCACGTCAGGCGCTGCGGCAGCCCGAACGAGATGAACACGATCTGTATGAGTCGCTCCAGCGGGTCACGCAGGCCGCGCTAGACGGCGGCGCCACCGTCAAGCGGCTGCTGACGTTCGCGCGCGCCAAGCCCGAGGGCGACCCGGAGCCGATCGCCGTCGGGCCCCTGCTGCATGACGTCGTTCAGCTGACCGCGGCTCGCTGGCGCGACGCGGCGCAAGCCGAGGGTCGACCTATCGCCGTGCATGTCAGCGCTGAACCCGAGCTGACCATCGTTGGCTGGCCAGCGGGCCTTAGCGAAGCGCTTACCAACTTGATCTTCAACGCGGTCGACGCACTGCCTGGCGGCGGGACCATCGATTTGCGGGCCGTGCGCCGTGGCGACGAGGTTGTCGTGACGGTCACCGACACCGGGGTTGGCATGTCGGCCGACCTCCAGGCCCGGGCCTTCGAACCATTTTTCAGCACCAAGGGTGACCAGGGCGCCGGGCTGGGCCTGGCCCAGGTCTTTGGCATCGTCGAACAGCACAAGGCGCGCGTTGCCGTGGACTCCACGCCGCTGCGTGGCACGACCTTCGAGCTGGCGTTCCCGGCCCCCGCGGTCATCAGCATCCCGGCCACGCCTGCACCGCCGGCGCCGGCCGCGTCAGCCAAGGCGCGGCGGCTGCGCATCCTCGCGGTCGACGACGAGCCGGCCATCGGCGCGATGGTCGCGCGCATCCTGCGCCCCTCTCGCCACCACGTGACTACGGCGACCTCCGCCGAACAAGCGCTCGAGCTGCTCGCGGCCGACTCGTTCGACCTGGTCCTGTCGGATCTAGGCCTGGGTCCAGGCATGTCGGGCTGGGACCTCGCCGCCCAGGTCGGCGAACGCTGGCCTCACATTCGGTTCGTCCTGGCAACCGGCTGGGGCGCGGCGATCGATGCGCAGGATGCGCGTGCCAAGGGTGTGTCGGCGGTATTGCCCAAGCCGTATCACCCGGACGAGCTGCAGCGCGTCATCGGCGCCGCCTGAGACGAATCCGACATGTCCAGCGAACTAAGCAGCTCGGCCTTGCGGCCGATGATCGAGAGTGTGAACGCGCTCCACAATGATCTGCTCGAGCTTGACGCACGGCAGGCCCTCACGCTGTACCAGGTGGGCAAGCTGGTCACCGCTAGCCTCGACCTCGAGGCCACGCTGGATGCCGTCACCGAGGCGACGCACCAGTTGACGGGCGCCCACTCCACGGCGCTGGCCCTGCTTGATTGGGACGGCAGCCTGGTCATTCGCGCGGGCCGCGGTGAAGTCGAGGCCAGCATTGGCGAGAGCCTCGCCACCGATCACGGAATTACGGGTCGCGCCATCACCGAGCAGCAGCCAGTACTCGTACCAGACATGCTCGAGGAGACGGGGCGTGCCCGACCGGAGCTCGACCAGAAGTATGGCGTGCGCACCTTCCTGGCTGTCCCGCTGACGTGGCACGGCGAGCCGCTGGGAGTTGTCACCGTGGCATTCCCGGCGCCCGACGCGCTCGATCCGAAGGACGTTGCTCTGGTCGGCGCGCTGGCCGAGCAAGCCGCGGCCGCCGTTGCGCACGCGCGTGACTACGCCGAGGAACAGCGACTGCGCGCGGAGAGTGAAGAGATCACCCGTCAGTTGGCCGAGCAAGCTGCCCAGCTGGATCGCGTCCAGCGCCAGCTCGTCCAGAACGAGAAGCTGACCGCGATGGGCCAGCTGGTTCAGGGCCTGGCGCACGAGATCAACACGCCGCTGAGCGTCGTCATCACCAACCTGTCCGTGCTCGGTCGACACGTCGAAAACCTGTCGGGCGTCGCACAGGCAGCCCAGGCTGTTTTGCCCCTGCTCCAAGCCGACGCGCTTCAGGCAGCCATCGACGATGCCGACCTCGAGTACACGCTCGAGGATCTGCCCGACCTGCTCTCAGAGTCCTCAACGGCTGCGCGACGCGTCGCCGACCTGGTGCGCAGCATGGGCACGTTCGCGCGCCGTGATACCGGCGGGCCGACCGCGCTTGATATCCATGAGGTGCTCGAATCGGCCCTGAATCTGGCCTCGAACAAGCTCAAGGAGCGCGCGCGCACCGTCCGCGAATTCGGTGCACCGCCGGCCGTGCTCGGTCTGGCATCGGAGCTGACCGAGCTCTTCCTGCACCTGCTGATCAACGCCGCGCAGGCGCTAGGTGAGCCGGGCACGGTCACGATCTCGACCGCGTACGAGGCCGGCCAGGTCGTGGTCCGCATTCGCGACACCGGCCGTGGCATTCCGGCAGAGCACCTCCCGCGGGTCTTCGATCCGTTTTTCACGACCCGCCAGGTCGGCGAAGGCACGGGCATGGGCCTGGCCGTGTGCTACGGCATTGTCGGCCGCCACGGCGGTTCGATTGCCCTGGCCAGCGAGCCTGGTCTCGGCACGACCGTCACGGTGAGTCTCCCGAGTGTACTTTCGAACAAGGAGGCCGCTTGATGGCAAATCCCGGCAAACCAGGGGGCGGCACGGTCCTGCTGGTCGACGATGACGAAACCCTGTTGACCGCGCTCAGTCGCCTGCTACGCCCGGACGGCGTGCGCGTGCTGACCGCGAACGGCGGCGAGCGCGCACTCGACCTGCTCGAGTCTGAAGGCGGCGCTGTCGGCGTCGTCGTCAGCGACTATGCCATGCCCAACATGAACGGCGCCGACCTGTTGCGCGCGGTTCGCCTGCGCTGGCCGGACGCCACGCGCATGCTTGCGACGGGCAATGCGGATCTTGCCGCTGCCGCGCGGGCGGTCAACGAAGGTCAGGTCGCGCGTCTGATTCTCAAGCCCTGCGATCCCGACCAGTTCCGTGAGCTCGTCGGCGGCGCACTCACCCAGAATCAGCTGGTGCTCGACAACCGACGACTGCGACAGGTGGCCGAGGAGCAGTCCGCCCGTCTCGAACAGTGGAATCAACGCCTCGAAGAGCTGGTCAACCAACGCACCGCCGAGCTCGAGCAGGCCAACGCCTCGCTGCAGCGCGGACTGCTCGATAGCGTGCGTTTGCTGGTGGGCTTCCTCGAGCGGCGCTTGCCCGAGCGCGCCCAGCGCTGCCGCGAAGTAGCCCGCCTGGCGGGTCGACTCGCCGAGCGGGCTGGCATCGCGGCGGACGTCGTGCGCAAGGTGCAGGTCGCGGCCCTGGTTCACGATATCGGCCTGATGAGCCTGTCCGATCCAGTCCTGCGCCAACGCCCGGAGGACATGCCGACCGGTGCGCGCGTGCAATACGAACAGCATCCGGTAATCGGCCAGAGCATGCTCAGCTCGGTCGACCAGCTGGTCGAGATCGCGACGTGGATCCGCCACCACCATGAGCGATGGGACGGCCACGGCTACCCCGATCGATTGTCCGGCACGGCGATCCCGGTGCCGTCACGGCTGATTACGCTCGCCGATGGCTACCTCGATGCCGTCGGTAAGGAAGGCGGGACTGCCCAGCGCTGGCGCCGGGCGCAGCGTGCCGCGGGCGCGTACGACCCCGATTTGCTCGAGGTACTGGCGGCTGAAGTCGAACCAGTGTTCGGGCCAGCTGTACCGGCCTGACCCACATGCGCTGGTTCCATACGAGCCGCACGTCGCGCAATCTGCTGGCGTGGTTCGTGGCCGTCTACTTGCTGCTGGCCGGTGGCAGCCTGGTGAGTCTCACGACTACCGGCAAGATCCGCCAGAGCGTCGACGCGTTCGACACAACCGTCCTGCCCGGCACCATCCTGCTGGCGAAATCGGCCACGGCGATTCATCAGGCCGTCGACGACTCGCACACGATACCGAGCAAGGGCATCCGCCCGACCGCTCCACCCGAGGTCCAGGCGCAGGTCCGTCAACAGAACTTCGATCGTGTGCAGGCCGACCTGATCGAGATCCAGGGGTACATCGACAATTTCTCCGCACTGCCGTTGGGCACCGCCGAGCGCAAGCTGGCGGGTGAGCTGCAATCGGTCTTTGACGAGTTCCGCGCTGTGGACCAGCGCATGGTCCCGCACATGCTGATCGGTACCGACGAGGAAATCGGCATTGGCCGTTCGATCGGTCAGCAGGAGTTGTCGCAGAAGTTCGATCAGCTCGACACGCTGCTCGCACAACTGATGGAGCTGTCCGAGGGCGCGGCCCACGTCAATGCCACCGCCGCGCTCAGTGCGGAGGAATGGGCACAACGGACGCTGGCGGTCGTGCTGGCCACTGGCCTGGTTCTGGTCATTGGTATCGGTCTGTACGTGGGTCGCAGCATTTCGCGCCAGATTGCCGAGCGTGAGCGCGCCGAAGACGCACTCCGAGTTGGCGATCGCGCTATGGCGGCGACGAACACGGCCATTGCGATCTCCGACGTGCGCTTGCCTAACAGTGGGGTCGTGTACGTCAATCCGGCTTTCGAGCGCCTGACGGGCTACGCGGCCGCGGAGGTTATGGGCCGGCGGCTGGACGTGCTCGCAGGTCCTGACCCCGATCCTGAGACAAGGCGTCAGATCGGGTTGGCGCATCGCGAACAGCGCGACGCGCTCGTTTCGACCACCAATTACCGCAAAGACGGCAGCTCGTTTGCCTGTGAGCTCGCGCTTGCGCCAGTCCGCGACACGGACGGTCATGTCACGCACTTCGTGTGGCTGCTGAATGACATCACGGAGCGCAAGCGCGCCGAAGCACAAGCCGAAACACTCGCGCGGACCGAGAAACTGCGCGCGCTGGGTCAGATGGCAAGTGGCATCGCGCATGACCTCAATCAGTCGCTCATGCTCATCGCCAGCTATGGCGACCTGGCAAAGCGGGCGCTCGACGAAGAGACGCCCAATCGGGACGAGATGCGCGAGATGTTCACCGTCATTGGCCAGGCCGCCCTGGACGGTGGGCAGACGCTCAAGCGGCTGCTGCAATTCACGCGCGCGCCAATGAACGATACGGCGACTGCGCTCGATCTGACGCTGCTGGCCCGAGAAGTGGCGCAGCTCACCGCGCCGCGCTGGCGCGATGCCGCGCAGGCTGAGGGCCGGCCGATCAAGCTCGATGTCGAGACGAATGGGCATCCAATCGTGCTCGGCTCAGCCGCGGCGTTGCGCGATGCGATCATGAACCTGCTGCTGAATGCCACGGATGCGCTACCGCAGGGTGGCACGATCAAGCTGCGCGTGTTTCAGGCAGACCAGAACGCGGTGCTCGAGGTCGTCGACGATGGAGTGGGCATGGCGCCGGACGTCCAGAGTCGCGTCTTCGAGCCATTTTTCACGACCAAAGCCGACAAGGGCACGGGCCTCGGACTGGCCTCGGTGTTTGGTCTGGTCGAGCGGCTGGGTGGCCAGATTGGCGTCGACTCGGTGCTCGGGCGGGGCACGACGTTCCGCCTGTCGTTCCCGCTGCAACTGGCCATGCCGGCAGCCGTATCCGAAGTGCGACCACCGGTCGAGCCTGGTTCGGAGCCACGTCAGCTGCGCATCCTGGCCGTCGACGACGAGCCAGCGCTGACCAAAGCTGTTGTGCGCTTGCTGCGTCCGCGCGGTCACGTGGTCATGACTGCCAGTTGCGGCGAGGAGGCACTCGAGCGGCTCGCGCAGAGTCCATTCGACGTGGTGCTCTCGGATGTGGGCATGGGCGAAGGCATGAACGGCTGGGAGCTCGCCGCCCGCGTGCGCGAGATGTGGCCGGACACGCGGGTAGTCCTGGCCACCGGCTGGGGCGCCGCCATCGACCCCGAAGACGCCCGCGCCAAAGGCATCACCGCCGTCCTCGCCAAGCCCTATTCCTGCGAAGAGCTGGACCAGATCCTGGCCGCCTGACCCTTCAGGGCAGGATGGTCACTTTACGCCGCTGGGTGCCGAAGGCCTGGGCGCTCGGGACGTCTTCAAACCAGATGTCGAAGATGAGACCGCGCACCCCGGAGCCGCTGTCCTCGACGATGAAGATGACGTCGTCAAAGCCTTCGATCAGGAGTCGGGTGCCCTGCGGGAACAGTCGCCAATCGGCGGCGACGGTGCCCCAGTGGGTGGTCGTGCCCGAGGCGGTCATGGTGCCGACAGCTCCGCCATCGGCGCCGCTCGCGTAGCCGGTTACGATCGCGTCCACCTCGACGGTGGCGCCCACTGGGGGCGTGGCTGCTTCCTGAGCCAAAGCCGCCGCGGGCACGAACAGCGCGAGCGCAGCGAGCACGGCAGCCACGAGTTGGCTCGTGATCAAACTAGAGGCCAGGATGCCGGCCCGCATCCGGGGTGTCAAATTCCGCCGGCCGGCCAGCACCCACCGCGCCGACTTCGGAGATGACGCCGCGGCGCTTCAGAAAGTTGCGTAGTTCGATGGCGATCGCCCGCAGCAGACCAGCTTCGCGGGTATCGAGACGGGCCCGATACAGGATGACCCGCAGCGCGCGCATGACATTCGGACGCGAGCGCACGGTGAGGAAGTCGATCGCGTCGAGCGCGCGCTCGAGATCGGCAAACAGGTCGTCAAGCAAGCTCGACGATGCTGTCGCCGACCGCTTGCGAGGTGGTCGGGGCGTTTGCTGCTCGCCGCCGGCGGCCTGGAAGAGCTGGTACAGGAACAGCAGGGCAGCCTGGGCCAGGTTGAGCGATGGGTAGCCCGGGTTGGTCGGAATCGTGGTCACGAAGTGGCAGCGGTCGAGCATCTCGTTGCTCAGCCCGCGGTCTTCCCGGCCGAGCACCACTGCGACCCGTTCGCCCGAGCGGGCAGCTTCTGAGACGTGCGCAACTGCGGCCGGCAGGCCCAGCGCGTTGCGCTTGACGCGTTGGTGCTTGCCGATCAGGCCAATCACGACCTGCGCATCGGCGACCGCATCGTCCAGCGAGTCGAACAGGCGCGTCGACTCGAAGATGTGCTGGGTGTAGTGCGCGACACCAATGATCTGCCACTCGCGGAACGCAACCGGCTTGACCAGCCGCAGATGCAGGAAGCCGGTGTTGGCCATGACCCGGATCACGCCGCCGATGTTCACTTCATCGGTCGGCTCGACCAGCACCAGCTCGATGTTGGCGAACCACTCGGGTGGCTGCCAGGCGTCTTCTTCAGCCGCGAAGGCGAGTGCCTCGTCGCGACGGGTAACCGGGTCTTGCGGCGTGCGCCGTTTGAAGCGCGACGGTAATTCCGACAAGCGAGGCTGATTGAAACACGCGGCGCGGCCGGCTACCCTGCCCTGCAGCGATGGTCTATCCGCGCGCGTGTCCCAGTTGCGGTCGGGACGAGCCGTCGCCTGAGCAGCTCTACAGCACGCGCGCCGCTGTCGACGGCGGTACCCCGTCGCCGTGGCGGCCCGAGCAACCGGGCAGGATCCTCGATTTGCGCTGTGGCGCGTGCTGGGCGCTCTTTCGGTGGGACTATTTCGGCTCGCGCCTGATCGAGATCATCCGCGAGGGCGACCCCGAGGGGCTCTCGGAAGTGCTGCGCACTGACGACTAGTTTGTCTTCTACAGCCACTGCCAAGTCCTCGCTGGCCGTGTGGCCTGGTACACCACCCCTCACCCGCGCTCCGCGCGGCCTCTCCCCATGAGGGGCGAGGCGGTCCGAAAGCGACTCCCTCTCCCATCACGGGGAGAGGGTTGGGGTGAGGGGTGACCTAAAGCGTCAGGAAGGCACTGGCGAGCGACTACGCGACTGGGACGCGACTCGCCGCCCACTTGAGCACGTCGCGCCGACTCACGATGCCGACCAGGCGGCCGCGGTCGTCGACGACGGGGACGCGCCGGATGCGCTGCTGGGTCAGCTGCTCGGCGACCTCTTCCAGGCGCGCCGACTCCGTTACCGTGACCGCTGGCGAGCTCATGACCGCCCCGACGGTCTCGCCGCGCTTGCCAATCAGGTCGGCTTCGCTGACCACGCCCACGACGCGGCCGTTATCGCATACGGGCAGGCCCGAGATATCGTGGAACGTCAACAGCCGCGCTGCTTCGTCGATGGTGTCGTTGGGCGTGACCGAGACCACGTCGGTGATCATGACGTCACGCGCCGTGGCTGAGGCACCGTGCAGCGCTTCCGCGCCACCAAAGCTCGCGCGATGGGCCGGCTTGGTGCTCACACTGGACAGCCCGTCGGCCGGCGCCTGTTCGCGCCGGTCGAACAGCTCGCCCGGCTCGTCCTCGAAGAACGCGCCCACAGCGCCATCGTGGATCTCGAAGGTCATGACGCGGCCGGTTTCGAGACGCAAAGACCCGCGCACAGTCGATGCCATTTCGACAGCGCGCACTTCCGAGGTTCCGGCGGGCAGCACAAGGACCACCTCGCCACCACGGACCGAGAGGGCTAGCCCTTCCTCGTCACCAGTGTCGCTGTCGCCACCTTCCCCTAAAAACGCTGCCTGGATGTTGACGCGCCGCATCGATCGCATCCTCCTGGGCGTGATTATCGTCGAGGCCAAGCCCCGCTTTCGAGCCGCTCGCGGACGCGGCTGCCGCGCGTGATCCGTCCCTGGCTGCGCAGTTTACGGCATCTGCCACCTGCGCCGGCCATCCTGGCGGCATGCGTGCTGATCGAAGCGATCTTCCTGCCAGTCGGCATTGACGATCTCGACGAGGGCTATTTCGTGCAGCAGGCGGTGCGGCTACTGCACGGGCAGGTGCCGTACCGCGACTTCGACTCGCTGTATACGCCGGGCCTGGCCTACGTGCACGCTGGCCTGTTTGCGCTGCTGGGCGGGCCCTACCTGATCGGACCGCGCGCGCTGAGCCTCGTTGGCCGCGCTGGGGTAGTCGCGCTGCTGTACGTGCTGGCGCGGCCACTCGTCAAACACTCGGCCTGGGCGGCCTTGCCGGGCGTGTTCCTGCTCATCGGATTCGACCCTGCGCCCGACCGCTGGGAACCGCATCCTGGCTGGCCGAGCACCTTCTTTGCCCTGTTATCCACGTGGCTCGTCCCACGCCGGAACTACCTCGCAGCCGGCGCGGCCGCGGCGCTGGCCTATGTCTTCAAGCAAAACACGGGCGCATTCATGCTGGCAGCGCTAGCGTTGCAGACGGTCCCGCACTGGCGAAACATGGCAACCGTCGCGGCAGGCTTCGCCGGCTTAACGGTGCTGTGGCTGGTGCCGTTGATCGCGGCCATCGACGGCCAGCTAGCGCTGTTGGCACCGTTCGTGGGCGCTGTCAACCAGGCCGGTCTGTACGCCGCGCCTGAGCCGACCGTCGTCATTCCTATCCTGTGCCTCCTCGGCGGCGTCGCGACGTGGCGCGCCACGCGTGAGCCGCGGCTGCGCTGGTACGTGCTCGCCGGCGCATGCCTGTTGTTGACTCAGTACCCGCGCAGCGACTCGCTGCATCTGGCCTGGTCGGCGCCGCTGCTGCTGGTCGTCGGCGCGATCGCGCTGCAGCGGGTGCGCCCACTTGCCGCCACTGTGGTCGTCCTCTGGGCAGGGTTCCTGTGCTTGCCCGTGCTCGAGTACCGCGTCGGCCAGGTGCGGCAAGCGACGACAGCGATCCGCGGGATCCAGGCAGCCAACGGCTTGCGCGTACCGGCGCAAACCTGGTCCGACCTGCTCAACACCGTCGCCGAAGTGCAGCATCGGACTGCGCCCGACGAGCCCATCCTGGTGTATCCCAGCTCGCCGCTGCTCTATGCCCTGAGCGATCGGCGGAACCCAACCCGTTTCGACCACCTGAACCCGGGCGCGGCCACCACTGCGCAACTACAGCAGACGATCGCCGACGTGCAACGCGTTCGGCTGCTGGTGGTGAGCGATTTCTGGCGTGCCGCCTGGGGGCCGCCCGGCGACAATCAAGTGCTCGAAGACTGGCTGTTCAGCAACTTTCGCGAAGTGGCTCAATTCGGTCAATATCGCGTCCTGGCGCGAGACTTATAATCGGCTCGGTAGCACGGATGTTCGCCTGATGCGCGTTCTCGGCATTGATCCAGGCCTCGTGCGCACAGGGTGGGCCGTCGTCGAGCCGCGCGGCCGTGGAGTGACGGTCCTCGGCCACGGCGTGATCACTCCACCCACCACCGACGCGTTGCCGACCCGCTTGGCGCATGGCGCCCAGCACCTGCGCGCGGTGCTGGACGAGTACCGTCCGGGCCTGGTCACGCTCGAAGAGGTGTTTACCGCACCGCGCCATCCGCGCAGCGCGCTGCTCATGGCGCACATGCGCGGCGTAATTTGCCTGGTGCTCGAGGAAGCCGGCGTGCCGATCGTGCCGCTGACGGCGACGACGGTCAAACAGCGCCTCACCGGTGGCGGCCACGCCTCCAAGGACCAGGTGCAGCGCATGGTCCTGCGCCTGACCGATCTCACGCCTACCGGTCGCCTGAAGCTGGACGAAACGGACGCACTGGCGTTGGCGCTGGCAGGCCTGCACCAGACGACGCGACCGCTGCTGGCGCTGGGCCGCCGTGTATAGCTATCTGCGCGGCATCTACAAGGGACCTGCCCCAGACGGTGATGGCGCCATCCTCCTCGAGGCCGGTGGCGTGGGCTACGAAGTGCTGTTGCCGCCCATCGTCGAATCTGAGGTCATCACCACCCGCAACGTGGATGAGTCGCTGTTGCTGTACGTGAGTGCCCAGGCCGGGCGCGACCAGCCCTGGCCCATCCTGTTTGGCTTCCTGCGTCCCGAGCAGAAGGCGTTCTGGGAGCTGCTCAAAAGCGTACCGCGCGTGGGCGGCAAAGGTGCGGCGCGAGCCATGATCTTGCCCATCGATCAGATCGCGGCGGCCATCCAGCAGGGCAACCGAGCCTTCCTGGACGGCCTGCCGGGCGTTACCGTCGACGGCGCGGACAAGATGATCGCCAGCCTGCGCAAGAAGGTCAGTCCGTTCGTCGAGGCCGCCGAGGTGACGCCAGCGCGCCACGGGCCAGTGGACGATGTGCGCGACGATGCCATTACGCTACTCACCCAGATGGGCCTCAAACGGCTCGATGCGGTCCGAGCAGTCAACACCATCCTCGCCTCGGCCGAGGACGTCACCAGCGTGCAGGACATCGTCACCGAGTATCTGCGCCTGCATCGGGAAGGGCGAAGCAGGTAAGTGGAGCGCATCGTCGAGGCCAGGGCGGGAGACGACGAGGAAGAGCGCGTTCTGACCACGCTGCGCCCGCGCAGCCTGGCCGATTTCATCGGCCAGGACCTGCAGCGCCAGCGGCTCGACATTGCGCTCCAGGCCGCGCGCCAGCGCCGCGAGCCACTCGACCATTTGTTGCTCAGTGGCCCGCCGGGCCTGGGTAAGACGACCCTCGCGCATATCGTCTCGCATGAGATGGGCGGCAATCTGGTCTCGACCTCCGGCCCAGCGCTCGAAAAGACACTCGATCTGATGGGCATGCTGACCGGGCTCGACGAAGGCGATGTGTTCTTCATCGACGAGATCCACCGCTTGCCGCGCGCCATCGAAGAGTTCCTGTACCCGGCCATGGAGGACTTCAAGGTCGACTTCGTCCTCGACAAAGGGCCGTACGCGCGTGCGATTCCGCTCGTCGTGAAGCCGTTCACGCTGGTCGGCGCGACGACGCGCAAGGGCCTGCTGCCACCGCCGCTGCGCGACCGCTTCGGTTTGAATTTCGAGCTCGACTTCTATAACGATGCCGATCTCACCCTGATCGTTCGCCGTTCGGCGGGCCTGCTCAACGTGCACCTGCAGGTCGAAGCCGCCGAAGAGGTCGCGCGCCGCTCACGCGGCACGCCGCGGATCGCCAATCGCTTATTACGGCGGGTGCGCGACTACGCCCAGGTGCACGGCGTCGAAGACGTCGGACCTGAGATGGTCAACAAGGCGCTCGAGCTGGAAGGCGTCGACGAGCTTGGTCTGGACGACCTCGACCGACGCTACTTGCGTACGCTGATGGTGCAGTACGAAGGCCGACCCACCGGGGTCACCGCGCTGGCCGCGAGCATGCAGCAAGAAGTCGATACGCTCGAAGAGGTGGTCGAGCCGTTCCTGCTCCACCAGGGGTTCCTACTGCGGACGCCGAATGGCCGATTGGCCAGCGCCAAAGCGTACGGCCATTTGCGGCTGAATCGGCCGCGGCGCAGTCGGCTGGCGCAGCAGCCGTTGCTGCTCGACTCAGACAGCGCCGACACGACGGCGCACTAGCCCTCACCTGTCATCCTGAGCCTGCGAAGGATCCGCTTGCCCGCGCGTAGCTGCACGCAGAGCAGGCGGATTCTTCGGCTTCGCCTCAGAATGACACTAGAGAGACTCGGCTACTTACCCGCGCCGATCTTGAAGATTTTGGTGCCGCAGACGGGACAGGCGCCCTCAGTCGCCGGTCGACCATTCTTCATGGTGATCTGCTTCGCGTTCTTGATCTCGCGCTGGGCCTTGCACTTCATGCAGTAACCAGTAGCCACGGTTGGACTCCGATGGAATCAGTAGTCGGCCCGAGATACCACTACTAGCGGACGAGAAGGGGGCCGCTTCGAGTGAGCATAGGCCTTCAATCTCAGAGCTGCAACTGCAAAACACACATTTTGCCGATTGAGACGACCCATTTTGGGGCCTCCGGCCGTAGTTTGGGGGTGCTCGTCGGGTACATTCGAGTCCATGGCTATGGAACGCACGCTGGTCATCGTCAAACCTGATGGCGTCCAGCGCGGTCTGATCGGGCCCATTCTGGGCCGCCTCGAGGCGCGCGGCCTTCGCGTTGTTGGCATGAAGTTTCTGCAGGTCCCACAGTCGCTTGCCGAACGCCACTACGCCGAGCACGAGGGCAAGCCCTTCTACGCTGGGTTGTTGTCGTACATCACCGGCGGCCCGGTCGCCGTGGCGTGCTTCGAGGGCAACAACGCCGTGCAGCTGGTGCGCAACACGATCGGTGCGACCAATCCCCTGTCCGCTGGGCCGGGCACGATTCGTGGTGATTACGCCATCGACATCGGCCGCAACCTGATCCACGCCAGCGACGCGCCCGCTACCGCCGATCGCGAGCTCGACCTGTGGTTCAAACCCGCCGAGCTGGTCAGCTACACGCGTGATTTCGACCGCTG
>DASXRR010000123.1:0-21932 GCA_036506475.1 Chloroflexota bacterium
CGAGAAGAGGTTGTTGCCGAAAAGGTGGCGGCCGGGGCCCCAGACGCGGCGAATGCCGCGCTCGCCGGCGTAGAAAACGGCTTTGATCCAGTCTTCCCAGTCCTTCATCTCGAAGGCGGCGTGATGGAACGCTGGCAGTCCATTCGGCGCCTGGCCGAATGCGAGCGAGTGGTGGTTGGCGTTGCACGCCCAGAAGCTCAGCCCGCCGATGAACCGATCGGTCAGCTTGAAGCCGAGCTGCTCACGGTAGAACTGCTCGGAACGCTCGAGGTCGCGCACGTTGAGGACAACGTGATTGAGATCCTGCGGCTTGACGTCGCGCGCGCCAAACGGATCGCTCACGCGATCGATGCCCGCGACGAGCTCGACCAGGAAGCCATCTGGGTCTCTGAATCGGATCGCCTTCTGAATGCCCGGCTCGAGCTCCTGCGCCGGCGGAGTTACGACGTCGATGCCCGCCGCCGTGAGCTCGTCGTAGGCGCGGTCAATATCATCGGCCGAGGCCACCTCGAGCGCCACGTGGTGGAGGCCCGAGGCCTCGTGCTCGTGCAGTGTCAGCACATGGTGGGCCGGGCCTTCGGCTCGGAAGAACATCTCGCGCCCGAACTCGTCGATCGGCTCGAGGCCCCATTTGTCGTTGTAGAACTCAGCCTGCCGACTCAGATCGACCGCGTTCAACCCGACGTGGGCGAGCTTGATGACCCTGACCATAGCGGCAGTCTAACGCGTCCAACAGGCGCGCAAGCCGCAGATCGTGCAGCGCAGCTCGCGCTCCTCTTCTGGCTGCTGGGGCGCCTCGCGTGTGGTCGCCCTCTGCTTGGTTTCGGCTCGAGCCGGCGCGGCTTGCTCCGCGGGCGCGGGTGTTGTCGTGGCGGCGGTCATGCTGTCTCCAGGGACGGCGTGTGCGCGTGCAGAAAACTGCGCATGCGCTCGACCGTCTCGGGCACGATGTCCGGCTCGCGCCAGGCTTTGTCGAAGATCTCGGAGTTGGGCAGCAAGCGCGCCACCTCGCGGCCGACGCCGATGGGATGTGCCGGGTCGTTGCCGGGCAGCACCAGCAGGGGTGTGCGCACGGTCGGCAGAAACTCCCGCGGCACGCTGATGATGAACTCGTGGTCCTCCCACATGCGGTGACCGAATGTGGTGATGTCGGCCGGGCTGATGTCGGTCCGTTTGGCCGCCAGATCTTCGCACCACTGCTTGTAGATGCGCTCGCCGAAGACACCCGGATTCGTCTCGTCTTTGCCAATGGGCTGCATCATGACGCCGGCGATCAGGCGCGACGGTGCGACCTCGACGATCTTGAGGATGTACGAGCAGCCGATGCAGCAGCCGACGGCCAGGAACCGTTCGATGCCGAGGTGGTCCATCAGTGCGAGTTGATCGCCGACATGCGCGCCCCACGGATCGTCGAGCGGCAGCGGACCGCTGGAGCGTCCCGCGTTGCGCTGGTCCATCGCGATCACATGGAACTCGCTGGGGAACAGCTCGACTGGGTTGATGGGCATGCGCGCCCAGAAGTCGACCGTCGAGTTCATGCCGCCCGGCGCGATCAGGAGCAGCGGAAACCCACTTCCGTGTTCCTCGTAGTACAGCGCGACGCCGTCGCGTTCAAAGATTGCCATAACTGCGTGGTGGCTCCCTTCGGGCGGTGATCGTTCCACGCCGGCGGCGCGCCTGTCATCCTGAAGGACGGTGGCCACCGGTCGAGCGCGTCTTCATCGGTTCTTCACATCGCGTGGGCACCATGGCGAGCGGAATGTCTACGGCTACTTCGGCTTGGCCTCGGTTTGGGCAGGTGCAGCGGCGAACTCTGGGGTTGTGCGCGTTGGGACTCTTCGTTGCGGTGGGCGTCGTGGCGGCGGTCGGCAGCCGGGTCTTTCAACAAGCTGAAACCGGCCAGCGGGCACCCACGCTGCCAGTGATTCGAGGGCCGATCGCGGCGACCGTCTCGACCACCGGGAACGTATCCGCCACGCGCCAGGCGAAGCTGGCGTTTCGTACGGCTGGCTACGTCGAATCGATTGACGTAGCAGTGGGCGATCAGGTCGCGGCTGGGCAGGCGCTGGCCAGTTTGAATACCGACGCGCTCCAACGGAAACTGGCCGAGGCGCAGTCGCGGCTAGCCGACGCGCAGCTGAAACTGGCGCAGACACAAGCCGGATTGAGTCCAGCGGAGCGCTCGGCCGCCCAGGCAGCACTGCAGGCGGCAACGACCAAACTCGACGCACTCAGAGCCGGTCCGACCCAGGCCGATCTGGAGGCGGCTCAGGCGGCGTATGCCTCGGCGCAGGCAACGGCGGAGCAGGTCGTGGCCAGACTGCGCACGCTCGAGGGCGGCGGAGTCCAGGCTGATCTCGCATCGGCGCAGGCAGCGGTGGACTCAGCACGGAATACGCTGTTGGCCGCCCAGGCCAAGCTCGAGGACCTGGAGGCCGGTCCGAAACCCGAGGCGCTCAGTGCCGCCGAGACAGACCTGATCGACGCTCACACCAGAGTGCGCACCGCCGAAGCGCGCCTCCAGCAGATGCGCGCCGGCGGCTCGGACGCGGAAATCGCCTCGGCTCAAGCCGCCAACGCCGCCGCTCAGGCCGAGCTCGCCACCGCCACGACCAGGCTCGAGCAAGCGCGGGCCGCGGCCAATCTGCCCACAACAGTCGCGGCCGCGCAAGCGGACGTGTCGGCGAGCGCCGCCAAGCTCCACGCTGCTCACCAGCGCCTCGACCAGACCTCCGCGGACCTCGCTCGAGCGCGCGCGACGCTCGACGCGCAAGAGGCAGCGCTCGGTGCAGCCAACAAGACGGCCGAGCAAACGTGCGACCAGAAAGGCAGTGGCTCCGCTGAGTGCCAGACCAACAAGGCGCACATCGAGGCGACTCGCGCCGAGGTCGTTGGTGCTGAACAGCAAGTCAAGCTACTGGACGGTGCGGACTCGTGGAGCAGGCTCAGCGCCCAGAAGGAAGTTGATGCCGCGCAGTTGGCGTTCGTGTCGGCCCAGCGCAAACTCGATCAGGCCCAAGCGGTGGCGAAGATACCCGCAGAGCTCAGCGCCGCCCAGGCGGCGTACGACACCGCACTCGCCAACGCGAATGCTGCGCGGAGAAAACTCGACCAGGGTGGCGGATCACCCGCTGACCTGACGTCGGCCCAGAGCGCACTAGAGTCCGCGAAGGCAAGCCTGGCCACCGCTCAGGCCAGGCGTCAGGCGCTGGTCGATGGCCCGTCGGATTCGGAGCACACGGCAGCCTCGACGGCGCTCGAGACCGCGCGTGCCAACGTCCAGGCGGCCGAGGCCAAGTTGGCGTCGCTGAACGTGGGTACCGCCAACGATGTGCAAGCTGCCCAAGCCGCGGTCGCGAGCGCGCGGCTGGGCGTCGCCAGTGCCCGCGCGAAGCTCGATCAGGTACTCGAGGGCGCGTCGCCCGTCGACATGGCCGCATCCGAGAGCGCGCTGGCAGCAGCCCAAGCCACGCTCGCCAAGTCGGAGGGTGACCCAATGCAGATCGCGCGCGACCAGGAGTCCCTGCGCCAGGCGCAGCTCGGCGTCGACGAGGCGCGCGCCGAGCTCGAGCACACGCGGCTGGTGGCACCATTCGCAGGTGTCGTCGCGGCGGTCGGCGTCAGCGTTGGCGACGCCGTCGGCGGTGCAGGCGGCGGCACGTCGTCGAGCGCGGTGACGCTGGTCGACCTGTCGACCTTGCAAGTGGACGTCTCGGTGCCCGAGGCCGATGCGCACAAGCTGCGCGCCGGCCAGCCGGCCACGATCACCTTCGACGTGCTGCCCGGCCAGGAGTTTCAGGGCACGCTGCGCAACGTGAGCCCGGCCGGCAGCTCCAACCAGGGCGTCGTCACCTATTCGGCTACGCTCAACCTCGACGCACGGGGGCAGCAGTTACCGGTCGGTTTGACGGCGACGGCCAGGATCACCACGGCGCAGCAAGCCGCGGCGCTCGTGGTCCCGAGCGCCGTCGTCCAACGCGTCGGCGACAGCGCATTCGTCGACGTCGTGGGCAGCGACGGCAGTTCGGCGCGGCGTCCGGTCAAGACGGGCATCAGCGCCGACGAGCTCACGGAAATCGTCGACGGCGTGCAGGAAGGCGAGCTGGTGCGCGCGCCTGCGTCTCTCATGGTCGCCTCAGGCGCTGCGCCCAGCGGCGAACGGGAGGTAGTCAGCTTCGGCGCCGACGACGTGAAGGCTCCGGGCCCGGGCGGCGGCGCGGTGTTCGTGCGCCGCGTCGCGCCGTGATTGCCGTTCGCGTTGCGCTGCGCGCACTCGGCGGCAACAAGCTGCGCACGACCCTGACCATGCTCGGCATCATCGTCGGCGTCGCGGCGGTGATCGCGCTGACGGCGGTCGGCAAAGGTGCGCAGGCGCAGATCACCGCGCAGATCGAGAGCATGGGCAAGAACTTGCTGTTCGTGCGCCCGGGCTCGACAACGAGCGGCACGATCCAGGGTGGCGCGGGATCGTCGCCAACGCTGTCGCTGGACGACGCGGACGCAGTGCGCCGGCTGCCGGGCGTCGGCGCGGTCGCGCCCGAGACCGGCGGGCAGGTGCAGCTCGTCGCCAACGGCACGAACTACTCGACCTTCGTACGCGGGGTCACCGCGGACTACGCGAGCGTGCGCAACGCGCGGACCGCTGCCGGCTCATGGATCACGGCCCAGCAGGTCGACGAGCGTTCCTCAGTCATCGTGCTCGGCTCGACCGTGGCGCGCAAACTGTTCGGCTCGACTGATCCGGTTGGCCAGACGTTGCGTGCAACGGCGGGCAATCACGCCGGTACGGTGTTGCGGGTCGTCGGCGTCACGGAGGCAAAAGGCGCCGGCGGTCTAGGCGACCAGGATGACCTCGTGTTCATGCCGCTGACCACGGTGCAATCCCAGCTGCAGGCACGGCGCACGCCGGGTGGGGAGATCGCCGTTGCCACGATCAATGTCCAGGTCGCCTCGGAACGGCAGATGGCGGAGGTGATGGCGCAGATTGGTGTGTTACTCCGGACGCGGCACCAGGTCACGCGCGACGACTTCACGGTCCAGAGTCAGCAGGAGATTCTGCGCTCGATCGCTCAGGTGTCCGGGACGTTCACATTGTTGCTCGGCGCGGTCGCGTCGATTTCGCTGTTCGTCGGTGGCGTGGGCATCATGAACACAATGCTGATCACCGTCCGCGAACGCACGCGCGAGATTGGTATTCGCAAAGCGGTCGGCGCGCGGCGCCTCGATATCCTTCTTCAATTCCTTACGGAGTCGACCGTGGTGAGCGTCCTGGGCGGCTGCGTCGGGATCACGTGTGGTGTAGGCATTGCGCTGGCGGTCGGCCGCCTGGGCATGAGTGGCCTGCTGCCGATCCCCGGCGGCGAACGCATCGCGCCTCTGGTCGGCGTCGATTCTGTCGCCGTCGCGTTCGCCGTCTCGGCCGCCGTCGGTCTGTTCTTCGGCGTCTATCCCGCCCTCCACGCCGCTCGGCTGCAGCCGACCGATGCCCTGCGCGCCGAATGATGAAAGCGCCACGCGCTAAAGGTTCTGGCACTGCTGGTGCCATGATCCTGCCCAGTTCGGGCATGAGTGCGTCAGGCACAGAGGCGACGAGCAGCGCGCCCGACGGCGGGGAGAACGACCGCCAACCCGTCGCCTGGCCGGTCGCCGCCGGCGTCCTGCTAGTTGGTGTGGTGGTGGTGCTCGCAGCGCTGGTCCTGGTGCGGCGTTCGGACCAGCCGGCGACCACACCCGAGCGAGACCGGCGCGCCGACGCCGCTGCCGGCCGCCGCACCGACGACCGTCCAGCTCGGGCTAGCGGCGGCACCAGCAGCACAATCCGGCTCCACGCCGGCACCGATCTCATTCGCCGAGGACACGCCACCCCGGCCGCCAGGCGGTGATGGTCAGTTCCAGTCGACGCGCCGTACAGTCGGCATCAGCGGCCGACGTACGGGTATCACTGCACGCTCGGAACGCTCCGGCTGGGCCAATACCCGCCGCGGCACGGAGCGCGTCACGTTCTGGGCGGACGGCGCCGCGCCGGACTCGGACGGCGCGCCTGGGCCGATCGGTCCCGAGTCGTGCGGCGACGGGCCGCTGATCATTCCGCCAAGCGAGATGACTGTACCGACCTACTGGATTCGGACCACCCCGACGGTCGCGGGCGTGGTGGCGACGTACGCCCGGTTCTGGCTGGATGGCCAGCCTTCGATGCCACCGGCGCCTTCGCCGGGTGCGAGTTCATGGACCCGGGCACGGTCATGGTCAGGTTGCACGTCTGGCCGATCCGGTACCGCTGGAACTACGGTGACGGCATCGAGACGAAAACATTCGAGTGTTCGGAGATCACCCATGACACGACCAGGCTGCCCGCCGATTGCCCATGCGGCCTGCACGCCGAAGAGGTCAAGATCCAGCACCCGTACGAGGTCAGCTCGGCCACTCAGAGCGCTGAAGGCGGCTATCGCGTGGTCGCGAGCGTCGAGTTCTCTATGGGTGTGGGTCCGGATAGCGACGACCTGAGCCAGGTCACCACTCTGCTCGAAGACGTACCGGACCGCACCGCACCTGGCTGCGCTTGCCGGTGGGCGAGGTCCAGTCAGTTCTAGTTGACTAACCGCGCGCCAGCGCCGGCGCGGTTGCGCGGCAGCGCGAACGCCAGCAGCAGCGCGCCGAGCACCAGGAAGGCGCCGATCGCCCAGGCCAGGTGATAGCCGCCGGTCAGCGCCGCGGCCAGCGGCTCGCCGCCGGCCAGCAGATTGCCGGTACGCGACGTGGAGAAGGTGGCCAGCGCGGCCAGTCCGAACGCACCGCCGACTTGCTGGGTCGTGTTGAACAGACCCGAGGCCAGACCAGCGTCGTTGGCGCTCACCTCGGCCATGGCGTGCGTGGCTAGCGCAGGAAACGCGAGGCCAGCGCCGACGCCCAGCAGCAGCATCGCCGGGAAGAGGTCGCGTAGATAGTCGCCGTTGACCGGCACGCGCTGGAATAGCACCAGGCCGGTGACGATCAGGCCGAGTCCGGGCAGAACCGCCGAGCGCGCTCCAAAGCGCACGATGACGCGGTCTGAGACGCCCAGCGAGAGCACTCCGATGCCCAGCGACACCGGGAGAAATGCCAGGCCGACGCCGACGGCGTTGAAGCCGAGCACTTGCTGCAGGTAGAGCGCGCCCAGGAAGAACATGCTGAACAGGCCGGCGACCATCAATGCCTGGACCACGTTGGCCGCCGAGAGCGTGCGCGACCTGAAGACGCGCAGCGGCACGAGTGGGTTATTGGCCGTCGTTTGTCGGACGACGAAGGCGATGAGCAAGGCGGCTGCGAGTGCACCGAAGCCAAGCGTATGGCTGGAGCCCCAGCCGTAGCTGCTGGCCCCGATGATCGTGTATACGCCGAGCATCAACGCTGCGACGATAGCTAGGGCGCCTGGGATGTCTGCTCCGGCTTTGAGGCCAGTACCGGTCTCGGGCTTCAGTAGCCGCAGGGCACACAGCGCGGTGGCCAGACCGATCGGTAGGTTGACGAAGAAGATCCAGTGCCAGCTCATGGTCTGGGTCAGCGCGCCACCCAGGAGCAGGCCGAGCGAGGCGCCAGCCGAGGCGACGAAGCTATACACGCCGATCGCTTTGGCCCGTTCCGCCGGCGCCGGAAACATGGTCACGATCATGCCCAGGACCACCGCTGAGGTCATCGCTCCACCTGCGCCCTGGATGAACCGCGCGGCGATGAGCAGCTCTTGCGAGCTAGCGATGCCGCAAAGCAGCGAGGCCGCGCTGAAGACTGCCAGGCCGGCAATGAAAATGCGCTTGCGACCGAGCAAATCACCCACTCGGCCTGCCAGCAGCAGTAACCCACCGAAGGGGATCAGGTAGGCATTGACGACCCAGGTCAGGCTAGCCTGCGAAAAGCCCAGGTCGGCCTGGATCGAGGGCAAGGCCACATTCACGATGGTCGAGTCGAGGATGATCATGAGCGTGCCCAAACAGAGCACGACCAATGCAAGCCAGCGGTTCTGCATTAGACGATAGTCTAGCGGATCGTCTCATAGCAGATCATCTTTTTCAGGAGGATCGTCCCGAGGGTTGCGAACGATGCGGCTCAGCGGCTACTCCCTCTCCCGCGGCGGGGAGAGGGTTGGGGGGCGGCCCCTCACCCGCCTGCGGCGGCCTCTCCCCAGAGGGGGCGAGGCGTTACGAAGGGTGCGGCGGTCAAGTCACTCCCTCTCCCCAGAGGGGCGGGGCGGCTAGGCGGGAGGCGGCAGCCAACCCCACTCGTGCGGGCCCCACTCGGGTTCGTAGAGCTGGCCGCGTTTGATGGCCAGCACGGGAACCAGGGCCTGGGTGATGGAGAGGGGCTGGCGCAGCGTGTCGTAGACCGTCCAGGCGCCTTCGTGCAGCTCCAGGACGGAGATGTCAGCCTGGCGGCCAATGGCCAAACTCCCGAGGCGCTGAGATTCGCCGAGCACGCGCGCGGGATTGACGGTACACATGCGCACCACCTCGTCCAGCGAGAAGCCCAGGCCCAGGAAGCGCGCCATCATCTCGACCAGGCTGTGCACGGACTGCAAGCGGCCGGGGATAGTCAGGTCGGTGCTGATGCAGTGCGGCACCAGGCCCTGATCGAGGACCCGCCGGGCGACGTCGAAGCCGAAGTTCAGGCGCCCGTGCGCACTGTCGAGCCACACGCCGCGGTCGACCAGTTCGCGCGCTTCGGGCACCAACGTGCCGTTGCCATCGAGCACGCCACCTGGGTTGGCGGTAAACAGGTGGGTGACGATGTCGCCCGGCTCGAGCAGCGGCAACAGCTCTCGAATCACCTCGGGTCGGTAGCGCTTCTCGGTATCGCCGATGTGCACCATCAACGGCACGCCGCCTTCACGGGCAGCGCGCTTGGCCAGCCGGGGCATGTCCATGCCGAAGATCTCGAGCGCCGGCGAGACCATGCGCGCCTTGATGCCGCGAATCAGCCCGCGATGGTGCTCGAGCACGCGCAGGGTGGCATCGAGATCGATGCTGCGTTCGGCGAAGACGTCCGGGGTGGTGGCCAGGCCGGTCTGGCCAATGTGCAGGAACGGCAGGACTTCGGTCGCGCAGTTGGGCAGGATGTACTTTGGAAACGCCGCGAAGGTCGCCGCACCGGCACTGCCTGCGTCGACCACCGTCGTCACCCCCGCCCGCACGCCCGCCAGATCTGGATGCAGGCCGTTGCCCGAAACGCCATCGAACACGTGGGTATGCAGGTCGATCAGACCGGGCGTCACGATGCGCCCGCGTAGGTCCACGACCTGGCGCGCTTGTTCACGGCCAATGGCTGGGGCGAGCGCGGCGATCTTGCCCGCCTCGACGGCCACGTCGTGCACGGTGTGAAGACCCTGGGCGGAGTCGACGACGGTTCCGCCCTGCAGCACCAGGTCGAACATCACACCGGCAGACGATCGGCGTCCGGCGCGGGCTGCAGATCGAACGTGGTGTTGATCGCCGAGATGTACTGGTATTGGCCGACCGTCGCTGCGAGCTCGACCATCCACCGCTCGCCATGGCGCTGCAGGAGCGCATCGAACAACGACTGCTCGACGCGATTGCGCTGCAGCAGCTGGCGGACGAAGCTGATGATGTCCCGCTCGTCGTCCGCAAGCCCGGACACGTCCGAGCGGTTGCGCACGGCTTCGATGGCCTCCTCGCGCAGGCCGGCTTTACGGCCGGTGGCCACATGTGCTGCCCACTCGTAGTCGGCGTCCTTCTCGCGTGCGACGGCGATGATGGTGAGCTCGCGCTCGGGCTGAGAAAGGGTCGAGTGCAGGCGCACGTGGGCGCCAGCTGCCATGACCTTCAGAGCCAGGCCGGGGCTGTGCATCAGGATGCTGAACGGGCCTCGGACGGCGTGGAGCACCTCGACGATGGCGTCGAACTCCGCATGCCGCTCGGGCGGCAGCGTGGCTTTGTCGGTGATCTGGGTGATGCGCGGCACAGCGGAGCTTGTACCAGTTACGCGCGGACCGCTGAGCGGCGGCGCAGCAACACGGCTGCCACGGCCAAGCCGCCCAGGCAGAGCGCGCCGTTGATCTGGAGCGCCAGGCGCACGTCGAACGTGTTGGCGACGAAGCCAGTGATGGCACTGCCGAAGGGCGTCGAGCCGACCATCAGGAACATATAGAGCGACAACACCCTGCCACGCAGCTCCTCGCGCGCTTCGATCTGCAGCAGGGTGTTGTTGGTCGCGTTGAACGACACGCTCAGGATGCCCGTGCCGACCAGCATCGCCAACGCGACGGGCAGGTTGGGCGCATGCCCGAGCACGATCATCGAGCCGGCGAACAGGGCGGCCGAGCTCAGCAGCAGCCGCATCGACGCCTTCAAGCGCGTGGCCAGGGCGAAGGCGCCAATGGTCGAGCCGATACCCATCGCCATGTTGAGCGCGCCGAAGCCCTCGGCGCCGCTATCGAGTGCGAAGCGCGCCATCAGCGGCAGCACCAGCGCCCAGTTGTACGCAAACGTGCCGTAGAAGCCGGCCAGGACCATATTGATCGCCAGCGACGGCGTACTGAACGAGTAGCGCACGCCTTCGGCAAGCTGGCGGAACAGCGCGGTGCGCGGCGCCATGCGCTTGGGGTGGAACTGATCGCTGCGCAGCAGCAGCAAGCCGGCCGTGGCGGCGACGTACGCGACGGCGGTGATGGCGAAGCACACGCCGCTGCCCCACACGGCGATCATCACCCCGCCTAGCCCAGGCCCGATGATGCGCGCGCCACTGTTGAGCGCGCTGTTCAGGGCGATGCCGTTGCCGACCAGAGCGGGCTCGACCAGCTCGCTGACGATCGCCGAGCGGGTTGGGAAGTCGACCGCGCTGGCGACGCCCATCATTGTGGCCAGAATGATCAGGTGCCAGTATTGGATCTGGCTGGTCAGGGTCAGCCAGGCCAGGATGGTCGCCTGCAGGCACATCACCACCTGCACCGCGACCATCAGTCGGCGCGTGTGCGTGCGGTCGATCATGACGCCAGAGAACAGGGTCAGGATGGTGACCGGCAGTGCCTGGGCGACGGTGACCACGCCCAGCGCGGCGGGCGAGCCGGTCAGCTCGAGAACGAGCCAGGCTTGCGTCGTTCGCAGCAGCCAGCTGCCACATTGCGCGACGCCGTTGCCAATGAAGTACGTGCGGTAGTTGGGTACCGCGAATGGCGACCTGGCCTGTCGGCCAGGCCGCAGTCCCGACATTTGTCGGATGCTAGGCCGCCGCGCATGGCTGATGCTGGGGACATGTCTTCGAACACTCGACGCTCCATGCTGGACGGCGAGCTGGCGCTGATCACGCGGCAGGCTCGCCGCGACCTGTCTGCGAAGCCGTCGCGCTTCCGCGTCTCGCTCCCACTACGCCCCTACTTGACCAGGCTCACCTCTGCGCTCGCGGTCGCCGCTCAGCCCGAGGACGCGGTCTGGCCAGTGCTGCACGATTATCCGTACGGCAACCTGCACTCCGCGACCTGACCGTCTGAGCGGTCCTGGCGCTGCGCGCGCGGCCGGCACGAAAGGCGGAGAAGAGTAGGTCGAGCCGTTCCGCGGGTCGGCAGGCATACGATGGCGATCCGTATGAAGCCGTATGTGATCGCCCTCGAGGAGCACTACACCGACCCCGCGGTCATGGCCCACGGCCCGGAAACTGGGATGCGGGCGGTGGCGGTCTTGCAGGAGCGCCTGACGGACCTTGGCCACCTCAGGCTGGCGGAGATGGACGCGGCGGGCATCGACCTGCAGGTCATCTCGCATGCGCCTTCGCCGCTGCAACAACTGGAACCACAAACGGCGGTGGAACTGGCCACGCTGGTCAACGACCGCCTGCATGACGCCGTCGACCGCAACCCCGAGCGTTTCGCCGCCTTCGCGGCGTTGCCCACCACCGACCCGCAGAAAGCCGCGAGCGAGTTGGAACGGACGGTCACGCGCCTGGGCTTCAAGGGCGCCATGATCCATGGCCGCACACGCGAGCGCTTCCACGACGACCAGACGTTCTGGCCGATCTTCGCGCGCGCCGAGCAGCTCGACGTTCCAATCTACCTTCATCCTGGGCCACCGCATCCCAAGATGGTCGAGGCCTACTACGCCGACTACGTCGAGGATTTCCCGTTCCTGAATTCAGCGGCCTGGGGCTACACGATCGACACCGCCAACCAGGCCATGCGCCTGATCCTGAGCGGGCTATTCGACGCGTATCCGAAGCTGAAGATCATCCTTGGCCACATGGGCGAGGCGCTGCCGTTTCTCGTCGACCGCATGGATGAGGCGCTGAAGCGGCCGGGCAACAAGCCCGTCGCCTTCAAAGACGCCTTCGTCAACCACTTTTACGTCACCACCAGCGGGCACTTCTCGACCCCAGCGCTGCTGTGCGCGCTGCTCGAGCTAGGCGTCGACCGCATCCTGTTCTCGGTCGACTGGCCCTTTGTCGAGAACCTGCCCGGCATGCGCTGGATGGAGGCTGTCCCGTTGTCCGTCGAAGACAAAGAGAAGATGTTCAACGGCAACGCCCGCCGCCTGCTCAAAATCTGACTACTCGTCCAGTACGTTCACGCACTTCCGACTAACGCCAGAGGTGGAACGCTCCAACGCCGGGTTGCCACCAGGCTTCGGGTCGGTGACACATACGTCGGGTTCGTTACGTGCTAGGTTTTTGTGCAGAAGGGGTGTTGTCTACAACCATGGCCAACCAATTGACGCGGCGTGCCGTTCTGGGCCTGCTGGCCGCGGGCGCGACGGGACTCCTCGCTGCCTGCGCGGGTGGCGCGCAGCCCACGCCGACGGCGGCGCCTGTGGCGCAAGCCAAGCCCACCATCGCGCCCGCCGGCGCGACCTCGGCACCGGCCGCGGCAGGGGCGAAGCCGACGGCCGGTGGCTGGCCGGATTACTACCCCGCCAATTACGCCGACACGGTCGAAGCGTCCAAGAAAGAGCAGAAGCTGCTCGTGTACTCGATCATGTCCAAGGACAACTGGAAGCCCGTCCTGGACGACTTCAAGACCCGCTACGCGTGGCTGGACGTCGAGGCGCTCGATCTGGGTGCGTACGAGGTCTTCGAGCGCTACTACTCCGAGAGCGCAGGCGGTGCGCGGACGGCGGACATGATCATCAGCTCGGGCCCGGACGGCTGGCAGGACTTCATCAAGAAGGGTGAGCTGGCCGAGTACAAGTCGCCCGAAGACGGCAAGGTGCCGGCGTTCACCAAGCTCGCGCCGAGCATCTATACCGCCTCGACCGACCCGATGGTGTTCATTTGGAACAAGAAGCTCCTCCAGCAGCCGCCGAAGACGATGGCCGAGCTGGGCGACATGGCGACGATGGACGCGGCGAAGTTCTCGCCGGGCAAGATCGTCAGCTACGAAGAGACCAACGCCACCGGCTTCGCCGCGAACTGGTTCTGGGCCAAGAAGGTCGGCCAGGACAAGGCCCTCGCCACGCTCTCGGCGATAGGCAAGACGAAGCCCAAGCTGGAGTCGTCGGCTGGCCGTATGGTCGACGCGACCCTGGCGGGCGAGACGCTGATTGGCTACTTCGTGTCGACGATCTCGGTGCTGCCGCGTTTCCCGCAGGCGCAAGAGGTGCTCGGTTGGGCAATGATCGGCGACGGGACGCCAGTCATCGTGCGCGGCATGGGCGTAACCAAGAAGGCGCAAGCGCCTAACGCGGCCAAGCTGATGATGGACTTCATCATGTCTTCGACGGGCCAGCTGGCCTTTGCCAACGGCGGCCTGACTGCCTATCGGACGGACGTTGCCGACCAGGCCAAAGCGCACCTCTCGAAGCTGTCCGCCGAGGTCGGCGAGCAGAACCTGGCCTTCTTTTCGTTCGACCCAGACCTGGCCGACGCGACCAAGCGCGAAGACTTCCGAACCAAGATGAAGACCGCCCTCGGCCGCTGATGAGCCTGGCGATTGCGCTTTGCTCCCTCTCCCTGTGGGGGAGAGGGCTGGGGTGAGGGGCAACCCCTCACCCGCGCTGCGCGCGGCCTCTCCCCGTGAGGGGCGAGGCGATTACCCGTCGGACGTGGGGCGCGCATGGCGGTAGCAGCGCGGGCCGACGCTACCAGCACCGCACCGCCACGGGCGATCTCGTGGGACCGGCCGGTGCAGTGGCTGCTCGCGCTACTGGCGGCGGCGCTGGTCATCTTTCCACTGCTGCCGATTGTGTTGCAGAGTGTGCTCGATCGGCCGCTGTACGAGGCCAATCGCCAGCTCACGCCCGGCAACTACGCGCGCATTCTGAGTAGCGCGGAGTTCTGGGCCACGCTCGGCACCACCCTCGCCTTCGGCATCGTCACGACGATCCTGGCGGTGACGATTGGCACGCTGTTGGCGGTGATCTTGACCAGGACGGATGTCCCAGCAAGCGGGCTGCTGCACAACGTGGTACTGGTGCCGTTCTACGTCTCGCCCCTGGTGCTCGCGTTCGCCTGGGCGATCGTCTACGGACCATCTGGGTTTGCCACCCTGTTTCTGCGCGCCAACCTCAGGCTCCCGACATGGGAGCTGTACACCATCGGCGGCATCGCGCTCGTCGCGGCGGTGTATTTCGTTCCGTACACGTACCTGTACTCCATCGGCTCGCTGGCCCTCACCGACCCGCAATTGGAGGATGCCGGGCGCATCGCCGGCGCCGGCCCGCTCAAGGTCCTGAGCGCGGTCACGCTGCCCTTGCTCAGGCCGGCCCTCGCCTACGGCACCTTGCTCACCCTGGTCTCGTCGATCGAGCTGTTGTCGATTCCGTTGGTGCTGGGCAGCCCGGTCGGCATCCAGGTCCTCGCGTCATATCTGTACAAGCTCGGCCTGGTGGGCGCCCAAACGGACTACGGCGGCATCGCGGCGATCTCGGTGATGATGCTGCTGGTCATCACCGGGCTGGTCTGGCTGCAGCTGCGGGTCACCGGCCAGGAGCGCCGCTTTGTGACGGTGGGCGGCAGGGCGACGCGCGGTCGTGTCCTGCGCCTCGGCAACTTGCGCTGGCCACTGGCAGCGCTCGTTGCGCTGTACGCGCTACTGGCGGTAGTGATGCCGCTGCTGGGTATCGTCGCCCAATCGGCGACTTCGTTCCTCAGCCCACTGGTGAATCCGCTGGAGCTGCTCACCACCGACAACTACAGCAAGCTGTTCGGCGAGCCGAGCTACGTGCGCAGCATGACCAATTCTCTGCTCATCTCCGCGATCGGCGGCGCGATCGGCATCCTGTTCATCGCACTGTGCGCATTGGTCATCAGTCGCTCCGACTTTCCCGGTCGGCGCGTCCTGGCCTATCTCGCGCTCTATCCACGTGCAATTCCGGGCATCATTGTCGGCATCGGCTTCCTGTGGGCATTTCTGCTCCTGCCCGGCATCGGCGGCATTCGCAATACGCTCTTTGCGCTGACCATCGCGTTCATCATGCGCTTCATTCCGCTGGGCTACGGCGCGGTGTCACCCTCGGTGCTGCGCATTTCACCGGAGCTGGACCGAGCCGCGCGCGTCGCTGGCGCGGGCTGGCTGCACACCATGCGCGCGATTCTGCTACCCATCCTGCAGCCGGCGCTGCTGTCGGGCTTCGTGCTGTTGTTCATCAGCTTCCTGAAGGAGTATTCGAGCGCGCTGTTTCTGTTTGCTCGTGGCTCGGAGGTCATCGGCACGACGATGATCGAGCTGTGGCGGCAGGGGAACTCCGGTCCGGTCGCCGCGCTGTCGGCGGTGCAATTGGCGATTACGTTTGTCGTCCTGTTGGTGAGCCAGCGGTTGCTCGGCGCGCGCCTGCATGGCTAACCAGGACCTGGTCATCCAGGACCTGGTCAAGACGTTCAAGTCGCACGAGCGCGAGGGCGGCGACGTGTATGCCGTCAATCACATCTCGCTGACGATCGAGGAAGGTCAGTTCGTCACGCTGCTCGGCCCGTCGGGGTGTGGCAAGACGACCACGCTGAACTGCATTGCCGGACTCGAAGAGCCGGACGGTGGCCGGATTACCGTCGGCGAGGCAGTCCTGACCGACATGGCGCGGCGGACGGTCCTGCCGCCGGAGCGGCGCAATCTGGGCATGGTCTTTCAGAGCTACGCGCTGTGGCCGCACATGACCGTCTATGACAATCTCGCGTTCGGATTACGCCTCAAGAAGGTGGCGCAGTCCGAAGTGCGTCGCCGGATTGGCGAAGTGCTCGAGCTGGTGGGACTACGCGGGATGGAGCAGCGCTATCCGTTTCAGATGTCGGGCGGCCAGCAGCAGCGGGTCGCGCTCGCGCGAGCCGTCGTCGCGCAGCCGCGAGTGCTGCTTCTCGACGAGCCGCTGTCGAATCTAGACGCCAAGGTGCGCGAGCAGGCGCGCTTCTGGCTGCGCGACTTTCAGAAGCGCCTGGGCATCACGGCGGTATACGTCACGCACGATCAAGCCGAGGCGCTGGCTATCTCCGATATGGTCGCGGTAATGGCGTCAGGCAATCTGCTGCAGTACGCGCCGCCCAAAGTGATCTACGAGCGGCCGGCGTCGCGCTTCGTGGCCGACTTCATCGGGCAGACGTCGATGCTGCATGGCGTCGTCGCCGAGACCACCACGAGCGCACTGCGGGTGCGGCTGCGTGGCACCGGGCAGGTAGTGACGTCGACGGTGGCCGCCCAGAGCTTTTCTCAAGGCGACCCGGTACTGTTGGCCGTGCGCTCGGAACGGATCGCGTTTCGCACGCAGAGCGAAGGCGACAACGTGCTCGCGGCGACGATCAGGTCGTTTGTCTATGTCGGCTCCGCCTACGAGTACTTGCTGGAAACACCGGAGGGTGAGATTCGCGCGGACGCGCCGGACGAGCTGCGCGGACCACACATTGGCCTGTACTTGCCGCCGGACGCGATGGTCGTGTTGGCTGAAGACAGCCCGTGATGCGCAGCAAGCTGTTCGTGCCCGGCTCGCGGCCGGAGCTGTTCGCCAAGGCGCTCGCCAGCGGCGCCGATGCCGTGTCGATCGATCTCGAAGACGCCGTTGCCGAGCCGCGCAAGACTGACGCCCGCTCGTTTGTGTCCGACTTCTTGCGGACTGTCCAGACCGATCATCACCTGACCGTCCGAGTCAACGGCCTGGCCACGCCCCACTTCGCCGCGGATGTCGAGGCCGTGGCGTTGCCGACGCTGGACTCGGTGACGTTGCCCAAAGCGGAATCGGCAGACGATATTCACATGCTGGCGGAGATGTTGGCGCGCCATGAAGGGGATCGGAGGGTCGGCATCCTGGCCACGATCGAGTCGCCGCGCGGCCTGCGCAATGCCGCCGCCATCGCCGCCGCCGACGAGCGGGTCATCGGCCTGCAACTGGGCCTGGGCGATCTGTTCGAGCCGCTGGGCATCGATCGCTCCGAAGTGTGGGCGGTGCGGCAGTTGCAACTGCAGGTGCGGCTGGCGGCCGGCGAGGCGGGTGTGGGTGTGTTTGATGGCGCGTATACCGACGTGTCCAATGGCGAGGGGTATCGGCAGGAGGCGGAGGCCGCCCGAAAATTGGGCTATAGCGGCAAATCGTGCATCCACCCGTCGCAGGTGCCCATTGCCAACGCCGTGTTTCGTCCGACGGACGACGAAATCGCGGCTGCGCAGCGTGTCGTCGAGGCATGGCACGAGGCCCAGCGCAACGGCGTTGGCGCGTTGCTGGTCGACGGCAAGATGATCGACCTGCCCTTCGCGCGCAGCGCTGAACGGGTGGTTGCGCTCGCACGCGAGCTGAACCTGCTGTAAAAGAGTGGCCGTGGAACAGCGCCGGGGCGAGATCCTGCCGTCGAACGTCGACACAATCGCCTCGCCCGAGACTGTGGCGAAACGGCGGCCAGGCGTGCTGGTGCCACTGCTGGTCATCGCCGTGGCCATGCTCGTGGGTGCGGCAATCGTGCTGGGGCTAACCTCCACGCGGCCGACGCCGCAAGTCGCCGCATCACGGACGCCTGCGCCGACGTCAGCGCCGATCAGGGCGACAGCCACGTCAGTTGGGGCGCCGCAGGCGCAGGGCCAGCGCAAACCCGCGCCGGTCGCCGTGCCCATGCCCGCCGTGAACGGCATCTCGTGCGACGCACTCGAGTCGACCATCGTCCACATGCACGTGCACCTGGCCATCTTCTTCGATGGCGAGGAGCAGCTCGTGCCGTTCGGCGTCGGCATCGGCGAGCCGTGGCAGGTCTCCGCGAGCGCGGCGGGACCGTTCGTCGAAGATGGCTCGTGCTTCTATTGGATCCATACGCACACCGAGGATGGCGTCGTGCACATCGAGTCGCCAATTCGGCGCACGTTCACCCTGGGTGACTTCTTTGCGATCTGGGAACAGCCACTCAGCGCCAACCAGGTTGGGCCGGCCCAGGGGTCGGTGATCGTCTATGTCAACGGCGATCGCGCGCAGATCAATCCGGCCGACATCCAGCTCAGCCAGCACACTCAGATTCAGTTGGATGTGGGTTCCGATGTGCCGCCGTATTTCTTCGAGTTTCCGCGCGGCGACTGAGTACCGGATCAGGTGCGGGACGCGGCGCTCGACCCCGAACGCGCGCGCCTGGCCAGCGGGCTGGTCGCAGCGCGCCCCAGCCGCGAGCAGGGCGCCCAGCAGGTCGAGCAGTTCGTGCCCTGGCACCGCTGGGGCACCTATCTCGCGGAGCGCCAGTGGGCTACCGTGCGCGAAGATTACTCCGCGGACGGCGATGCCTGGCAGTTCTTTCCGCACGAGCATGCTCGATCACGCGTGTATCGCTGGGGCGAGGATGGACTGCTCGGGCTGTGCGATGACCAGCTGCGGCTGTGCTTTGCGCTGGCCTTGTGGAACGAGCGTGATCCGATCCTGAAGGAGCGCCTGTTCGGACTCAGCGGGCCGCAGGGCAACCACGGTGAGGACGTCAAGGAGTACTACTTCTATCTCGACGGCACGCCGACACACGCGTACATGTGCGCGCTGTACAAGTATCCGCAGCGCGCCTTTCCGTACGCGGAGCTGCTCGAGCGCAACGCGGCACGAACCCGCGAGGAGCCCGAGTTCGAGCTCCTCGACACGGGCGTGTTTGCCGAAGACCGCTACTTCGACGTCGAGGTCGAGTATGCGAAGGCCGATCCGACCGACATCGTCATCCGCATCAGCGCGACCAATCGCGGACCGCAGCCGGCGCCGCTGCACGTGCTGCCGACGCTGTGGTTCCGCAACACCTGGTCATGGGGCATCGACGAGCGCAAGCCGGCGCTGTGCGCTGTCGAGCCCGGACTCATTGGTGCGGAGCATCCTACGCTGGGCGAGTACTGGCTCAGCTATGGCGGCTCGCCACGCTTACTGTTCACCGACAACGAAACCAACACGCAGGCGCTGTGGGGCGTGCCCAACGCGGCGCGGTATGTGAAAGATGGCATCGGCGAAGCCGTGGTCAATGGCCGTCTGGAGTGTGTCAATCCGGACCTGGTCGGCACCAAGGCCTCGGCTGAATATGTCTGGCTGCTGGCGCCTGGCGAGACACGGCAGGTCGTGTTGCGGCTGTCCGCACCCCGGCGTCGACTGGACGGTGCCGAGGACGTGATCGCATGTCGGCGCGCCGAGTCTGATGCGTTCTATGCGCACGGGTTCGGTGTGGAGAGGCTCAACGAAGACGCCCAGCGCGTGCAGCGTCAGGCGTTGGCCGGACTACTGTGGACCAAGCAGGTCTACGCCTGGGATATCAACCGCTGGCTGGCCGGCGATCCGGCCGGTCCGCCGCCGCCTGAGGCGCACACACGCGGACGCAACGCCGCGTGGTGGCACTTCAACACGGTCCACGTGCTGTCCGTGCCGGACAAATGGGAATATCCGTGGTTCGCCGCGTGGGATCTGGGCTTTCATTGCGTGCCACTGGCGCTGCTCGATCCGGAGTTCGCCAAAGACCAGCTGTCGATCATGTTGCGCGAGTGGTACATGCACCCGAACGGGCAGCTGCCGGCGTACGAGTGGGGGTTCGACGACGTGAACCCGCCGGTCCATGCGTGGGCTGTGTGGCGCGTCTATCAGATCGAGAAGTCGACCATGGGTAGGGGCGATCGGATGTTCCTCGAAAGCGCCTTCCACAAGCTGCTGCTCAACTTCACGTGGTGGGTGAATCGCAAGGATCCGGACGGCTTGAACGTCTTCCAGGGTGGATTTCTTGGACTCGACAACATTGGCGTGTTCGACCGCAGTGTCGAGCTGCCCGATGGCGGACATCTCGAGCAGTCCGACGGCACCGCCTGGATGGGCATGTACTGCCTGAACATGCTCGTGATCGCACTGGAGCTGGCGCGCGATAACACCGCTTACGAAGAGATCGCGAACAAGTTCTTTCAGCATTTCCTGTATGTCGCGAGTGCCATGAACAACGTTGGCGGCAAGGGCTTCGCGCTGTGGGACGACGAGGACGAGTTCTTCTACGATGTGCTGCACGCGCCCAGCGGCGAGACGCGCAACGTCAAAGTCCGCTCGCTCGTCGGCCTGATCCCGTTGCTCGCCGTAGAAACCATTGAACCTGAATTGCTGGAGCAGGTGCCCGGCTTCCGGGCTCGGCTCGAGTGGTTCCTGGCCAACCGGCCACAACTGTCCAGTCTCGTGTCACGCTGGTATGAGCCAGGGCTCGGTGAAAGGCGTCTGCTGGCGCTGGTGCGTGGGCACCGTATGAAGCGTCTGCTCGCGCGCATGCTCGACCCAGCCGAGTTTCTCAGCGATTTCGGCGTACGCTCGGTGAGCAAGTACCACCAGGCGCACCCATTCACGCTGGAGCTCGGCGGAGCCCGGCATACTGTCGACTACGAACCGGCGGAATCGCGCACGAATCTCTTTGGCGGCAACTCGAACTGGCGTGGCCCGGTGTGGCTGCCGATCAATTTTCTGCTGATCGAGGCGCTGCACCGCTTCCATAGCTACTACGGTGACGACTTCGTGGTGGAGTGTCCGACCGGTTCGGGCCAGCTGATGACGCTGCGTCAGATCGCCGCCGAGCTGTCGGCGCGGCTGACGCGGCTATTTCTGGCCGGACCGAACGGTGCGCGCCCGGTCCACGGTGGTGTTGCGCTGTTCGGCTCGGAGCACTGGCGCGATCACATCCCGTTCTACGAGTACTTCCATGGCGACACCGGCGCCGGCCTGGGCGCCAGCCACCAGACCGGCTGGACCGCCCTGGTCGCTCAGCTCCTTGCCGACGCACAGTAACCTCGCGTGCACCGTCGAGACCTTCAAGCCCGTGTCGACCGAACGCGTGCGCTGGCTGGACGAGAACGCCGACTACGCGCTGGCGCATACCGCCTGGGCGGCCAACGGCGTGCCGCTCACGCGTGAGGACTGGCACGCCGCGCACGCCGAAGGCTTTCGCTACTGCGGCATAGTCGAGGATGAGCGGCTGGTCGCAAGCGCAGCGGCCTGGGCGTACTCCGACGCCGCCTGGGAGCTGGCAGCGGCCAGGTTAGCGCGCCGGCCGTTCTTTTCTGGCGCGATCATGCAACGAGTCGAGCAGGTCGCAAAGCCAGGTGGGCCGCATCTTTAGCGTCACTCCCTGCCCAGGCAACGTAGTTCTCGATCAGGCCACCGGCGATGTCCGCGCTGGTGTGCGACGCGGCGGGTGCGTTGTGGAATTCTTTTTGGGCGCGACCACCGGCACTATTGCGTCCGCCGCTGCCAGTGCCTCCTCTAATGCCTGCTCGAGCGACAACGCGCGACCCTCGGCGCGAATGCAAGCTTGCTTCGCCCGGGGCAGCAGCCGCCGAGCGAGGGTCTGTGTGCGCCGCAACCGATCCGGACGAGCAAGGGGGCGGCCGATGGCTTCTCGCAGGACTTCCGCCGCGGCGGCCAGGCGGAGTGCTCGCTCGGCCTGCATCCCGGCCGCTGAAAGCTCGGCGAACGCCTCCAGCACCAGGGCAAGCTTTGAAGGGTCGCCCAACTCGCGGCTTACTGTCAGGCTTTCGACAAGCAGAGTCGCAGCATTAGCGTAGTTGCCCAGCTCGAGCGCCAAAC